>NZ_CP107921.1:8067812-8402968 GCF_036014215.1 Streptomyces sp. NBC_00440
CGTCAGACCCTTCGGCGGGGAAGCGGTCACGGTCAGGCTGTGGTCCCGTCCGGCGAGGCGCTGCGCGTCGACCGTGACGTCGGCGCCTTCACCGCCCGGCGCCGCGGTGACCTGGTTGGGGGTCGCGTTCGCCAGGAAGGACCGTTCGCCCGTGCGGTACGACGGGGGCGCTGCCGCCGCCGATGTCGCCCAGTGGGTGTCGGGCGTCCCGGACAGGGTGAAGTCCAGCCGACCGCCCCGGGACACCGCCGACTTGGGCAGATAGGTGCGCTCCCAGTCGCGGCCGTCGAGCTTCAGATCGTGGACGTACGGAGTGCTCGCCGACGCCTTCGGGGCGCGGATGTCCAGGTCGCTGCCCTTGCCGGGCAGATCGAGCACGGCCCGCTCGAACAGCGGGCTGTGCACGGCCAGATCGGATGTGCCCGGCGTCGAGGGGTACACACCGAGCGCGGCCCAGACGTACCAGGACGACTGGGCGCCCAGGTCGTCATTGCCCGGCTCGCCGTCCGGTGTGGGGGTGAACAGCGTGGTGGCCACATTTCGGACGGCCTTCTGCGTCTTCCACGGCTGCCCGAGATAGTCGTAGACCCACGGCACCCCGAAGTCGATCTCGTTCCCCGCCCACATGTACGGCTCGTTGGGGCCCGCGTTGAGCTTGGTGAAGAACGTGTCCAGGCGCTGGGACGCCGCGTCACGGCCGCCCATGGCGGTGATCAGGCCCGCGGTGTTCTGCGGGACGAGCCAGTTGTACTGGGCGGCGTTGCCCTCGTCGAAGCCGTCCTGGCCGAACTTGCCCTCCGGCGGCGGCTGGAAGCCAGGACCGTCGGGGAAGCGGCCGTCCTCACCGCGCGGCTGGAGGTAGTCGGTCGCAGGATTGAGGATGTTCTGCCAGTTCTGGCTGCGGAGCGTGAACTGCCGGGCCGTCCTGCTGTCCCCGGCCGCGGTCGCGAGCTGTGCGATGGAGAAGTCGTCGATCGCCCACTCCAGCGTCACCGAGCCGCCGACGCGCTGGTGGTCGCCGCGCGAGGCGTCGTTGTTCGGCGCGTAGCCCCGCTCGACGTAGTTGGCGATGTCGGGGCGCTCATGGTAGGCGCCGGGCGTGCTGTCCACCGTCGTCGCGCCCTTGACCAGGTACTTGAGCGCCGTCTTGAGATCGAAGTCCCGGGCGCCGTACGCATACAGATTGGCGATGAGCGCCACGGAGTTGTCGCCCGTCATCTGTCCCGTGTAGCCGTTCGCGAACGGCCAGCGAGGCCACCAGCCGCCCTGCTCGGCGTCGTTGACCAGGGACTGCGCCATGTCGCTCGCCTCCTTGGGCCAGAGCATGGCCTGGAGCGGAGCGAGGGAGCGGTAGGTGTCCCAGTCCGAGAAGTTCGCGTACTGCGTACGGCCCTCGGGGAGTTCGCGGACCTTGTTGTCGAAGCCGATGTAGCGCCCGTCCACGTCATTGAACGTGTTCGGGTGCATCAGCGAGTGGTAGAGCGAGGTGTAGAACGTCTTCAGCTGACCGGTGTCCCGGCCCGCGACGCGGACCTTGCGCAGCGCCGACGTCCACCGGTCGCGGGTCTGCGCGCGCAGCTTGTCGAGACTCCAGCCGGGCACCTCGGACGCCATGTTGGCCTTGGCGCCGTCCACCGAGACGTACGACATGGAGATCTTGGCGCGCACGGTGCTGGTCCCGGCCGTGCCGAAGGTGAGATAGGCGCCGGCCTTCGGCGCGTTCACCGTGTCGCTGCCCTTCGACACCGTCTTGCCGTCCCAGGTGCCGTGGGCGGTGAAGGGGCGGTCGAAGGTGATGGCGTAGTGAACGGTGTACTCGTTTCCCTTGCCGCAGAAATTCCCGGTGGTGGCGGAGCCGGTGACCTGCCGGTCGCCGACGACGTGCATATCGGCCCGCTTGTCGCCCGCGAGACTCGCGCCGCCCTTGACCAGGACCTGCGCCGTGTCCGCGCCCTTGGGGAAGGTGAACGCCGCGAGCCCGGTGCGGGTCGACGCGGTCAGTTCGGCGCGTACCTTCGAGTCGGCGAGGGTGACCGCGTAGTACCCCGGCTCCGCCTTCTCGTCGGTGTGCGAGAAGTGCTCGGTCCTGTCCCACGGCGCCGAGCCGACGTCGCCCGTCACCGGCAGGATCGGCACATCGCCGAAGGCGGTGCAGCCGACCGACGCGTGATCGACGCTGAACCCGCGCAGGGTGTCGCTGTGGTACTGGTAACCGGCGTACGAACCGACCGTGTCGGGTGAGAACTGCATCATGCCGAACGGGGTGGCGGGGCCGGGGAAGTTGTTGATCTCTCCCACGGTGGAGCCGCCGCTTCCGGTACCGATCAGCGGGTCCACGTAGTCGGCGGGGTCGTCGACGAGCTGTGCGCCCGGTGGGGCGGCGGCGTTGGACAACGTTGTCAAGGCGGCTGATGCCGGAGCTGTTGTTCCGGCGAACAGCAGCGCCGCGACTGCGGCGACCGCGCCGCGAGTCTTCCAACGTCTCACGTGTACCTCCTGCGAAAGGATTGCGGGCCGGGCCCACCACACACTCAGGTAGCTGACCGTGCCCGGTCAAGAGGGCGGAAGGATCGGCAAGGCCGCTTCCGGCCGCGCCCGCCACAGTGGCGACGTCCCGTCAGTCGCCGTTCCAGGCTGTGAGTTGGCTGTGGGGGAGGGGCGGCAGGGCGATTGCGTCCGGGGCGGGATCGGGGGCAGGGGCCGTGCCCGAGGGCAGGGAACGAGTCGGCGGCCGCACCGGGCGACAGCCGCAGCGGGAACGGCCGAAAGAGGTACGCACATGGCGCCGGAAGCGGCATACGACCGGATAGCAGACTGGTACGAGCGGGATTTCCTGGGCGCCGGGGACGCCGGGACCTCCGACGGCAATCCACGTGCCCTGGGCGGGCAGCTGGCAGGGCTCCTCGGCGGGGGAAGCGGTGTCTGCCTCGAAGTCGGCTGTGGCACCGGCATCCATGCCGACCGGGTGCGCGGTCTCGGCTGGACGCCGGTCGGGGTGGATCTCTCGGCCGGGATGCTGGCACATGCCCGCGGCCGGCTGCCCGTCGCGCAGGCCGACGCCGCGCGGCTGCCCCTCCTGGACGGCGCGGTTCCGGCGGCCGTCGCGGTGATGGTCCATACCGACATGCCCGACTACGCGGCGGTGCTCGGTGAGGTCGCCAGGGTGCTGCGGCCCGGCGGGGTGTTCGTACACATCGGCGTCCACCCCTGCTTCTGCGGCGGGTTCGCCGACCGGAGCGACCCGGACGCGGTGCTGCTCCGGCCGGGCTACCTCGACAGCCCCTGGACCACCGAGTCCTGGACCGGTCAGGGCCTGCGGGACAAGGTGGGAGCGGGGCATCTGCCGCTGCCCCGCCTGTTCCAGGCCTTTCTGAACGCGGGACTCGTGCTGGAAGGGTTCACCGAGCACGGGGCGCCCACCCCTGTCGTCCTGGGCGTCAGGGCACGCAAGCCGTTGTGAGCTCCGTCAGTCTCCGGCGGGCACCGACCATGAACAGCGCAGGGCCGCGGTGACGAATCCCGGACCGAAGGCCACCGCGACGCCCGACTCGCCTGCCGCGGGCGGCGCGGAATGCAGCTTGTCCAGGACGGCCAGGACACTGACCCCGCCCAGATTCCCCATCTCGGCCAGGACGGCGCGCGAGTGCCGGGTGTGTTCCTCGGCGAGCCCGAGGCTCTTGGCGACATCAGTGATGATGCCGGGGCTCCCGGGATGGATGATGGCCCAGTTGGGCACCTTGTGGTCCAGCCAGTCGATGACGGAGGGCATCGAATCCGCCGCGCCCTTCTGGCCGGCCTTCGTGCTGTCGAAGTGGATCCCACTGGTGTCGAGTTTCCCGCTGTACAGATCCTCGGTATCGGGCAGCCGCATTTCGAAGGCGTTCGCGCTCACCGGATCCTCGATACGGATTCCCGGCCCGTCGGGAGGCGTCGTCGAGACGACGCAGGCGCCCGCGGAATCCCCGAACAGTGCTTTGTAGATCATGCTCTGGATCGTCGTGTCCCGGTGGTTGTAGATGGAGCTGAGCACCTCGGAGACGACCACGAGGACCTTCGTGCCCGGCTCGGCGGCGGCCAGTTGTAAGGCACGGATCAGCGCCTGGATTCCGCCGGCGCAGGCCACCGTGGTCAGCGCGATGCGCCGGGCCTGCGGAGGTAGCCCGAGGGCGTTGCTGAGCACCACATCGTGCCCCGGAATGCCCCAGGTGGTGGCGTGCGAGGTGACGATGGCGCCGATCTCCGACGGCTCGACACCCGCCTGCGCCATGGCCTTCCGCGCGGCCTGCTCGCCCATTCGTGCCGCGTGGCCGAAGCCGGTGCCCACCCGCTCCGTGACCTCCGCGTTCCCCGAGATGATCGGCGAGTCCAGCGGGGCCACGAAGTACCTGTTGTCCACCTGGAGGTTGTCGATCACCCGCTCGTACACCTTCAGTCGCGGGTCGTCCGGGTGGTTCCGCGCGATGTCGTCGATGATGTCCCGGGTGCTCACCTCGAACTCCGGCAGAACGATCGCGGGGCGGCTGACGTAGGCGGGCATGGGCAGCTCCCATTAATGCTCGATTACATGTACGAACAACGTACGCCAGTGCGATCCATCTTTCACGAAAGTCCCGCAGTCTGATCACCCGTTAACCCCGGAGGGGGGTCGTGTGATCGTCCATCAAGTGTCCAACAAATCAATGAGGTTGTGCGCTGCACGCAAGTCTGGATTCCTGCGGTGCTCGCTGGGCGGTCCGGGCCGGAAGGCGAGCAGCATCAGCCGGGAGCCCGGTGATGTGACCGGCTCCGCCGCGGAGATGCTCACCATCCCTTCGCCCAACTGAGGGTGGTAAACGGGGCGTTGTGCACCATCCGGAAATGGCAGGGCCAGGAAGGGGGTTGCTTCGTACAGCGGACCTGCCACCGGATCGTGCAGTACGTACTCCTCGATCCGAGCCAGATCCTTGTTGTCCGGGCGTTCCTGGGTCGCCCGCCGCAACTGGCCGAGCACGAAGGGCGCCCAGCTTCGCTCCCAGTCCAGCAGTAAGGCGTGCCGTTCGGGATGGACCGCCATGAACATCAGGGCGTTCTGTGGAGCCTCTCCGCCGGGAAAGAGCTCGTGGTATTCCCTGTTGCAGGTGATCAGATTCCAGGCGGAGTCGACCACATAGGCCATGACGCCGTGGATCAGCTCCACGGCCTTCCAGGCCCCGGGGACTTCCATGCCTGAGGTGTTGTGGAGCGGAGCGGGCACTTCGCGGCGGGTCAGCCAGTAGAGCGTTGTCCACTCCTGCTCCGTCATTCTCAGTAGCCGTGCCAGATCGCCGAGGTACGTCGGATTGGGCCGGTGCTCCGGTCCGTTGATGAGCCGTCCGTAGGTGCCACGGGCCCGGTGTGTCAGTGTGTCGATCTGCTCCTGGCTCAGTCCGTTGACCGGACGGCCGGCTCCGCTCCGCTCGGTATAGCCCACGGTCTCGGGCGCGATGGCGGCCCGGCGGCTCTCCAGCAACGTGCGCAGGGCTGCCGCATCTTGGGTAGAGAGTGTCACATTTCCCCCGTAACTGCCCGCCGGGCGGCGGGTCCACAATTATCTGCAAGTCTTTTGCGTGGAAAGAGCGGTCGATGGCCGCGAGACTCTGATCTGTCGCAGGTGAACAATGCAGAGTGTCTGCTGCATTCGCGAAAGGTAGGGGACTTGCAATGCCATCCCAGCGGTCCGTGCTCATCGTCGATGGACACAGTGAGGTAAGCCAGGGGATCACGAAGGCGCTGCAAGAGTGCGGTGACCGTGTCGCCGCGATGTACTCCGGCCCGCACGCACCCGCGGGGCCGGACCTGACTGTGGCGTGTGATGTGACGGACGAGTCGCAGATCGACGGGGCGCTCGCCCTCGTCGAGGAGCGGCACGGGCCCGTCGGCATCGTCATTGCCTCCATCGATCTGTCGTGCGATCTGATGCTGAGGGACGACCGGTTCGTCTCCGTCGCCGACAACCGGATGATCGGCACCTTCCGGCTGATCCGCAGGGCCGTGCCAGCCCTCAGGGCGAGCGGGCAGGGGCGCATCATCTTCCTCTGCACGTCCGCCCAGGACGGCCTCTCCGCCAGGCAGTTCGGCAGTACGTCCGAGGCGGCGCTCCGCGGCTTCGTCAGCCGGATGGCCCGCGACGAGGCATTTCACGGCATCACCTGCAACGTCGTCACTCTCAACTCACCTCTGGGTCAGCGTGTTTCGGTACGCGGCACCACGCACCCGGCATCCGCCTGGCAGACGCGGGTCGACGCGTCGCTGGTGGCCGCGGCAGCCAAGAACGTCAAGCTGCTCGCGTCGCCCGACGCCGACGGGGTCAATGGCGAGTACATCGGAGTGGAAAGCCGTCTGCTCATGGTTTCCTGACTTTCTGCCCAGCCGGTGCCGTCTCTGGGAACGGCACCGGCATTCCGGCCCGGCGCTCTGCCGGTGAGCCGGAAAACCGCAGCGGCGCCACCGTGTTCAGGTCACGGTGGCGCCGCTGTCCGGGGAGAGCGCCCGGGCGATCTGCTGTGACGGGGGATTCGCCTCAGGCGCTCTGGGGGGTAACCGTTCGAAGGGTCTCGGCCGATATGTCTTCGTGATCGTTCTGCTGGAGATTCACGAAGATCATTCCGTATCGTATGACGCACCGGACGGGCTGCGGCGCGCCACGTGGTCGTCGCAGGCACCGGAATGCCTCAAGCTCTCCGTCGGCGGCGTTGCGGCAGACGACGACGGGCTCGCCCAGGACAGTCACCATCAGTGAATCGCCTGGCTCAGGGAGTGCGCTGAGCAAGTCGATGAGATGCCATCCAGACCTGTGGGCCACGGCCATCTCACGCCGGAACCTCCGGTCATCCGGGGGGGTTGTCATGGGCGAGACGCTATGGGCGTGGATGTGCCGTTGTCGAGATCTCAGAGGCGCTGAGCAGGGTGAACGAATAGTTTCGGACACAGCTTGGGCAAAAATCGATGGTGTGGATCGGGCGTCTCGCCGCGCACCAGCCGATATCGAATAAGTCCCGGCGGAATCAGCCTTTTCTGCGCGGAAATTCATCATGGACTGCCCTGGATCGGGGCCGGCCGCCACCGTCCACGACGGATTTCGCAGCAGCTTCCCGCGAGGGCCGCGATGCCTGATTGCTCACGGCCCGGCGGCATTCCCGCAGAACAGGGGCCTGCTCGTCCGGGCTCGGGTGAACACAGAGTTGGCCGGTCGATCACCCGGTGGTCTCCGGAGGGATACCCAGCAGGGGATGCGGCACTGAATGATCGGACGTGTTCGAAATCCCCTTGTTGCCAACAGAAGGTTGCAGCCACATGGCCACGTTTGATCGTCGGCGTTTCCTCCAGGCAGGCGGCGCGACCGCCGCATCGGCCGCCGCACTCTCGGTCTTCCCGGGGGCGATAGGCAAGGCCATGGCCATGCCCGCTCTTTCCCGCACCCGGTCCATCAAGGACGTCGACCATGTGGTGATCCTGATGCAGGAGAACCGTTCGTTCGACCACTACTTCGGCGGCCTCCGAGGTGTACGCGGCTTCGGCGATCCGCGCCCCGCGCTGCTGCCCAACGGCAGACCCGTATGGAACCAGCCGGCCGCGGGCACGCACACCGCGCGCTACAACGCGCGCGGGCTGCCGGACACCGCGACCGAGGTACTGCCCTGGTACATCGACCCCAGGAACACCACCGAGTACCAGGCGGGCACCGACCACGGCTGGAGCAGCGGGCACCTCGCCTGGAACGAGGGCCGCCACGACCAGTGGGTGAACCAGAAGCAGGACGCCCTCACCATGGGCCACCTCAAGCGGCAGGATCTGCTCTACCACTACGCCCTGGCCGAGGCGTTCACCATCTGCGACTCGTACTTCTGCTCGGTGCACGCAGACACCGCGCCGAACCGGATCTACCTGTGGAGCGGCACCTGCGACCCGCGCAATGTGTACGGGCGCAGCCCCAACGGCCCCGGGCTCGGCGAGCGCAACAACACCAACGGCTACACCTGGACCACGTACCCGGAACGGCTGGAGGCCGCGAAGGTCAGCTGGAAGCTGTACCAGGGCGGCACGGGCGAGCCGGGCAGTCCCACGGACAACTACACCGACAACTCACTGATGTTCTTCGAGCAGTACCAGGTCGCGGAGGGCGCCACCGGACCGCTGGTGGAGAAGGGGGCGTCGGACCACACGCTGAAGGAGCTGCGCGCCGACGTGGAGCACGGGACGCTGCCCCAGGTGTCCTGGATCGTCCCGCCCTACAAGTACTCCGAGCACCCGTCCGCGTCACCTACCGACGGCGCCACCTACATCAACCTCGTCCTCGAAGCACTCACCTCCAACCCCGAGGTGTGGGGCCGCACGGTCTTCATCGTCAACTACGACGAGAACGACGGCCTCTTCGACCACGTGGTACCGCCCATGCCGCCTGTCGGCAGCGCCCCCGGTGCACAGGGCATGGTCTCCCGCGACCTGGTCCGCAGCCTCGGTGACGAGATCCTCGACCTCGGCAAGTACCCGGGCGAGATGAGCCCGCTGGTCCCCGGCGCCGACCCGGGGGGCCTCCAGCCGATCGGTCTGGGTCCGAGGGTGCCGCTGCTGGTCATCTCACCCTGGTCGCGCGGCGGCTGGGTGTGTTCGGAGACCTTCGACCACACATCGGTGCTGCGGTTCCTGGAGGCCAGGTTCGGGATCCACGAGCCGAACATCAGCGCCTGGCGCCGCTCCGTCTGCGGCGACCTCACCTCGGCGCTCGACTTCTCCGGCGCCGACCCCGCGCCCGTCTCCCTCCAGGTCCCCGCTCCGATCGTCTCGTCGGGCAAGCCGTACCAGGTGCCACCGGTCCAGCACCTGCCCGAACAGGAACCCGGAGTCCGCCGCGCCCGCGCGCTGCCGTACGACGTACAGGTCAATGAGGGCGAGGCGCACAAGGGGCGGTTCCAGCTGGAGTTCGCCAACCGCGGGCGGGCCGGTGCGGCGTTCTACGTCTACGACCGCGAGCAGCCGCAGACGGCACCGCGCCGCTACACCGTCTCCGCCGGGGACACCCTGAGCGACTACTGGCGGACCGGCGCCACCGGCGGTGCGTACCAGCTTTCCGCCTACGGCCCCAACGGCACGCTCTGCGAGTTCGCGGGTTCATCGGACGACGCGCTGCGTGCCACCTTCACGCACCGGGGCGGCGAGAGCGTACGGATCAGGGTCTCCAACCGCGGCCGGACCGCGCGTACGGTCCGGGTGGCCGATGCCTACGGCCGCGGGAACGGCACATCGCACCGGCTGCGCGCCGGTGCCTCCACCGAGATCACCCTGCCGGTCCGTGAGCACTCCGGCTGGTACGACATCTCGGTCACCGAGGCGGGCTCGGTCACCGGAACAGGACATGGCGGCCACGGATTCCGCCGCCGCTGGTCCGGCCATCTGGAGAACGGCCGCCCGAGCAGCAGCGACCCGGGCCCGCACCGCGCCTGACAGCCGCCGGCCCGAGCGCGGCCCAGCAGGGGCACGGCAATGGGGCGGCCGGACGGGAACCGGCCGCCCCGGGCGGGTCACCCGGGCAGCTCCCCCTGGAGCGCGCGGACGAGGCCGGTCTCGGCGTCCCCCGTCAGACTGCGGCGGTAGGCCTGCTCATAGGCCGGGGCCCCGGCCGCCTCGCGGGCCTGGCGTTCCCAGACCTCACGGATCACCCCCAACTCCGGGGTGCCACGGCGCGGGTGGCCGATCATGAGCCAGTAGACATGCCCCGTACCCGACGTGCGCGCGGCCTCCACGCCGTCGCCCCGCGCGGCGATCGCCCCGGCGAGCAGGTCGAGCCCGAGGGCGATGCCGAGACTGTCGTGCAGCTGGTGCTTGCCCGACAGCATCGAGCGCGCGTGGCTCTCCGCCTCCTGCGGTCTGCCCTGCAGCAGGTGTATCAGGGCGAGTTGGTGATCGGCGTAGGCGCGGGCCCAGTACTCGCCGTAACGCAGGCTGAGCTGCTGCAGCTCCGTGGCGTCCTCGTAGGCCTCGTCGAGGCGGCCCAGGGCGGAGAGCGCGAAGACTCTTATCACCCGGCACCGCATCTGCGAGGGCGCGTCCAGCGGGTCGCCCGGGAGACTGCGCAGCGCGTGGTCGCTGACGTCGTGCGCGGTCTGCGGGCGGCCCATCATCAGGTAGTTGAAGCTGACGGCGTGGGCCGCGGAGAGCATCGACTCCGTGTCGCGGTCGTGCCAGGCGGCGACGCTGCACCGCTCGCCGAGCCCGCGGGCGCTCTCGTGGTCGCCCTGCAGCGTGAGCGTGATCCCGAGGGCCCACAGGGCGCGGGTACGGTGAGTGCCCCTGCCGGTCTCCAGGCCGAGGGCCCGTTCCAGGAAGTCGCGGGCCCGCTGCAGATGACCGCAGCAGCTCCAGAACAGACCGGTGCACCCCGCCATCTCCACCGCACGCTCCGGGTCATCGGTGATGAGGTGGTCGAGCGCGGCACAGAGATCGGCGTCGGCGTCGGCGATCCTGCGGTACCAGTCGACCTGCCGGGGGCCGAGCCATCCGCTGTGGGCCCGGCGTGCGAGACCGGCGAAGTGCACGGCGTGCCGGCGGGCCAGCGTCCGCTGCTCGCCCAGCTCCCCGAGCCACATCGCGCCGTACTCACGCAGGGTGTCGAGCATCCGGTACCGCGTGCCGTCCCGCTGCAGCACGGACTGGGCGGCCAGCCGCTCCAGCAGCGTGGGAATGTCCGCGGCGTCGAGCGGTCCGCCCGAGCAGACGGCCTGTACGTCGGCCTCGTCGACGGTTCCCGGAAACACGGAGAGCCGCGCCCACAGCAGCCGTTCGGCCGGGGCGCACAGCTCGTGGCTCCAGCCGATGGCGGTACGCAGCGCCCGGTGCCGCTGGGGCCATACGCGGCCTTCGGGCTCGCTGAGGAAGTCGAGCCGGGAGGTGAGTCGTTCGGCGATCCGCTCGATGCTGTTCTCCGCGAGCCGGGCGCAGGCCAGCTCGACGGCGAGGGGAATGCCCTCCAGCCGGTGGCAGATGGCCGCGGCAGCCGCCGCGGTGTCCGGTGAGTCGAGCGACAGGCGGGGCGCGGCCGCGGCGGCGCGGTCGCGGAAGAGCCGCATGGCCTCCTCGCCCTCGCCGCCGGCGGCGAGCGGCGGCACGTCCAGGACGTACTCGCCGGGAATGCCGAGCGGCTCCCGGCTGGTGGCGAGCACGGCCAGTCCCGGTGCGGTGTCGAGCAGTGCGCCCACGAGGTGGCTGCACGCTGCCAGGACCCGCTCGCAGCAGTCGAGGACCAGCAGCAGATTGCGGTCGGCCAGCCGTTCGCACAGCGCTTCGACCGGGCGGGCCAGGTCGTGGTCGAGGAGGCCGACGGCGTCGGAGACCGTGCCGATCAGCAGCCGGTCGTCGTAGAGGTGCGACAGGTCGGCCCACCACACCCCGTCGGCGTACCGCCCGTCGGCCCGTTCGGCAGCGCGGAGCGCCAGCCGGCTCTTGCCGACCCCGCCGCCGCCCGTGAGCGTGACCAGCCGGTGCTTCTCCAGTGCCCGTGCCGCACCGCGGAGTTCGCCGGTCCTGCCGACGAAACTGGTCGCGACGACGGGAAGGTATCCCACCACGGGTACATCTTGGACCCGGGGCGATCCCTGGCCGATACGCCCGACGAGGAACGGCCAGAATTGGCCGATTGTGAATCGTGAACAATCAGATCATGAACCAGAGTTGGCCTGATCTGTCGGCATCGGCCCGCGGTTTGCCCAGGTACCCGGCGGAGTGGAACATGCCTTCCGCGCAGGGTGGCGCAGGTGCCGCGCCCTGAGCTGTCCCGCCGGCGGGCATCAGGGTTCTCCGCCGGCGGGACAGCGGCTCATGCCGTCATCGGCTCACTGGCCCATGACGTACTTGACGGTCGGCCCTGTGGTCCAGCCGCCGTCCACGGCGAGCTCGGCCCCGGTGACGTACGACGCGGCGTCGGAGAGCAGGAACACCACGGCGCCCGCGATCTCCGGCGGCTCGCCGACCCGGCCCATCGGGGTGTTCGGGTAGTTCCCCTCACCCTGCTGGATGCCGACCGAAGCGGTCATCGGGGTGTAGGTCATCCCGGGGTGCACGGAGTTGACCCGGATCCGCTCGGTGCCCAGCTCCACGGCGCCGATCTTCGTCAGACCGCGTACGCCCCACTTGGACGCGCCGTAGCCCGCGGTCAGCGCCAGGCCCATCAGGCCCGCGGCCGACGAGATGTTGACGATCGAGCCGCTGCCGCTGGCCTTCATCGCGGGGATGACGGACTTGATCCCGATGAAGACACCGGTGAGGTTGATGTCGAGCACCCGGCGGAAGTTCTCCACCGACTCGGTCTCCAGATACGCACCGGTCGATATGCCGGCGTTGTTGACCAGCCCGTCGACCCCGCCGAACTCGGCGGTCGCGAACGCGACGACCCGCGCCCAGTCCTCCTCGGACGTCACGTCGTGGTGCAGGAAGCGGGCCTGCGAGCCGAGTTCGGCAGCGGTGGCCGCGCCCTCCTCGTCCAGGACGTCGGTGATGACCACCTGTGCTCCGGCGTCGACCGCCTGGCGGGCGGCCTCGGCGCCCAGTCCACGGGCGCCGCCGGTGATGATGACGGTCTTTCCGGTGAGTTCGTTCATGACTCATTCCTTCGTTCTGCTCGGGCATCGGCTCCGTCCGGAGCTTCATGCGGTACGGGGGCCGTCAGCAGGGCGGCCGTCATCGAGACGAGGTCGGCGAGGAACAGCGGCTCGCCGGTGAGAGGTTCGGCGCCGGCGAGACACTGGCGGGCGCGGTCCGCCATCGCGGCGCCGACCAGCGTCAGTGCCAGATCCACGCGCTCCAGCCGGACCGGCTCGGGCAGCGCTTCCAGACACTGGGCCAGCCGGCCGATGAGCTGCCAGTAGACGGTGCCTTCGAGCGTCGGGTGCGGGATGCCGGTGCGTACGCCGCTCTGGTGGCTGAGCTGCGCGGAGACCTGCAAGCAGCGCTGCCCGCGCTCGGTGCGCAGCTCGGTGGCCTCGGCGGCGACCAGGGCGGCGAGCAGCCCGCGCAGATCCTGCCCGCCGTCGCCGATCAGCTCTGCCAGGACGGCTTCGGTACGCCGCTGGCGCCCGGCCATCACGGTGTCGAGCAGACCGGCGCGTGAACCGAAGTGGTACTGCACGGCTGATGGGTTGCTCTGTCCGGCCAGCCGGATGATGTCGCGCAGCTGTGCGCCGTCGACGCCCTGCGCGGCGAAGATCTCCTCGGCCGCGCGGATCAGTTTCTCCCGGGTCTCGGGCCCTGATGTCCTCGCCATGCGGCTATTCTAATGCTGACCATTATTAAATGGCGAACGACCAGGTCAGTGCATATGCCACGAATGTTTTTGAGGGTCCGGCGGGGCGGCCGGGCGCTTCAGCCGGCGCGTTCGGGGCGTCCGAAACGCACCTGGACGCCGGGTGAGTAGAGCACGCTGACGGGTTCGCTCGCCGGCGTGCGAAGCCCCGCCGTCGCGACGAGGTTCTCGGTGCAGCCGGTCAGCTCCGCCCGGTACAGCGGCCAGCGGGGGTGGGTGTTCGGCAGGTACAGCGGGTGGCCGAGAAGGCTCGTGTGCAGCCCCCACCGCGCGGTGACGAAGTGCTCAAGACCGCTGGGCTCCCGGACGCGTTCCCCGACCCGGATCCGGATCCGGCTGTGCGCGTCGCGCGGGCCGGGCAGGCGCCGGCGACTGGTGTACGTGAAGGTCTCCCCTTCGCGGTCGACGGTCATCCGGGACCACATATAGGGCAGCCGGAAGGCCGTTCGCCCGAGTGCGGCCGGAATGAGGCGTGCTGCGTCGAGCGAGCGGAACACCACGCCGCGCCGCCCCCGGCCGTCCACGGAGTACAGGCGCACATTGGTCTCGGGGAAGGACCCCAGATACGGCACCCCCGGCAGCCGGAACAGTCCCGTCCGGTGCATATGGAAGGCGACGAGCCCCACGTAGGTCACCCCGTCCAGGACGTCGGGGAACGTACCCGGCGGCAGCAGCGGGGCCACGTCCGCCGGGTCGGCCGCCCAGTGCAGAAAGGCCAGATCCAGCCAGGCCTGGGTGAGGAGCGGCCTGGGCTCCGCGCGGGGCGGGTCGGCCGTGATGGGTTCGGGTGTACTTGGTCCGTACGGCACGCCGTCAGCATGGCAGAACCGCGGCAGCGCGGAGCCCGGAAAATTTCTCGCGCGCCCCCGCATCCTTTGGGGTCCTTCATTCGTCTCACGTGCGAGCGGCACTCGCATGAGGCCGCGCTGAAGCAGCATTTGGAGATTTCATCTTGAACATTGGCATCAAGGGCATGAGACGCATGTCTGTGGTCGTCGTGACCGCAGGCGCTGTGTCGACCGCCGGGGCGTTCGGCGCCTCGGCCCAGGCCGCCACACCGAAAGCGCCCACGATCGTCGCCAAGGGCGGCTTCGTGATGAACAACAGCACGGCGAAGACCCTCTTCACCAAAGCTGCGGACACCCGCCGTTCCACCGGTTCCACCACCAAGATCATGACGATCCGGGTGGTGCTCGGACAGAAGAACCTCAACCTGGATTCCAAGGTCACGGTCCAGAAGGCGTACAGCGACTACATCGTCTCCAAGAACGCGTCGTCGGCCCGGCTGATCGTCGGCGACAAGGTCACGGTCCGGCAGCTGCTGTACGGCCTGATGCTGCCGTCCGGCTGTGACGCGGCGTACGCGCTGGCCGACAAGTTCGGCAGCGGTTCCACCCGGGCGGCGCGAGTGAAGTCGTTCATCGGGAAGATGAACTCCACCGCGAAGACGCTCGGCCTGAAGAACACGCACTTCGACTCGTTCGACGGCATAGGGAGTGGTGCCAACTACTCGACCCCGCGTGACCTGACGAAGCTCGCCAGCAACGCGATGAAGTACTCCACCTTCCGCACGGTCGTGAAGACGAAGTCGACCAAGCAGAAGGTCACGACGAAGAGCGGTGGCTACCGCTACATGTCGTGGACCAACACCAACAAACTGCTCGGCAGTTACTCGGGCACCATCGGCCTCAAGACCGGGTCGGGCCCGGAGGCCAAGTACTGCCTGGTCTTCGCCGCCACCCGCGGCAGCAAGACCGTCATCGGTACGGTCCTCGCGTCCTCCTCGGAGGCGAACCGCACCGCGGACGCGAAGAAGCTGATGGACTACGCCTTCAAGAAGTAGCCCTTCGCAGGTAACGCAGATGGGGCCTGTGCGTGGCCACGCGGTCGCGCACGGGCCCCATCCGTGTGTGCGTCAGGTGTGTACGTGCCAGGTGTGTACGTGTCAGGCGTCCCGGCCGTGGGCTCTGAGCGCTGCGGCGTGTTGCCTCAGGCACCGGCCGCCGCGTACCGCCAGAAGTCGCGCATCAGCGGGGGCGGGGTCGGCGCCGTCATCGCCACCTGGCTGAGCAGGATCGTGACCGTTCCGGTGGAGGGGATGATGTGCGCCGCGGTGCCGAAGCCGCCGACCCAGCCGTAGCGGCCCGGCACGTTCCACGGATCGACGTCCGTGACATCGACCGACCCGCCGAAGCCCCACCCCTGGCCCTCCAGGAAGAGCGTGGAGGCGGCTCGCTGTTCGGGCGTCAGGTGATCGGTGGTCATCAGCCGCACGGACTGGGGCGACAGCAGCTGCCGTCCGCCCGCGGCGCCCTCGGCGAGCAGCATCCGGGCGAAGGCGTACCAGTCGTCGGCGGTCGAGACCAGCCCGCCGGCACCGGACGGGAACGCGGGAAGACTGCCCCACTCACCGTCGGCCGAGGCGACCGGTTCGAGGCCGTCCGGGGTGGGCTGGTAGAAGTCGGCGAGCCGGTGGCGCTCGGCCGGCGGGACCTCGAATCCCGTGTCGGTCATCCCGAGGGGTTCGAAGAGCCGCTCGGCCAGGAACTCGGGGAGCGAGCGACCGGAGACCCTGGCGATCAGCACCCCCAGAACGTCGGAACAGGTGTTGTACAGCCAGGCGTCACCGGGCTGGTGCAGCAGGGGAATGCGGGACAGCGTGGCCACCCACTCGTCCGGCGCCGGGACCGCCTCCGACTGCGGCGGCCCCTGCCGCAGCTCGCTGAACAGCAGCCCGACCGCAGGCAGCGAGAAGTCGGACGGAAACCCGTACCCCGCGCGGAAGGTGAGCAGATCCCGCACGGTGATCGCCCGTGCCGCGGGGACCACATCGTCGACCGGGCTGTCCGGTGTGCGCACGACGGAGAGCGAAGCCAGCTCCGGCAACAGGTGCCCGACCGGCTCGTCGAGGGAGATACGGCCCTCGTCCACCAGCATCATCACCGCTGCCGCGGTGACCGGCTTGGTGATCGAGGCGATGCGGAAGATGGAATCCCTGGCCATCGGGGACGTGCCCCCGGTGTCCGAGAAGCCGGCCGTTCCGACCTCGACCCCGTCGCCGCGGGCCACCAGGGCCACCGCGCCGGGGACGGTCCCCGCGTCGACATACGTCGTGAGAAGTGCCTGCAAGTTGGTCATCGGGCCACCTTCGTGAGCGTGCGGTCCTATGGGAGACCCGGTGCGCGGCGGAAAGTCATCGGTCGGAATGCGATCGGTCCGAAAGCCATCGGCCGGACACGATGAAGTCTGCCGTGCTCCGCCGCAGCCCGCAGCCCGCAGCCCGCAGCACATGGCTTGCAGTAAGTCCTCAGCCCAGGCTTCGGCGGACGGTCACGGGGCAACCGGTAGAGCATGAATACCGGTACGGCATCAGCACGTGGTCGCAGACAGGCGAAGCGAGCGGCGGACAGCACCGCGGTCGCGGCAGGGGCGCGAGCGGGATTCGCCGCGCGGGGAGTGATCTACGTCCTGGTCGGTGTGCTGGCCGCACGGATCGCGTTCTCCGACGGCGGCGGAGCGCAGGCGGACCGCGGTGGCGCCATCGCCGAGATCGCGCACCGGCCGTTCGGACACATCCTCCTCTGGGTCCTGGGCATCGCGCTGCTCGGCATGGCTGTCTGGCGGCTGTCCGAGGCGCTGTTCGGCCAGGCAGGACCGGACGGCGGCAAGCCCGGCAAACGGGCCATGGCGGCGGGCCGCTGCGTCTTCTACGGTTTCGTCTCGTACTCCGTGCTCTCCTACGCGGCCGGGGACCGCGGGAGCGGCAGCGGATCGACGGACAAGAAGTCCGAGGACGTCACCGCGACGGCACTCGGCTGGCCGGGCGGTCAGTGGATCGTCGGCATCGCGGGGGTCGTCGTGGCCGGTGCCGGGCTGTGGATCGCGGCCCGGGCCGTCATGCGCAAGTACCGCAAGCATCTCAAGATGTCCGGGATGTCGAGGAACACCCGCCGCGTCGTCGACGTCACCGGCGTGTTCGGCGGGTCGTCCCGGGGCATCATCTTCGCTGCCGCGGGCGGGTTCGCCGTCGCCGCGGCCGTCAGCCACCAGCCCGGCAGGGCCAAGGGCATGGACGACACCCTGCGCTCGTTCGCGGACACCCCGGCGGGGCCGTGGCTGCTGGTGCTGGTGGCGATCGGCCTGGCCGCCTTCGGCGCGTTCTCCATGGCGAACGCACGGTGGCGCAAGGTCTGAGGCCGGTGCACCGCCGCCGGCCCGCAGGGGCGGCGCTGCCCGCCGAAGGCCTTCTCGCGTTGCGGCCCCCTTGTGTTGCGGCCCCGTGAACACCCTGGAGTCCCGGGAATACGTGCAGGCAGAATGGGCTTTTCGCAGGAGAAGCCACCGGCAGCGCGCAGTGCCGGTGCCCTGATCCGGAGTGAGGGAGTTCATGCCCAAGGCGTACGTATTCACCCGTAACGGCGGCCCCGAGGCCGAGGCTCAGGCCGAGCTGGAGATGCCGGTCCCGGGCCCCGGGGAACTGCTCGTCGCCGTCCGGGCGGCCGGAGTGAACCCGGTGGACTGGAAACTCCGTACGGGATTCCGCAGGCCCGGCAGCGAGGAGCCGTCGTTCCCCGAGGTATTCGGCAGCGAGGCCGCCGGGACCGTGGTGGCGACAGGACCGGGCGTCGAGGGATTCGAGCCGGGGCAGGCCGTCTTCGGCAACCCGGTGACCGGCGGGTACGCCGAGTACACGCTGATGCCCGTCGCCGTCACCGCGCACAAGCCCGACGGGCTGCTGTTCACCGAAGCGGCGGCCCTCCCGGTCGCGGCGGCCACCGCGTACGACGGAGTGGAGCAGCTCAAGCCGGCGCCCGGCTCGACGCTGCTGGTCAACGGAGCCGGCGGAGGGGTGGGCGTGGCCGCCGTGCAGATCGCACGTCACCTCGGCGTGCGGGTCATCGGCACCGCGAGCGCGGAGAAGAAGGAGTTCGTGGAGGCGCTCGGCGCTGTGCATGTCCCCTCGGGCCCCGGCGTGGCGGACCGGGTGCGGGCAGCCGCCCCGGACGGTGTCGACGCCGTCTTCGACCTCGTCGGCGGCGAGGCGCTGGAGGAGGTGGCCGGGCTGGTCGCCGACCGGACGAGGGTCATCAGCGCGGGCGGGAAGGAACTGGTGGTGAAGCTGGGCGGCGCGGCGGTCGTCCGCGCCCGCAACGCGGCCGTCCTCGACGCCGTGGCACGCCTCGCCGTCGACGGCGCCCTGCGGGCCTGCGTCACCCGGACCTTCCCGCTGGACCGGGCCGGCGAAGCCCTGCGCGCCGTCGAGGGCGGGCACACCCGGGGCAAGATCGTGATCGAGGTGGCCGGATGAGCGTCCCGCACCCGGCAGCCGCGGCGCACCCCCTGGACAATCCGGTACGCAACGCGCTGACCGGCCCGCACGCCGGCTTCGCGCGCTCCCGCGGCCGCGTCCTGTGCTATCCGGCCGGCGTGGCGACCTGGTTCTCCACGCCCGAGGCCCCCGACGCCGCGGACTGGGCCGACGTCGCCGCACTCGCGGGACCCGGCGGGGTGGTGACCCTCACCGCGTTCCACGAGCCGCCGCCGGACGACTGGGAGGTCGTCTTCCACGCGCCGGGCGTTCAGCTCGTCGACGACGGGGTGGCCGCGGCGCCCGACCCGGAGGCCGTACGCCTCGGACCCGCCGACGTGCCCGAGATGCTCGACCTGGTCGAACGCACCCGACCCGGCCCTTTCCTGCCGCGCACGGTCGAACTCGGCACCTACCTCGGGATCCGGCACGGGGGCAGACTCGTCGCCATGGCCGGTGAGCGGATGCGGCCGCCCGGCTGGAGCGAGATCAGCGCGGTCTGCACCGATGAGTCCGCCCGCGGACAGGGCCTCGGCACCCGGCTGATACACGCCCTCTCGCACGAGATCAGGGAGCGCGGTGACACACCGTTCCTGCACGCAGCGGAGTCCAACACGAACGCCGTCCGGCTGTACGAGTCCCTGGGGTTCCGGCTCCGCCGGCGGCCCGAGTTCCTCTCGGCGCTCGTGCCGAAGCACCTCGCCGAGGCAGCGGCCGCGTCCGGGACCGAGGCCCTGGACGCGCGGACGACTGCGCTGCGCTGAGCCCGCTTGAACCCGGCCTCGCCGTACCCGGTCCCGTACCGTCCGGTCCGGTCCCGTACCGTCGCCGGCAGGGGGGTCCGTGCCCTGCCGGCGGCCTGATCCGAACGGAAAGGGCCCCGCGGTCAGTGGCCCAGAACGGCGCGCAGCGACGGCTGAAGCGCATCGCCGTGGGCCCGCACCATGTCGTCGCACAGATCCCAGATCCGTTCGACGGGCAGGGCCGCGGCGGTCGCCGGGTCGGTCATCGCGGCCTGCCGGACATGGCGCGGCTCGTCGTACAGAGCGGCGCGGACGACGAGGTCGTTCGCGCTCAGATATGTGCGGTTGAGTGCGGCACACTGTGCGGGCAGCGCACCGATACGGGTGGGCTGCACGCCCAGTGAATCGACCAGGCACGGGACTTCGACGGTCCCCGAAGCGGGGAGATTGTCGATGAGCCCGCGGTTGGGCACATTGCCGTAGACGGTGCGGGGGGTGCCCGTGACGATGCTGTGGATGACCTGTGGGGCGTACTCCATGGTTCCCTCGACGGGGAGCGGCGCCCCGGACGCGAGGGCGGCCCGTGTCTTCTCGTACTCCGCGACATTCTCGTCGACGATGCCCAGATAGGCGCCGACCGGCAGCCGCAGCCGCTCGATCTCGTCGGCGTGGTGCAGATACCAGGGCACGTACTCGGCGGAGTGCTCGCTGGTCTCCGTCGGATAGTGGCCCAGGCGCCGGTACATGTCGACCCGGACCCGGCGGCGCAGCTGGGGGTCGTCCGCCACCAGGGCGTCCAGCCGGGGGTAGAGGTCCGTCCCGCCCTGCTCGAAACGGAGCACCCACGCCTGGTGGTTGACGCCCGCGGCGAGGTAGCTGACGTCCTCGTACGCGACGCCCACCAGGTCGGAGAGGTCCCGCATGGTCCAGTACACCGAGTGGCACAGCCCCACGACGCGGGTCAGTCCGGTGGCCTGGGTGAGGTACTGGATGTTCATCGCCATGGGGTTGGTGTAGTTGAGCAGCCAGGCGTCGGGGCAGAGTTCGGAGATGTCCTCGCCGAGGGACTTGAGGAGGGGGAAGGTGCGCAGCGCGCGGAAGATGCCGCCGATGCCCAGTGTGTCGCCGATGGTCTGCCGCAAGCCGTAGCGTGCGGGCACTTCGAAGTCGGTACGGGTGGCCTCGCCCATGCCGACCTGGACGATGTTGATGACGAAGTCGGCGCCGTCCAGGGCCGCACGCCGCTCCGCGTGGGAGGTGATCCGCGGCGACGCGCCCCGCTCGGCAGCGATGTGGCGGGCGGCGCCGTCGGCGGTGGCCAGCCGCTCCGCGTCGATGTCGTGCAGGGCGATGTGGACGTCCGTCAGCTCGGGGAAGGCGAAGAGGTCCGCCAGCAGCCCCTGGGTGAAGACGACGCTTCCGGCGCCGATGAACGCGATCTTCGTGGTGGTCATGAGTGGTTCTCTCCGTTGTCGGTGACGGCTGCGACGGCTTCGTCCCAGGTGGGCTGCGCGGCGGTGCCGCCATGGGCGCGGGTGGACAGAGCGCCGCAGGCCGCGGCGAGTTCGAGGGCCCGGGCGGTCGGCAGACCTGCCAGGAAGGCGGCGACGAACCCGGCGTCGAAACTGTCGCCCGCGCCGACCGTGTCCCTCGGCCTGACCGGTATCGCGCGGGTGCGCGACAGAACGCTGCCGTCGTGGGCGAGAGCCCCTTCGGCCCCGTCCTTCACCACGACCAGTGGCCCTTGAGCGGCCAGCCGGGCGGCTGCCTCGTCCAGCGAACCGGCCGGGGGACCGGCCAGTGCACGCGCTTCCCGGGCGTTCGGCAGCAGGATGCCGGTGACCGCCAGGACCTCGCTCAGACCGGCCGGCCGCCACTCCCCGGACGGGTCGTCATTGGTGTCCAGCGAGGTGGTCGCGCCATGGCCACGTGCGGTGCGCAGCAGACCGGGCAGCGCATGGGCCAGCTCCGGCATCAGGAAGTACGAGGCAGCGTGCACATGGCGGCAGTTGGCGAGCAGCGTATCGGGGATGTCGTCACCGCAGGTCGCGCCCAGGGTGCCCGGCGCCGTGAGGATGGCCCGGTCGTCGCCTTCGGTCAGCACCGCGGTGAGCGGGGTGGCCAGTTCCGGGTCGCTGACCAGGGCGTCCGTGTTGACGCCCCGGGCGGCCAGGGCGCCCCGGACGAAGTGCCCGGCGTCGTCGTCCCCGACGCGTCCGGCGAAGGCGACGCTGAGGCCGAGCCTGGCGGCCCCGCACGCCATGATGGCGCCGGAGCCGCCGAGCGTGAGGACGCCCGTGTCGACGAGCTGCTCGCGCTGCCCGAAGGCGAGAGGCGCACGGAGGGGGCCGAGGACGACGTCGGGGTTGGCGTCCCCGATGACGAGAAGGTCGAAAGAGTGCGGCATACGGCTTCCTGGAGTCGCGGTGAGAAGGTAAGGAGCGGTCGGGAGGCGTGAGCGGTCAGCGGGGCCGAGTGTCCGGACGCGGCTGCGAGGCCCGCGACGAACCCGGCTGCGGGGCAGCGGAGTTCAGATGGGCTTCAGCCCTTGAGACCGCTCGACGTGATGGACTGGATGAAGGTCTTCTGCGCCGCCAGGAACGCCAGCAGTACCGGCAGCACCGTGATCACGTTTCCGGCCATCACAGCGGCCCACTGGGTGTGGTGCTGGCCCTGGAAGGTCGTCAGGCCGAGTTGCAAGGTGTACTGGGTGTCGTGGTTGATGGCGATCAGCGGCCAGGTCAGATCGTTCCAGGTGGAGAGGAACGTCAGGACGGCCACGGTGCTCAGCGCCGGCCGTGACAGCGGCAGCACGATGAGGAAGAGGACCCGCAGCCGTGAACAGCCGTCGATCCACGCGGCTTCCTCCAACTCCCTGGGCAGCGACAGGAAGAACTGCCGCAGCAGGAACACCGCGAACGGCGTGACCAGTGACGGGACGATCAGGGCGCCGAGGGTGTCGATCAGGCCGAGGCGCTTCATCACCAGGAACGTGGGAATCATCGTCAGCTGGAACGGGATCGCCATCGTGGCCAGCATCAGCCCCAGCAGCAGGCGGGAACCCCCGAACCGCATCCGGGCGAACGCGTACCCGCCGAGCGAGCCGAACAGCAGATTGGACGCCACCGCCACCGCGGACACGATCAGTGAATTGGCGAACCAGCGCGGGAACATGGCGTTGCCCAGCACATAGCGGTAGCCGCCGAGATGGATTCCCGAGGGCCAGAGGGCGGGCGGGAACTTGTTGATCTCCGCGTTGCTCATCACGGAGCTGAGCAGCAGCCAGATCATCGGCACCGCGAAGAGCAGGGCGAGCGGGGCGAGCAGCAGATGCCAGGCGCTGAACGGCAGCCGCAGGCCCGGCTTCCGCTGCGGGGGCGGTGCCGCCACCGTGGCAGGACGGGCGGTGCGCGGGGGCAGCGGAGAGGTGACGGTCATCGGACGGCTCCTTCGATGGCGGGTCGGCGCCGCCGGACCACGCGCGTCCCTCCGGCGATCACGAGCAGGGCCAGCGCGAGGACGTAGGCGGCCGCCGCTCCGTAGCCGGCGGTGAAGTTCTTGAAGGCCTGCTCCCAGATGAAGTAGACGATCACCGTGGTGGAGCCGAGCGGCCCGCCCTTCGTCGTCACGTACACCAGGTCGAAGACCTGCAGGGCGTTGATGGTCTGCCACAGCAGCAGGAACACGTTGACCGGAGTCAGAGCCGGCAGGACGACATGGCGCAGCAGTTGCAGCCGGCCGGCGCCGTCCAGACGCGCGGCCTCGATCAGGGACTGCGGTACGTCCTGCAGGGCGGCGAGATGGACCACGACGCAGAACCCGGTGCCGCTCCACAGCGAGATCGCCACCAGGACCAGCAGCGCCTGTCCCGGATCGGTGAGGAACCCCTGCGGGGAGACCCCGAGGGCGTGCAGGACCGAGTTGGCGGCGCCGAACTGCGGGTCGAGGATGAACGAGAACAGCACCCCCTGCGCCGTCGCCGAGATGACGAACGGTACGAAGATCAGCGTCCGGTAGAGGCCGACCAGTCTGATGCGCCGGTTGAGGACGAGGGCCAGGGCGAGCCCGAGGACCATGGACAGGGGAACGTAGAGCCCCGTGTACTCCAGGGTGTTCCACACGGCCTGGCTGAAGTGCGGATCCTTGGTGAGCGCACGGTAGTTGTCCAGGCCGACCCAGCGGCTCGGTGTCACCAGGTCGTCGGCCTGGAAGGACAGCAGCACGGACCAGATGACCGGGACGACGCTCAGTCCCAGGATGACGAGGACCGCGGGGGAGATGAAGGCCCAGGCGGTGGCCGATTCGCTGCGGCGCCGGCGGCGCCGGGCGCGCAGCTGCCGTTCGTGGCCGGGATCGGAGAGAGTGAGCGGGGCGGGCAGACCGGGCATGGCGTGAGCCTCCTCAACGCGGTATGAGCAGGGCGGCGTTGGCGTCGTCCGCGCAGCGGCGCAGGGCCTTCGCGGGTGTACTGCGGCCGAGCAGCACGGCGACGATCGCCTCTCCCAGCGCCTGGGAGATCTGCGGGTACGCGGGGTGCGCGGGCCGCACCCGGGCGGACTCCAGCGCCTTGGTGAACACCGCGAGCCCCTCGGTCTTCGCGGCCTTGGCCTTCCAGAGCGGCAGGCTCTGGGTACGCCGGCTCAGCGGCAGGCTCCCGGCCCGGACGTCCCAGCGCACGTCCTGGTCCGGCTCCATCAGCCAGCTCACCAGGGTGCGTGCCGCCTGGACGCGGGCGGAGCCGTTGTCGAAGACCGTCCAGGTGTCGGGTCCCGAGATGGTGACCGGTCTGCCGCTGTAGCTCGGCAGCGGCACCACTTGGTACTCGACGCCTGCCTGGATGATGTCGGGCAGTTGCCACGGGCCGGTGACGACCATGCCCATCCGGCCCGACTGGAAGACCTGGTACATCTGCTCGGTGCCCGGTTTGGGGTCGATGTAGACGCTACGGTCGCGGGCGAGCCCCGCCACCGTCTCCAGGGCCCGCACACCGGCATCGGCGAACCCGATGCTGTGCCCGTTCGGCGCGATCACCTCTCCGCCCAGGTCCCACACCAGTGGCCAGAGCCGCCACACGGTGTCCTCGTCGCCCACCCCCGGCCATCCGGTGCCGAAGACACCCCGCCGGTGGTCGGTGAGGCGCTTGGCGGTCTCCTGGAACTCCCGCCAGGTCCAGCCGGGTTCGGGCAGCGGGATACCGGCGTCGCGGAAGAGCTTCTTGTTGCACACCACGGCGAGCGAGTCGAGCAGTGCCGGCGCGGCCCGTACCCGGTCGTTCACCGTGACGGCCTCGCGCGCGGGGGCCCAGAACTGGCTCCAGGGGACCGGTCCGGAGTGCACGGCGCCGGTCAGGTCGACGACCTGCGGGCTGCGTGCGACTCCTGCAAGGTCCGATCCGAAGACGTAGGCGACATCCGGGTACGAGCCGGAGGCCAGCGCAGCTGTCACCTTCTGCAGCATCGAGTCGGCCAGGACGCCTCCGCCGGAGTCGACCCGGATGTGCGGGTGGGTCCGCTGGAAATCGGCTATCAGCGATTCGATCGCGATACGGCCGGTGTCGGTCTGGCCGTGCCACAGCTCGACCGTGACCCGTCCGTCCGCTCCGACGCCGTCATCGGTGCTCGCGCCACAACCGGGCAGCGTCAGCGCGGCCGAAGCGGCACACGCCAGGCCGGTGCCACGCCGCAGCACCGTACGGCGTGAGGGACCGATGTGGCGGTGATGGCCGACAGCCATCGGGACCTCCAGGGGGAATCAGGGCACGCCGGGGCACCGCATCGGGGCTGCGGGGACGGACGTGCGGGGTATGTGCGCGCGACGGCAGGACCGGGAGAGGACGGACGACAGACGCAGCACGGAAAGGCAGGAAGGCGGGGGAGCGACCCCGGTGCGCCGTGTTCGAGGGGGGCGCACCGGGGAAGTGGGGTGTCAGCAGGTCTTGCGTACGTATCCCTTGCTGCCGCTGGGCGAGACGTCCAGGTCGCGTTCGACGACGCTCAGCCGGTCACCCCAGCCCGTGCAGGCCTTCGACAGGCCCTTGTCCGTGTACTCGATCACGATCACGTTGCTGCCGAACGCGTCGGTGTAGTCGCCGCATTCGTCCCAGGTGCCGCACTCCTCGGCGATGGCGAAGTCCAGGCCGGTCTTCGCGCGGTCGCCGGACAGCTGCGAGGTGTTCTTCTGCGCGATGGCCAGGCCGCGGTCGTGCGCGTGCTGGGAGAGCAGGGTGATGTACGCCTCGGCGTTGGCGGCGCTCAGCAGTTTCGACGAGCGGGTGTAGCTGTCGTAGTTGTCGGGCTCGACGGCCTGGAAACCCTTGTCGGCGCAGCCGTCGATCCAGCCGTCGACCTTCTCGGCCACCCGTCGGCGCTTGTCGGCGGTACGGAGGTCGAGCAGCGCCTCACCCCAGTTCTTGTCGTAGACGACGTCGCCGTTGGCCTTCCGCAGCAGCAGATCGGAGTCCCAGTCCTTCTCGGCGCCCGGCTGGGCCTGAAAGGCGTTGACGTAGCAGATGTTGTACAGACCGGCGGCCGGAGAGGCTTCATGGTCACGGCTGACCACCTTCACCCCGGACGGCGGGGTGTACGCCCCGCCGATCTGGTAGTCGAAGCCTGCATGCACCGGCGGCAGGGCGGGGGAGGAGGCCGCTGAGGCGCCGGCCGGCACGAGCAGCGGGACGGCAGCCGCAGCGGTGACCGCCGCGACAGCGGCGGCCCGGCGTGCCGATGACAGGGACAGCCGGCGCGGCCTTGCGGGAGTGGTGATCATCATCGAGCTCCAGATGATGGAGGGGGTACGTCCCCGCCTCGGACGCTGACAGCGATCCTGGCGACTTTGTCCGGGCTTGCGGCTTGTGAGCCGCCCACCGGCTAGGCGTACCTCTGGCGCCGAATGCTCGAACTCGGCGTTGATCGCAGTAAATCGAGCAGGAATCACCATGTCAAGAGCGCGAACCTGAGCAGTTGGTGCGCACATTCGCTCAGTCGAGGGTGCTCCGACCGGCTCCTAGAGGGCGCCGACCGGTCCGGAGCGGGGCGGAGTTGCGTCATTCGCTCAGAGATGTGCTCATCTTGTGCAGGGTTATGCTCACTCCATGCTGAGAACTGAGCGCCATGCGCGGATACTTGAGCATGTGTCCGTGAAGGGCAGCGTCGATGTCGGGGAGTTGACCGGCCTGCTCGGTGTCTCGGGGGCAACGGTCCGGCGCGACCTCCAGCACCTGAGCGCGCTGAACCTGCTGCGCCGCACACATGGCGGGGCCGCTGTCGGCAGCATCGGCCTGGAAGTGCCGGTGCAGTACCGCGCGGAGCGCAGCAGGCCCGAGAAGCAGGCGATCGCCACGGCGGCGGCCGCGCTGGTGCCGCAAGGGGCCGTCGTCGGGCTGACCGGGGGCACCACCGCCACCGAGATCGCCCGCCTCCTCGCCGAGCGGGGCCCCGTCACCATCGTCACCAACGCGGTGAACATCGCGGCCGAACTCGTCCTGCACCAGCACGTCACGCTGGTCGTCATCGGCGGCAACGCGCGGACCGAGAGCTATGAACTCGTGGGTCCCATCGCCGAGAAGACGCTCGCCGACTACCACATGGACATGACGTTCCTGGGCGTGGACGGCATCAGCGCGGCGCAGGGCTGCACGACGTACGACCAGCTCGAAGCGGCGACGGACCGGGCGTTCGCCGCGAACAGCAGCCGGACGGTCGTCGTCGCGGACCACTCGAAGATCGGACGGACCACCTTCGCGAAGATCTGCCCGCTGTCCGCCGTCGACCATCTGGTCACCGACCGGGAGGCACCGGAACGCGAGTGTGCACGGATCTCCGAGGCCGGGGTCCCCGTGACCGTCGCCTGACACGGTCCCGCGTTCCCCGGCGCGTCCTTGCCGTCAGGCGGCGTTGTTCCCGGACGGCAGGCCCGGCTCCCGGTCGGCCTGGCCGGCCAGCTCCCCCTGGACGAAGGGATCGGCATCGGGGTCGTAGCGCCCGGCGTGGTCGGCGAGCGCTTCCGTGATCCGCTCCCACTCCTCGACCTCCGCCTCCGCACGGGAGTGCTCCCGCCGGGGGCCGTCGCGCCGCGAGTTCGCCTCAACTGTCTGCCGGGCCGCTTCGAGGGCCGCCTTCGCCTGGTGATGGTTGAGGCCCTCGGCACGCTGCCGTACGGAATGCCAGCCCGCCCGCTGCTCGTCGGTGGGCGACTGCGGGTCACCGCTGCCCCGCCCTGTCCCGCGGTCCTGATCAGAACTCATCCCGTTGCCCCATACCCCTCTTGACCTGGTGATCCGGCCGCGGTGGTCCGCAGCCGCATGGCACACCCCGGTACGAGGTGCTGCTGAGGGCCGTCGCCCGCATTATACCTGTCCTGGAAACCGCTGGTCATGCCTGCCGCCGAGAGGCCGGCCCCGGCGGGGTGGCTACGGGCCGGGATGGCTACGGGCGGCCCTGGCGCATCCGGTCACCGACGATTCCGCCGTCGGACTCCCACCAGGGACGGACCCGCTCAGGCTCGGCCGGGTCCTCCTGCGCGGCGATCCCGGACGCCGACGCCATGGGGGACGCGGCCGAGGTGTCGGACGGAACCGGGGTGGCGCGGGGTGCGGCGGGGATCAGTTCGGCGTCCAGACGGCGGTCGAGTGCCACCGTCCTGGCCCGCTCGGAGCGGACCCACTGCGCAAAGATCACCAGCAGGAAGGGCACCCCGACCAGTTCGGCGAGCGTGACCATCGCACCGCCGCCGATCTGCTGGTCCCGCTGCACGCCGGGGGCCCAGGAAGGGGAGTGCCGGCTGTACCAGGTGCCCGCGATCAGAGTGCCGCTGGTCATCACCACGATGCCGGGGACCGCGTCGATGAGCCCGTCGAAGAAGACCATCGCGGCCCGTACCGGATGGCTGCACCAGCTGGGCAGCAGCGCCTCCTCGGTGAGGACCGGCAGCACGAAGAGACATCCGACCAGCAGCAGTTGCAGATACATGAGCTGGTGCAGCGCCCCATGGCGCAGCGCCGTCTCGAAGTACGGCGTGAAGTACACACAGAGCTCCGACACCAGGACCAGCAGCGAACTGACCAGGGGGAAAGCCAGCAGACGGGCGAACTTGCCGGTCACCGCACGGCGCACCCGCGCCGACGCGCGCTCCGGCAGAGCACGGCAGGCCAGCGACAGGGGGTCGCCCAGCGCCAGGCCGAGCGGGGCGATCAGGTCGAGCAGGATGTTCTGCACGGCGGCCGGCCAGAACAGCACCTCGTCGTAGACCGCGAGTGCCGACATCGTGGCCACCACGATCGTGCCGAGACCCAGCAGGGCGAAGACGACCGTACGGCCCGTCGACCACTGCTCGCCGCGCCGCCGCAGCCGCACCACCCCCCAGCCGTACAGCCCGCCCAGAACCAGGACCAGCAGCAGAGCCGGACCGTCGAGCTGCCACATGGCCGGGAACCGGGAAAAGGTCAGATCCGGCAGGTTCATTCCAGACATCCTTACCTCTCGCACCCGCCCGCGAAGACCGCCGTGGGGGCCGTACCACGGTAGTCCCGTGGCATCGGGCACCTCCGTCCGGGGCGCCCAGCGAGTCACCCGCCCGCCCGCGCTCCGTACGCGGCGTCCCGCCGATGATTCCCGCTCCCTCCCCGCCCGGCCGCCGCGACACCCCGGTGCGCCTGTCGGCGCGTCGGTACCGGGCGCCGTCACACTGGCCGCTGTCGTGTGTGGACGGGCGCGCCGCCGCCGGGGTGCACGGAGGCACCACCCGCGCAGGAAGGAACATGGAATGCCTGATGTGTCCGCACCCGTGGTCAAGCTCGTCCAACGGACGGTGGAGCCCATCGGGGCACAGACGCTCCGGTCCACGGCGGCCGCGGTCATCGCGTACGTGGTCGCGCTGGTGGCCCTGCCGCAGCACGCACCACTCACCGCACCGCTGACCGCCCTGCTCGTGGTCCAGGTCACGCTCTACTCGACCATCACCACGGGGGTCAGGCGGGTGAACGCCGTAGTCGTCGGAGTGCTCCTCGCCAGCGGCTTCAGCACGCTCGTCGGACTGACCTGGTGGAGTCTCGGCGTGACGATCTTCACCGGGCTGATCGTGGGGCGGTTGGTGCGCGTGTACGAGTTCGTACCCGAGGTCGCCATCAGCTCCATGCTGGTGCTCGGTGTCTCCCAGGTGGCCGCCACCGCCTGGGACCGGATTCTGGAGACGCTGATCGGTGCGGGTGTGGGACTGCTCTTCAACCTGCTGCTGGCACCGCCGGTCTGGGTCCAGTCCGCCGGCAGCTCCATCGAGGAGATGGCGGAGTCGATGGGCAGGATGCTCCGCGCCATCGGTGCGGAGGCGGAGGGCCACACCCCGGTCGAACAGGCCGCCGCGCGACTGCACGAGGCGCGCAGGCTCGACCACGACATCGTCGAGGTGGACGCGTCGCTCCGGCAGGCCGAGGAGAGCCTGCTGCTCAACCCCCGGGTACGCCAGGGGCTGCTGTCGCGCGTCGTGCTGCGCACCGGTCTGGACACCCTGGAGATCTGCGCCGTCGTGCTGCGAGTGCTGACCCGGACGATGACCGACCTGGCGAAGGAGCGCACCGACGAGCCGCTCTTCCCGGACGACGTGGCCTCGGCCCTGCAGGCGCTGATGAGGGACCTCGCCGACGCTGTCGAGAGCTTCGCCGTACTGATCACCACGCCGGTCGCGCAGAGCGCCCAGGACGCCGAGGCCCGGCTGACGGCCGCACTTGAGGACGCCGGGGTCACCCGCGACCGGGTCGCCCATCTCCTCCTGGAGAACGTGCAGCAGCACCCGCGCCAGTGGCAGCTGCACGGAGCACTGCTGGCCGAGGTCGACCGCATCCTGGACGAACTCGACGTGGAGAAGCGTGCCGAGCGGCTCACCGAGGAGCTGGACCGCCGCACCGTGCAGGTGGGCGAACGCCATCCGCAGCTCGCCTCTGCCGTGCGCCGGCTGCGCGGGACCGCGGTGGCCCGCAAGATCCGCGCCGAGATCTGACCCGCACAGGACTCAGAACCGACCGGCGGTGCCCGTTCTGCACGCCCCCGGTGGCCCCGGACTGCCCGACTCCGTTACGCCACCAGTTCCCGCTGGACGAAGTCGACCAGCAGCTCCCGCATCACGGTCGTCGTCATCCGGGGCGCCCCGGTGAGTACCTGGATCGCCGCCCCGTCGGTCAGCGCGGTGAGCCGCAGCGCGACGTTCTCCGGATCCACCTCCGCCCGGAACACGCCCTGTGACTGCCCGCGCCGCACGATCCGGATCACGGTCGCCTGCCAGCGGGCGTAGAACTCGTTGTGTGCGGCCCGGAATTCGGGTCTGACCACTGATTCCGCCCAGTACTGGCGCCAGATCGACCACTCGTCGCGGATGAAGCCCACCCGTGGGAGCTGCATGTCGATCAGCTTGAGCAGCCGCTCATGGGCGCCGGTGATACGGCGCAGCTCGACGCTCTGCCGGTTGAACGCCTGCTCCACGCAGTACTTGAGCGCCTCGGTGAGCACATCGCTCTTGCCCGGGAAGTAGTAGTGCACGGTGCCGGTGCTCGTGCCGCAGACGCGAGCGATGTCCGAGACCCGCACGGCGTGGAACCCGCGCTCGGCGATCAACTGCCAGGTGGCCTCCAGGATCGCTTCCCTGCGGCCTCCTCCGTGACAAGGCCTGGCGCGGAAGAGCTGACTGACGCATCAGTCAAAAATTCAGCCCGACCCAGGGACCCGAACCGAGGAGGAGCTCAGTGGGGAGCATTTCACCCCGACCTGCGGCTGGGAACAAGACGGGCATCAGGACTGCGAACAGGCCGGGCGGTGGGACGATGGACCGTACGCGGTGCCGCTGCGGGGCGGCCCGATCCGATCCATGGAGGTGCGGTGCCGGAACCGGTCGAGACCTGGGACCCGTCAGCGGCGGGCGTACTGCGACTGCCGTCGGGCCGCCTGGTCCGGGGGCGGGGACTGAGCAGGCCGCTCCCCGCCGGCCTCACACCCACCTTCGCGCTGTACCTGCTGGGCCGTGAACCTGCCGCCGTCGACTGGGAGTCGCGCTGGATCCGCTGGCCCGACTTCCGGCTGCCGGCCGACCGCGCCGCCGCGGCGGGCGCCCTGCGCGAGGCATGGGAACGAGCGGCGCACGAGCGCGTCGAGGTCGCCTGCCACGGCGGCCGCGGCCGCACCGGTACGGCTCTCGCGTGTCTCGCCGTACTGGACGGAGTGCCGGCGGCCGATGCCGTCGGTTACGTCCGTGAGCACTACAACCCGCACGCTGTGGAAACCCTCTGGCAGCGCCGCTTCGTCCGCCGCTTCCGGTAGTACGGTGCCGGGACGCCGGGCAAGTCGGGACGCCGGCAGGGCAGTACAGCGGCCCGGCCCGCGTGCCGGCACCGGAGCCGCACTCATCCCGTGCCCAGCCAGCCCCGTGACCGCAGTTCGGTGACGAACCGTTCGTACGAAGCATCCAGCGCGGCCCGCTCCCGCTCCACCGGATCGACCGTCCGACCCGCGCCCGCCATCGCCGTCACAGCCGCGGAAAGGTCCGGATGGAGCGTGCCCGATGCGGCCAGCAGGGCTGCGCCGAACGCTGTCTCGGCCCGTTCCGCCACGCTCAGCGGCCTGTTGAGCACCGTCGCCCGGATGCTGTTCCACACGGCGCTGCGACTGCCGCCGCCCGCCGCGTACAGCGGACCCCGCACCTCGATCCCCAGTGCCTGCACCCGTTCCACAGCCAGCCGCTCCAGGAAGGCCACTCCCTCCAGCGCCGCCCGGTGCTCATCCGCCTCGTCCCGCGGTGTACCGACGAGAAAGCCGCGCGCCGCGCCGGAGACGAACGGGAACCGCTCGCCCTCGCGGCGCAGCGGGTAGGCGAGACAGCCGGCCGGGCCGCGCGCCTGCGCCGCCGCGTCCAGACCCGGCAGCCGGGCCGCTTCCACCCGGGCGACGGCTTCGCCACCCGTGTTCGAAGCGCCGCCCGGCAGCCACCAGCCGTCCGGGTGGCGATGGCTGTACAGGGCGCCCGCCGGGTCGGTGACCAGCTCGCGGGTCACGCCCTTGAGTACGTACGTCGTCCCCAGCACGCCGACGAACCGGCCGGGGTCCACCGCGCCGGTGGCGATCTGGCCCGCGCAGCCGTCAGTCATCCCGAGCCGGACCTCGCAGCCGACGGGCAGCCCGGTATCGGCGGCGGCCCGCGCCGAAACCGTCCCGCTCCGTGTGCCGGGGGCCTGGACGGCGGGCAGCAGCCGGGAGGGCACATCGAACGCGTCGAAGACCTCGGTGGCCCACTCGCCGGCGCGCGGGTCGTAGCCGGACTTCAGCGCATGGCTCCAGTCGGTGGCCACCGGATGCCCGGTGAGCTTGAGGCCGATGAGGTCCGGGGTATGCAGCACCAACTGGCCGGGGAGGGCGCGGGCCGCGCACCCCACCAGCTTCCCCAGCGCGGCAGTCGGCCCGACCGTCAGCCCCAGCGCCCGCCAGCGTGGTGCGCCCAGCTCCTGGGCGCGGGCGTTGACATCTGCGGCGCTCCGGTCGTCGTACATCAGGGCCGGTCCGGCCGGCTCCCCGTCAGGACCGGCCGGCACCAGGGTCCCCGAGGTGGCGGACACGGCGACGGCGGTCACCTCACGGCCGCCGCCGGGCAGCGCCGCGGTCGCCTTCCGCAGAGCGGCCGAAGTCGCGGGCCACCAGGACCGGGCGTCCTGTTCGCTGCGGCCGCCCTCGTGGCGCTCCGGCGGGGCGATCGGGACGCGGGCCTCGGCGAGTACCCGGCCATGGGCGTCGGCGCACACCACCCGGACCGCGGCGGTGGCCACGTCGACGCCCACGACGACCGGGACGGGCGCGGGCCGGGCGCCGGTGGCGGAACTCATCTGCGGGAAGGGTCCTTTCGTACGCAGGCAGACAGGCGTGTGCGGTTACGCGGGTCAGGTGGCCGGGGCGGTGAGCGGTTCGTCGCCGGCGGCATCGTGCAGGGACTTGCCCTGCTGGATGGCCTCCTCGGACGCCTTCGGCAGTTTGAGGAAGAGCGTCAGGAGAGCAGCGACGACATACAGACCGGCGAAGATCAGCACCACTCCATCGCGGCCCAGCGGGCCGAGGAAGAGCGACACGATCGCGGGCCCCACGAAGGCGGCGCCGCCCGCGCCCAGGTTGAGCAGGGCCATCGCGCCGCCCTTGTTCCCGGGTGCCAGCGACGGCATCAGCGCGGAGATGGGCACGAACCCGGCGAGCGTGGCGCCGTAGACCATGCCGACACCGACCGCGACCCAGTAGTTCCCGGTCAGCAGCTTCGGCACGAAGTACAGCGCGAGGACGCTCAGCGCACAGCCCACCGCACCGAACCAGCCGATGGTGGTGCGCCAGCCGATGCGGTCACTGACCACTCCGAAGAGCAGATTGAAGAAGATGTTGGTGGCGAACATGATCGACAGCAGTCGCAGCCAGTCGCCGTCCGTGAAGCCCATCTCGTCGGTGAAGAACGCGGGCAGGATCACCCAGAGACCGAACTGCGGCGCCGTGTTGATGATGCGGACGACGCAGCCGACGGTGACCTTCGGATGGGTCCACGCGATGGAGAGGCTGCGCGTCAGCGACTGGACCGGCCGGACGCCGGGCGGCGCCAGCCGCGAGAACCCGGTGCGTTCGCGTACCCCGAAGAGGCAGAAGGCCCCACCCACGGCGATCACGCCGAGTGCGATCCACAGCGTGCCGAACTTCCCGAACAGCGGGTTGGTGACGGACGCGGTGAGCGAGCCGAGCGTCGGCAGCCCGCCCGTGAAGGCGAAGTAGAACCAGCCGACGGCCGCACCCAGCCTGGCCACCGGCGCGGTCGCTGTCACCCACACCAGGAACGAGAACGCGAAGAGCGGATAGCCGAAGCCACGCAGTCCGTAGAAGACCAGCATCAGCGGGTAGTTGCCCTGCGCGGCGCCCAGCGAGAGGAACAGGACATCGAAGACGATCCAGACGGTCAGCCCGATCTGCATCACCCGCCGCGGTCCCCACAGCTCGGACAGCGCGCCCGAAAGCCAGGAGGCGAGCATGACGGTCACGCCGTACGCCGTGATCACATAGCTCGCACGGACTTCGCTGCCGGCGCCGTTGGCCTTGATGAACGGAGCGATGAACCCGGACTCGACCCCGTCGCCGATCATGAAGATCAGCACCCCGATGAAGCCGAACAGGAGCGGCCGGGGGATACCGGCGCGGTCCCAGACCGTTCCCGCAGGTGCGGCGGTGCTCGCGGCGGTGCTGCGCATAGCTCGTGCCTCCACAGTGTGTCATCGGCCCACGGGCGTACAGCCCCGACGAGAACGCATCATGACCTCTGTGAAATTAACACGCAATACTTTAAGAAGCCGTGTTATCAGCCCGTGGCTGCGACTCTGACATCCGTCCGCTCCTGCAGCGCGGCCAACAGCGCGGCGTCCACCCGGTCGTCCACCACCAGGTGGTCGAAGTCCTCCACCGGGCCCAGCCGGTGGAGCGCGGTCCTGGCCAGCTTCGTACGGTCCATCAGCAGGACCTTCCGGGTGCCCGAAGCCAGCATCGCCCGCTTGACCAGCACCACGTCCTGCTCCTGGTGGTACGTCATCCGGGCGTCCATCGCCGAGGTGGAGACCAGCACCATGTCCACCGAGAGCGCTTCGACGGCCTCCAGGCACGCGACGCCCAGGAAGGAGTCATGCGGGTGCGAGTATTCCCCGCCCAGTGAGATCAGGCGTATCCCGTCCCGGCCCGCGAACAGGTCGATGACCCGCCGGGCGTTGGTCACCACCGTCAGCGGAGCCAGCTCCACCAGCAGCGCGGCCAGTGCGAGCGCGGTGGTGGAGTCGTCCAGCATCACCGACATCCCCGGTTCGACCAGCTCGGCCGCGGTCTTCGCGATGGCGTCCTTCTCGGCGGTGTTCACCCCGAGCCGGTAGTCGAGATTGGACTCGAAAACGGTCGACGGCAGCGCGGACACCCCGCCCCTGAAACGGCGCAGCACCCCGCGCCTGGCCAGTTCGTCCAGGTCCCGGTGCACGGTCATCAGACTCACGCCGGTGAGCTCCGCGAGCTCGGAGCCGCTCGCGGTCCCGTTCGCCAGGACGTGCTCCGTGATGATCTGCCTGCGGGCCTGGGCGCCGGTTGTCGTCATACGGCCAAGTTTCGCGCACCGCCCGCAGGGGCCGGCCGGGTGGGGACGTTCAGCGAGCGCAGGGCGGTGCGGTCACCGCTCACCTCGATCTCCGTCACCGCCGCGTTGTCGAGCCGGGGGAACACCAGCCGGTAGCGGCCCACTGCAATGCCCAGCATCGAGCACAGCGCCATCCGGAGCAGCGTGTTGTGCGCGACCACCAGGACCGTGGCTCCCCGATGGCGACGGGCCAGGCCGCGCAGCGCATCCGATGCGCGGGCCGCCGCGGCCGACGGCGCCTCGGAACCGGGAAAGGCGCCGGACTCCGCGTCCTCGTGGAACCGCCGCACCGCCTCGGGGTCCTCGGCGGTCATCTCCGCGATGGTGCGGCCCTCGCCCCAGCCGAAGTCCACCTCACGCAGCGCATCGACGACCTCGGGCTCGGCGCCGAGCGCCCGCGCGGCCGGGCCGGCGGTGAGCAGTGCCCGGCTGACCGGTGAGCTGGCCACCGCGTCGACGCCGCGCAGCCGGGCCCAGTCCGCGAGCTCCTGTGCCTGCTCCAGGCCCTTCGCGGTCAGCGGTACGTCGGAGACCCCCGCGTACCGGTTCTCCGTATGCCATTGCGTCTCGCCGTGCCGGACGAGCAGCAGCCGGGCCTCCATCGGATCGCGCTCCTTCGCAGCGGGCCGCCACCGGCCCGGGAGACGATGCCGCCCGGGTCCGTGTCGGCCCATTGATTCTTCAAAACGATGATGTTAAATCTATCAACGCCCATGATAGTGATGCGGCGGCCGGGCAGGTGCGGCACCGCTGACGCACCGTGCACCCGTGACCCGAAGAAGGGCCCAGCCCATGCGCATCCTCGCCGCCGGTGACCACTTCGTCCTCCCCGGTCTGCTCCGTACCGCCCTGCGTGAAGAGCTCGGCACCGCGGAGGAGCCCGGTGGCGCGGTGGAGATCGGTGAACTCACCCTGCCCTGGCCGCACGAGCCCTTCGGCCCGGTCGGCGATGTACACGAGGCCAGCGGCACCGAGGAGCAGATGATCGCGGCGCTCGACGGCGCCGCCCTCTGCGTCACCCAGATGGCTCCGTTCACGGAGCGGGTCTTCGCCGCCTGCCCGGAGCTCCGGATGGTGGCCGTCTCCCGGGGCGGCCCGGTCAACGTCGACCTCGCCGCCGCCACCCGGCACGGCGTCGCCGTCTCCTTCGCACCGGGCCGCAACGCCCCGGCGGCAGCGGAGTTCGCCGTCGGCCTGATGCTGACCGCCATGCGCCGGATCACCACGGCCGACGCCGAGCTGAAACGCGGGACGTGGCGCGGTGACTTCTACGCGTACGACGAAGCGGGCACCGAACTCGACGGCGCGACCGTCGGCCTCGTCGGATACGGGGCGATCGGCCGCATCGTCGCCCGGGTCCTGCGCGCCTTCGGTGCCCATGTCCTGGTCGCCGACCCGTACACCGACCCCGTAGCGGCCCGCGCCGACGGCGTCGAGCCGGTCTCCCTCGACCAACTCCTGACGCGCAGCAGTGTGGTGAGCCTGCACGCCCGGCTCACCCCCGAGACCCGCCACCTCATCGACGCCGAGAAGCTCAAGCTGCTCCCCGAGGGCGCGGTGCTCGTCAACTCCGCCCGCGGCGGACTCCTCGATTACGCCCCGCTGCCCGGACTGCTGAGGAGCGGCCGTATCGGAGCCCTCGGCCTCGACGTCTACGACATCGAACCGCCGCCTGCCGACTGGGAGTTGCACAGGGCGCCGAACGTTGTCACCGCCCCGCACCTGGCCGGGGCGACCCGGCAGACCGCGCACCGTGCCGCCGCGATCACAGCCGCCGAGGCGGGCCGCTTCGTACGCGGCGAGAAGCTCGCCCATCCCGCCAACCCCGAGGTCCAGGAGGCCGCGCGGCCATGAGCGCGATCATCGGCGTGGACATCGGTACCTCCGTCACCAAGGCCGTCGCCTTCGACAGCGAGGGACAGCCACTGGCCACCGCGACCCGCCGCAGCCATCTGGAACGACTGCCCGGCGGCCGCGTCGAGCAGGATCTCGACGACGTCGTCCGTACGGTCGCCGAGGTCGTCAGGGAGACCGCCGCCGCACTGCCCGCGCCACCCTCCGCCGTCGCCCTCACCGGCCAGGGCGACGGCCTGTGGCTGCGCGACGACCAGGGCCGTGCGGTCCGCCCGGCCATCTCCTGGATGGACGGGCGCGCCGCCGACCGCGTCGCGCAGTGGCTGGCGGATGGCACCGTGCAGCAGGTGTACGCGCGGACCGGCTCCGGAATGTTCCCCGGCTGCCATGCCCCGCTCCTCGCCCACCTGCAGGAACACGAACCGCAGAGCCTCCGTGACGCGGCCGTCGCCGGCTACTGCGTGGACGCCGTCGCCCAGCGCCTCACCGGCCGGATCAGCGTGGACGCGTCCGACGCGACACTGCCGTTCCTCGACCCGGTCAACCGCACGTACGCGCACGAGGCGCTCGCCGCCTGCGGAATCGAGAGCCAGGCCCATCTGCTGGCCGCCCCCGCGGCCCCCGGCACCGTCCTGAGCCTCGACGCCCGGGGAGCCGCGCTCCTGGACCTGCCCGAGGGGCTGCCGCTCACCTCGGGTCCGTACGACCTGCCCGCCTGCGCCATCGGCAGTGGCGTACGGGAGGTGGGCGACGGCCTGCTGATCGTCGGCACCACTCTCGCCTGCCAGGTCCTCACCGACCGTGCCCGTACGGACAGTTGCGCCGAACCGGCCGGCATGTCGCTCTGCACCCCCGACCCCGGCCGCTGGCTGCGCTCCATGCCCGCCATGGTCGGTACCGCCGCCCTCGAATGGATCCTCACCCTCACCGGCACAGCCACCGCCGACCTCGGGGCCCTGCTCGCCGACAGCCGGCCGGGCGCCGGCGGTGTCACGGCGCTGCCCTTCCTCTCCGACGCGGGGGAGCGCGCACCCTTCGTCGACCCGCAGGCCCGCGGCCGACTGGACGGACTCACCCTCGCGCACACCCGGGCCGACGTGGTCCGCGCGATGTGTGAGGCCATCGGTTACGCCGCGCGCCACTGCCTGGAGGCCGCCGGCCTCTCCGGCACGCTCGCCGCCTGCGGAGGCGGCACCCGGTCCGGCCCGTGGACACAGCTCTTCGCCGACATCCTCGGACGGGAGATCCGGGTCCCGGTGGAGAACGAGGTGGGGGCGCTCGGCGCGGTACGGGTGGCACGTCGCTTCCTCGGCGAACCGGCCGGTACGCAAGCGCAGTTGTTCCACACCGTGGAGCCGAGGGAGGGAATCCGCGAGGTCTACGAGGACGGCTACGCCGCCTACCGCACCGCACTGGCCTCGGCACGCGCAGAGTGGGGCGGGACTGCCGTACGGGAGCCGACCGGGGCGAGCGTCGGATAGGGCGGCCGCTGTCGCGAGTCCTGTTCCGGGCCTACTCAGCCGCCCTACCAGACAGTAGCCTCAACGGAGTTCTCCGCCCTCACTGTTGGAGGCTCCATGCGTGTTTCCCTGCTCAGACCCGCCAGGCTCGCTCTGACGGCGGGGCTGCTCGCCGCCGTCGCACTGCTCGGCTTCTCCGCTCCGGCCTCCGCCACGGGAGCCTCGGCTCCGCGCTACTACCTGGCGCTCGGTGACTCGCTGGCCGCCGGATACCAGACGCTGCCCGGCGGCGGCCATGTCACCGGCCGTGGTTACGCCCAGGACATAGCCCGCACGCTGTCGGCGCGCGCGGCCGACGCCGGGCGGCCCTTCGACTTCGTCGGGCTCGGGTGTCCTGGCGAGACCACCGGTTCCATGATCGACGGGCCCTGCCCGTACCCGCACCCGTACACCGGCTCCCAGTTGGCGGAGGCCGAGCACTTCCTCCGGCTCCACCACGACGACCGGGCGGTCGTGACACTGGACATCGGCGCCAACGACGTCGACGGCTGCCTTACCGACGGAAACGTCGACATCAAGTGCGCCGTGTCGGGTGTCGGGAAAGTGGGTTCAGGGCTCAACACCATCCTGGACCGGCTCAAGGCAGCGGCCGGCCCGCAGACCCGGATCATCGGCATGAACCTCTACGATCCCTTTCTTGCCGCATGGTTGACGGGCACTCAGGGGAAGACCGCGGCCACTCTCTCCGTACCGCTCGCCGACACGCTCAACGCCACGATCGGGCTCATCGACGCCGCTCACGGAGTGCCGACGGCCGACGTGGCATCGGCGTTCCGCACCAACTCCTTCCTCCCGCTCGCGCCGCTGGACGGAAAGCAGGTCCCGCTGAACGTGGCGCGCATCCTGCAGTGGACCAATATGGCGCGCGGCGACATCCATGCCAATGACACCGGGTACCAGGCCATCGCGGACACGTTCCTGACGAAGATCTGAGACACCGCTGCGGTCCTGGAGCGCCGGTTCAGGCGAACAGGCGCTCCAGGACGACCGCTATGCCGTCGTCCTCGTTCGACAGGGTCACCTCGTCGGCGGCGGCGATGAGTTCCGGATGGGCGTTGGCCATGGCCACCCCGTGTCCGGCGCGACGGAACATCGGCAGGTCATTGGGCATGTCGCCGAACGCGACCAGCCGCGCCGGTTCATGGCCCAACACCTCGGCGGCCAGGGCGATTCCGGTGCCCTTGTCCACACCGTACGGCGCGAGTTCCACTGTTCCGGGCCCCGCCATCGTGACGGTGGCCAGGTCGCCCACGACGGAACGGGCCACGGCCGCCAGCGCGTCGTCCGAGAGCTCCGGGTGACGTATGAGGACCTTGATGACCGGCCTGGCCCAGAGTTCCGGCCGCGGCCCGACCCGCAGGACGGGCAGTGCTGGGTGAGGCATCAGATACCCCGGCTCGGCCAGCGTCCGGCCGTCGGCCCCGTCCTGATCCACCGCGGCGAAGACCGGCCCCGTCTCCGCCTCGATCTTGCCGAGCGCCGTTTCGGCCAGTTCGCGGTCCAGTGTCACGGAGCTCAGCATCCGGGCCGACCCGGCGTCGTACAGCTGCGTCCCCTGCCCGCAGACGACAGGACCGCGGTAATCCAGAGCCCCGAGCAGCTCCAGTACGCCGGGGAGGGAACGCCCGGTGACGATCAGATGCCTGGCCCCGGCGGCTGCGGCCAGGGCCAGGGCGGCACGGGAACGGGGGCTCACGGTGTCACCGCGGCGCAGCAGGGTGCCGTCCAGATCGGTGGCGACGATGTCGAATGCGGGTGTGGTGGGCATGGCGTCAGCCTAGGGAGATCCTTTTCGCCAGGACCACGCGGTACGGGAACTCGCACGGGTACCGGTATCGGGCGCGTGACCGCGCTCAGCCGGCCGTCCAGTCGGCGTTCGCGCCGCACAGCACCACGCACGGCAGCTCTCCGGGCACTCGGCCCGCCAGCCACGCGGCGAAGGGCGCCGCAGCCGCGGGCTCCACGGCGATACGGCACTCCTCCCACAGGCGGGCACGGGCACGCAGGATCTCCGCGTCGCTGACGAGTACCGACTCCACGCCGTACTGAGCCACGATGCCGAACGCCACCGCACCGATCTGCGAAGCACCCAGCGCGGACGAAGCGACCGAGTCCACCGGGGAGTTCACCGGCTTCCCCGCCGCGAGCGCGTCGTGCAGGGAGCGGCAGCCCTCCGGTTCGACCGCCGCCACCTGACGGCCGCCCGCGGCGAGCGCCGTACCGGCGGTGAGCCCACCGCCGCCCGCCGCGACGGCGAAAGCGTCCGTCCCGGGGACGTCGGCCACCACTTCGGCCGCCAGCGTTCCCTGCCCCGCGACGACCGCCGGATCGTCGTACGGGTGGAGGAAGCGGTAGCCGGGCTGTGTGGCGACCTTCTGTGCTGCCGATGCGGCCTCGGCGAAGGTGGCGCCGTGCCGTACGAGCCGCGCGCCGGCCTCCTCGATGCGCCGGGCCTTCGCCTCGGGGGCCGTCTCGGGGAGATACACGGTCGCCGGGAGGCCGAGGAGTGCGGCTGCGGTGGCGACCGCGAGGCCGTGATTGCCACCGGAAGCGGCGACGACGTGGTCGTCCGATGCCGAGTCCAGCATGGCGTTGACGGCCCCGCGCAGTTTGAACGAACCGCTGCGCTGCAGGTATTCCAGCTTCAGGATGACGCGGCGTCCGTCGATCTCCAGGTCCAGCACCGGCGTACGGCGGACATGGGGGCGGATTCGGTCCGCCGCGGCGACGACATCGGAGGCAGAGAGCGTCTGGATCTGGTTCATGCCCCCATCCTCACCAGGCCGGGCCGTCAGCACCAAACAGGGGTGCAGCGCCGTGGACGGTGCGGCAGCCGGGTCCCACCGGTCCGGGGGGACCCGGCTGCTCGAACTCTGTTGTGCAGGAGAGGCCGGTTCAGCCCGCAGTGGTGTCAGCCGCCCAGGATGTCCGCGAAGGCCAGCTGCCCCTGTGACACACCGCTGCAGGTGGGCGACGCGGCCGTGGTGACCGAACCGCAGGACTGGTCCCGGTTGACCGACCAGTACGACAGCCGTCCCACGCCGTTGCCGGCTGCCCAGCTCTTCACCGTCGAGGCGTCGGCCGTCGAGAAGACCGAGCCGTCGTCGTTCACGCCGATCATGGGCGTGATCCCGAGATTGGCGTACGTGTAGCTGGAGTCGACCGACTGCATCTGGGCGAGGGTGGCCTTCCCCGCGCTGATCGCGGCCTGCCCCATGTCCTGCGAGCCCTGGTAGTAATCCATCGTCATGATGTTCACGACGTCGATCTTGACGCCCGCGTCCTTGGCGGCCTTGAGGATGTTGACGCCGTCGGCTGTGAGGCCGTTGGGCAGGACGGGCAGTGTGACCGAGAACGTCAGTCCGGGGTTCGCCGCCTTGAGCGTCTTCATCGCGCTCATGTTGCGTGCCGCAGCGGCGGTGTCCGCGATGGCGCCGCCCTCGATGTCGAAGTCGAGCGAGCTGGGCCCGTACGAGTCGATGATCTTCTGGTACCCGGCGTTGATGGCGCTCTGGTCCGTACAGCTCCAGGCGAGCGGCAGCCCCGCGGCGCCGCCCGAGGACACGATGACCGATGCGCCTTCGGACTTGGCCTTGCTGATCAGCGGGTCGGTATACGAGTCGTTGCCGACCGGCAGCGTGTCCCCCCAGATCTGGTTGCAGCCTGAGCCGATGACGAATCCGGCGGTGAACGTCTTGACCCCGTGCTGGGTGATCGCGGTGTCCAGCAGCCCTTCCTGGGAATTGGACATGTCGGTGTACGGCGCGAAGCTGCCGGCTGCCCTGGGGCTCACCGGTGTCGCCGAAGCGGGGCCGGCGGTCAGGGCGGCTCCGGCTACGGCCAGCCCGGCCGCCGCGACAACGGCCGCGGTCCGGGAGGCGGAGGTCGTTCGACGGGACGAGGTGGGGGGACGTCGACGCATGGCCGGTCCTTTCGATGACAGTGGGGGGCGTCATCAAGGTGCAGTCGGCCGGAGATGCAAGGGGTCGGCCGGGCGACAACTTGACGGCGTGCAGACATGAGATTGGACTAGACCAAGAGGGCTGTCAAGGCTGTACTCCGAAGTCACAGGCAGGCGCGGGTGGATGGGGGTGGGGCCTGGGTTCCGTGCTTCAACTGCACGCGCCGACCGGGGCCTTGGGGCCCGTGCGGGGGAGCTGCCGACATCTGCCGGGCAGGCCTCGGGGGTGGGGTCTCGGGTGCGGAGCCTCGGAGGTAGGGGCCGGTGTCGGCGGATGTCGGCCCCGGCCGCCGATCGCGGTCGCTACGGGCTCGACGGGCGGCCCGGCTCGACTTGTCGCGGGCGGTGCTATTCCGTGCCCGCGGGTTGGCGAATGTCACACGCCGACATAGCTACTCAAATTCGGACAATTCGCCCAGTGTGTCCGAGGTGCGCGCCGAGGGTGCCTCTACGGTGGTTCTGACTCCAGGAACGGGAATCCGAGCCGGCCCGCACGGTGGGCCGGCCCCCGTCCGGCGACTTTCTCTGCACGCCACACCCCGGTCCGGGCTGTCCGCCGCAGGTCGGCCCGCCGGGCGGAACTCCACCGAAGCAGCGGTAGACCGGCCTTCCGGCCCGGTCGTGCGAGGTCGGACGAGACGGACTTCGACCCACCGCGGGAACAGGACGTACCTTCATGCACCGCTCACGCATACCGGCCTGCGCGCGCCGCGGACTCGCCGCTTCCGTGGCAGCCGGAGCGCTGCTCACCCCGCTCGCCGGGGCGACCGCGGCCTCGGCGGCCACCGACGGCGCGCCGACGGAAACGACCGACTCGGCGAGCGCCACCGTGGGTGGCTCGAAGGTCGTCTGCACCTCGAAGAAGCCCGGCCTGGCACCGGAGCTGTCGCACGACATCGCCGGCGCGCTCAAGGGACGCAAGGACGCGTCGGCGCTGGCCGTCTATGACCGCACGACCAAGACCAGCTGCGAGTTCAAGGCCACTGCGCATTTTGACTCGGCGAGTGTGGTGAAGGTCACGGTGCTGGGAACGCTGCTGCGCGAGGCCGAGGAGTCGCACCGCAAGCTGACCGCGCGCGAGGTGAAACTGACCACGGCCATGATCACGAAGTCCGACAACGACGCCACGTCCGCTCTCTGGAATCAGCTCGGAGTGACCCGCGTCAAGCACTTCCTCGATCTCGCGAAGATGCGGCACACCGTCCCGGGCGCCGATGGAACGTGGGGCCTCACCCAGATCACCGCATCCGACGAGCTCACGCTCATGAAGCTCCTCACGACCAAGAACTCCGTGCTGAACCAGACCTCACGCGGCTACGCCCTGGGCCTGATGGCCAAGGTCGAGGCCGACCAGAAGTGGGGTGTGCCCGCGGGCTCACCGGCCACCGCCACGACGCACGTCAAGAACGGCTGGCTGTCCCGTGCGACCGGCGGATGGCGGGTGCACAGCGTCGGCTTCTTCACCGGGCACGGCCACGACTACGGCATGACCGTTCTCTCCAGCGGAAACAAGACGATGGAGTACGGCATCGACACCATCGAGGGTGCCTCCCGCGTCATCCACCGCGATCTGAACAGCAAGGTCCGGGCGGCAGCGAGCCACTGAGTACCCCTGCCGCTGTCTTCTCGCCCCTCGGCCGGCAAGTCCGCGTTCACACGCTCAGGCCCGGTCGGGCGACTCCGGCTCGACGAGCACGCAGCGCGTGCCGCTGTAGATGGTCGGCATACAGCGGTTGCAGTGCACACACAGCGACGTGGTGCTCGCCCCGGCGGCATACCGGTTGACCAGGTCCGGCTCCCGCAGCAGCGCCCGCCCCATCGCCACGAAGTCGAAGCCCTCGGCCATGGCCTGCTCGGCGGTCGCGAGGTCGGCGATCCCGCCGAGCAGTATCAGCGGCAGCTCCAGGGCGGCGCGGAACTGCCGCGCCGAATCCAGCAGATAGGCCTCCCGGTAGGCGTAGTCGATGAGGAACCGCTTGCCGAGCAGCCCGACGCCGAGCCGCTGCGGCTGCGGAAAGGCGGCGGCGAACTGGGGGACCGGGGCCGCGCCGCGGAAGAGGTACATGGGGTTGAGCAGCGAGCTGCCCGCGGTCAGCTCCAGCGCGTCCACCGAGCCGTCATCCTGCAGCCACCTGGCGACCTGGAGGCTTTCGTCGAGCCAACTGCCTCCGGGTACGCCGTCGTCCATGTTGAGCTTGGCGGTCACCGCCAAACGGTCGCCGACCGCCTCGCGCACCGCTCCGGCGATGCCGCGCGCCACCTCGGCGCGGTTGGCGAGGCTGCCGCCGTACCGGTCCGTGCGCCGGTTGAGCCGAGGACTGAGGAACGCACTGGCGAAGTAGTTGTGCCCGAGGTGGATCTCCACGGCGTCGAAGCCCGAGTCGGCGGCGAACTTCGCCGCCTCTCCGTGGGCCCGGATGATCCGGGTGATGTCCGCCGGGGTCGCGGCCCGGGCCCATCTCATGCTGAGCGGGTTGAACCGGCGGGTGGGGGCGAGCGCGGGACTCCGGTTGGAGGACCCATCGGCGACGGGCCCGGCATGGCCGATCTGGGCCGAGACCGCGGCGCCCTCCGCGTGCACCGCCTCGGTCAGGCGGCGCAGCCCCGGGACCGCCTCGGGGCGCAGCCAGATCTGCCTGCGCTCGGTGCGGCCCTCCGGAGCGACCGCCAGGTACGCCACGGTGGTCATGCCCACACCGCCGGCCGCGGGAGCGCGGTGATACTCGATGAGCCGCTCCGTGACCAGTGCGTCGGGCGTGGCGCCCTCGAACGTCGCCGCCTTGATGATCCGGTTGCGCAGGGACAGCGGACCGAGCCGCGCCGGTCCGAGCACCTGCGGGATGTTGTGGAGAGCCGGCGAGGCCATCGGTCATCCTCTCTGAGCGTCATGGTGAGAGGCGAGGCTAAGGCCTCAGGGCCGAATTGTTAACGAGCATGCGTTAATTTCTGTGGAACGAGCGGCCGCCGCTACGGTGTTCTCTGCCGGGCCCCGTGTGTGCTCAGGGCGCGCGAGAGTCGCTGTGGCGCCTGTGCAGGGCGGGCCCGATGGTGGCGAAGGCCACGCACAGCCCGGCTCCGGCGATGATCTGGGCGCTCTGCGGAGGGATCCAGCACTGGAGCAGGTAATCGAGGGCGAGTGCCGAGGCGATCAGCAGCAGCTTGGCGAGGAACAGATCGCGCACCGGGAGCCTGCCCAGAACGCCGTCTCCTCGCCGGTGCCGCACGCGCCACCGGCGCACCAACTGCACGGCGCTCATGGCGGCCAGCATGATGGCCAGCAACTGCAGGGCGTGCTGCCATGCCGGACCGCTCTCCGAGGCCCAGCGCCAGCCGAAGTACAGGCCGGCGCCCCAGAAAGCGGCGTGGACCAGGCGGTGCCGGGTCGGGGCCGGGCTCCGTTCCGTCGACACGTCTGCCTCCGGCACGGTCACTGGGGGCGGTCCCCGAGGATGGTCACGCGCTCCATGACGCGGGTATGGGGGTAGTAGTCGCCGCTGGCGTAGTGCTGGGTGGCACGGTTGTCCCAGAAGGCGACGGTGTCGGCACGCCAGCGCAGGCGGCACTGGTACTCGGGGTGGCGGGCCTGGTCGTACAGGAACTCCAGGAGTTCGCGGCCCTCCTGCCCGGACAGGCCCTCGATGTGCTGGGTGAAGATCCGGTTGACGTAGATGAGCCTGCGGCCGCTCTCCGGAAGCGTGCGGACCACGGGGTGCGCCACCGCCGGGTACTTCTGCTGCATGCGCGCGAGGTCGTCGGGGCCGAGCCGACGGCCGAAACTTCGGGTGAAGTCATGGACTGCGCACAGGCCTTCCAGCCTCGTCCTCACATCTTCGGGCAGCCCGTCATAGGCGGCGGCCATGTCGGCCCACAGTGTGTCGCCGCCCACGTCGGGCACGTGCACGGCGCGCAGGATGGAGCCCATCGGCGGCGTGGTCTCGAAGGAGGCGTCGGAATGCCAGACGTTCTCCACGGCCGGAGAGTCGGCGCCCCGGGAGAGCCGGACCACCTCGGGCAGATCGGCCTTGGGCAGGAACGGATGGACCTCCGGGGTACCCCACCAGCGGGCCAGATCACGGTGCTGAATCGGCGTCAGGCGCTGGTCGCGGAAGAACAGCACCTTCCACTCCAGCAGCGCGCGGTGCAGCTCCTGGTGCAGCTCATGGGTGAGCGGCCGGGCCAGGTCCACGCCGGAGATCTCGGCGCCGATGGCCGGGCTGCACGGAGCGAGGCCGAACAACTCGTAGGGCAGGCCGGGGGTGAACTTCCCGGTGGGGGTCAACTCGCGTACAGGCACGGCGGATACGCCGTTGTCGAATACCGGGCGGTCACCACGGCGTGCGGTATCGGTGAGGGATGTGCTCATGACTGGGCCTCCTGGGGACTTCAGGGCCGGGTCGGGGCGGGATGTGTGCGGGAACGCCGGTTCAGCTGCCGCGTACCGCGGTGCCGGCCCCGCCCTCGGCGAGCGCCAGGGTCGACGGCCGGCACGGCGCGGTGAGGACGGCTGCTCCGGTGTCGATCAGACCGGAGATGAACAGCTTCGCGGGGCCGAGCTCGCGCAGCCCGTCGGAATGCAGCCGGGCCTCGCGGTCGGCGAGCGAGTGAGTGAGGAAGCCGGTGAAGTGCCACCATCGCTGCAGGTCGAGCGGTGCGGGCAGGCCCTCGCCGGCCAGCACCTTGCGGGCACGCTCGTGCAGCCGCATCAGACCGTTCGTCCCCGGCCGCGCCTCCAGGTCGCTCAGCGTGAGGGTGGCGACATCGGGATGGAGGGTGTAGGTGGCCTGCACGCAGAACCGCAGGTACCAGCTGCCGCCCGGCGCGGCCTCCAGCAACTCGGCCAGCGGCAGGACGAACGCCTCAGCGATCGCGTACGGATCGCTGCCCCGCCCCTCCCGGTCGAAGCCGTCGATGAGCGCGGTCCTGCGCACGTCGATCGGGACCTGCCGGTGCTCGAAGACCGCGTCGACCAGGCCCTGTTTGGAGCCGAAGTGGTACTGGACCGCATTGTCGTTGCGCTGGCCCGCATCCGCGGCGATCTTCCGCATCGAGACCGCGTTGATGCCGTGCTCCGCGAAGAGGCGCTCGGCGGTCGCAATCAGATGAAGCCGGGTCGACGCGCTCTGACTATCCATAAGATGGAATCTAACGCAGCTGCGTTAACAATTCAATGAACAGGGTGCCGCCTCTCCGGGCGGGTGTTCTCCGGCTCGCGGCAGCGGGAAGCTCGCCACCTCGAACGAAGGCCGTGCGCGTCCATCACCGCGTCTCAGCTTGAAGAAGCGACCGGGCGGAGGCGTACCGGGAGCGCCTGGTGGCCGTTGCTGATCAGTGAGGCGACTGGCTTCAAATCCCCTGCCGGTACGGCGAGTTCGACATCGGGGAACCGCTCGAACAACTGCTGGAGCGCGGTCGCGACCTCAAGGCGGGCCAGTGGTGCGCCGAGGTAGAAGTGGACGCCGTGGCCGAAGGCGAGATGCTCCGGTGCGATGCGGGTGACATCGAAGGTGTCGGCGTCCTCGCCGTGCCATGCGGGATGGCGGTTGGCTGCCGCGTACGAGGCGAGGATCGCTTCGCCCCGGCCGATCGTGCGGCCGTCGGGCAGGGTGATGTCGCGTACGGCGTAACGCAGCGGCAGATGCTTGACCGCGGGTTCCACGCGCAGCGTCTCTTCGACGACGTCGGGCCAGGAGGCCTTCCCGCAGCGGACGTGGGCGAGTTGGGCGGGATCGGTCAGCAGGGCGGTGATCGCCTGGTCGATCAGGTTGACGGTCGTCTCGTAGCCGGCGCTGATCATCAGCAGCAGTGTGTCGCGGAGTTCCCGTTCGGTGAGCGCCGACCCGTCGCCCTCGTCGTCCCGTGCGGCAATGAGCAGAGACGTCATGTCGTCGCCCGGCCGGGTCCGCTTCGCGGCGACGAGATCGTCCAGAACCTCGTAGAGCAGGCCTGTGTTGGCGGTGGCCTGCTCCACCGAGAGGGTTGTGTCGAAGACACCGTTGACAACTGCCCGGAACTCTTCGCTCCGGTCGCTGGGCAGCCCCATCAGATGGCTGATGACACGGATGGGCAGCGGGTGTGCGAGACGCGTGCGGAGGTCGACCGGTTCCCCGGCCTCCGCTTCTTCCCGTTCTTCCAAGGCGTCGATCAGCCCGGATGTGAGGGCCTCGATGCGGTGCTTCAGTGCGGTGATCCGCCGGGCGCTGAAGGCGGGGGCGACCAGCCGCCGCAGTCTGCGGTGCTCGCTGCCGTAGGCGGTGAACATGTTCTCGACGGCGATCCACAGGGCGAGTGGCCATGTCTGCACGACTTCGGGAAACGCGGGCCAGTGCTGCCGCGCGTCCTTGGAGACGTCAGGGCTGGTCAGTAACTTCTTCAGCAGTGCGGGGTCGGTGACGGCCCACGCCGTGACGCCGAGGATGTCGACGCGGGCGGCGGCGCCCTGCGCGCGTAGCTCCCGGTGTTCGGCGTGGGATGCGGCTCCGGTGGGGTCGAGCACGATGGGCCCGGAGGCGATGGGCCCGGAGGTGATGGGCTCGGGGGCGGCGGGCTCGGCGGCGGGCTCGGGGTTGACCACGGTGGAGTTCTCCATCTCGAATCCGGACATGGTCCGCGAAGCGAAGGCCATGGGGCTGGGGGAGGGGGCAGGATCCTGTGCGGAGCGGATCGGTCGCCGCTGTCTCCGGTTGTCTCCGGTACGGAAGCCGCCGGATGGCGCCCTGGGGAAACGCGCGGGGTCGGCGGCTGCTGGAGCTTGCCCTACCCAGGCGGCGACGCGTCAATACCCAAGTGTCCGCACCTGTCGATGTGTTCAGGGGGCCGCGCGCTCCCAGGTCACTCCCGTGTCACTCCCTTCCATGATCACTTCTTGGAGTGACGGAGGCATCACGCTGTGTGTGTCTGGGCAGATCGGGATCGCACGCACACACCGTCATGAAGGGAACCCGAAGTCCATATGAACGCTCAGCCCCGTCCGCGCCGCACCTTCCGCCGCATCTTCACCGCCGCACTCGGCGCGGCGGCCCTCACGCTCACCTTCTCCGGCTCCGCCCAGGCTGCGGAGGGCGACTTCACCTACGTATTCCATGACCCGAGCGGCGCCCCGCACCTCGGGCACCTGACCGATCCGCCGAGCCGGGAGTGCATCACGCTCCCTCAGGTGGCGGACGAGTGGCTCACGCCCTCCGCCCACAGTCCGCGCAACTTCACCGATGCCACGGCGACCGTCTTCACCGGAGCCGGCTGCCGGGGCGACCACTTCTCCCTCCGGCCCCACGGAGGGCACGCCTCGGAGCGGCTGAAGCTGCGGTCGGTTGTCTTCTCCTGATCCCTGGCCCTGATCCTGGCCTGATCTCTGATCCGCTGGATTCAGTGAGCTGCTGAGCCGCCGATCCGCGCGCTCGGCTCCTCGGGCCCGAGGAGCCGAGCGCCAGGGCCGTTCCCACGCCCGGGATGGAATCCCCACCGTTTAGGTATGGTGGCGGTGATACCTGCAGCGGCAGGTCGGGCTACGCGGTACGAAGCAATCCGTATCCGAGGGTGAGGGATCATGGCGGACGAGCTGGGGCATCCGACCCCTGAGGAAATGGACCTCGGCAAGGTCCTGACGGCCCTTTCCGATCCGCTGCGCCGCCGCGTCGTGACGGAGCTGATCGTCGAGCCGGGGGATGCGGAGCGCACCTGCGCATCCTTCAACCTGCCGGTCTCGAAGTCGACTTGTACCCATCACTTCCGGGTGCTGCGCGAGTCTGGGCTGGTCACGGATATGGACTACGGCAACCGCCGCGGGGTGCGACTCAGGCGGCTGGAGGTCGATCAGCGGTTCCCCGGCCTGCTGGCGTTGCTCGCCCAGGACGCCGGGACCGCCCGTCCGCAGGCATAGCACCCCGGCGCTCTGCCCGACCCGGAACGCATCCCGTCGCCCGGGTCGTGTCCGAGCCCCCGAGCTCAGCGGCCGATACTCTTCGGCGTGCGGCGGCGCAGCCACTCCGAGGGCTTGCGGTATGGGGGCCGGGCGGTGATGTCGCCACCGCGGGACCGCCCGGACAGCTGCACACGAAGCGTGACGGGAGCGTCCGGGCCTGATGCCGGCCGGATCTTGACGTCGCCGCTGCTGCGCTCCAGGTCGTCAATGTCGACCACGATGCCCGGCCGGGTCACCAGGGTCAGGTTTCCCCCGATGCGCAGATCGACTTCGATGTGCAGGGTGCTGTGGGTGATCACCGCGTCGGTGAAGTCCAGCTTCGCATCGCCGAACATCAGCCGGATCTCCATGCGGCGCGGAACCAGCCAGCGGCCGGTGCGGGTGACATCGCCGAAACGCTGGTCGATGCGGACCAGTTCCCTGGCTTGTGGGGGCATTCCTTCCGACGGCAGATCGGCGGTCAGCTCGGCCAGTTGGTCCAGGGTGCGGGCGGAGAGTGCGGCGTCCAGGCGCTCGTCCAGCTCGGCCGCGGTGAGCCGGCCGTCGCCCGCGGCCACCTGCAGAATTTCGACGACCTGGTCCCGCTCGCGGTCGGACGCCCGCAGTGCGGGCGTCGTGCCGTTCCCGGAAGAGTCGTCAGCTGGCCTCAGTTCACCCGTCATGCCCGCATTCTGGTCGACAGCCCAGGGTCCCGCAACACTGGGTGATGGCGGTCGATGGTGAGTGATTCCCGGGGAGTTACGGGACAATCTTCCGCTTGCGGAATTCCTCGAAGATGCTGATGAACATCTGCTCGGTCTCGACGTACTCGTGGAAGCCTGCCCGCCGTGACTTCGATGTGTCGGCGAACATGTCGTAGTCGAGTCCGAACACGAAGTCGCCGAAGTTCCAGCAGGAGACTTCCTCGTATGAGTGCGCGAGACCGTACCGGGCCGACATCTCGTTCCACAGGGCCTCCTTGTCCGCCATGACGGTGGTGAGAGACATCTGCAGAGGCGGGGCGACATCCATCTCGAAGTACGCGGCGATCCTGGGCCACATCTCCTCCCACCGGAACAGATCGCCGTTGGCGATGTTGAAGGCCTGTCCCTCTCCGTTCGCGTCGGTCGCCGCCCAGACTGTCGCCTTCGCGAGCAGGCCGGCGTCCGTCATCTCGAAGAGGCTGGTGTAGGCGCCGGGCTTGCCCGGGAAGCGCAGGGGCAGGCCGAGCTCCTTCGAGATGGACGCGTACACGGCGATGACCAGGGCCAGATTCATCGGGTTGCCGAGAGCGGCGCCGCCCACCATCGAAGGGCGGATCGCCGACCACGTCCAGGGCTTGCCCTGGCTCCGGTGTTCCAGGAAGGACTGCTGGTCCACGTTGAACTCCGGCGGCATGTGTCCCGCGTCGCTCTCCCGTGCCGGGGTCTTGAACGGGCCGAGGTGCGCGCCGTAGACCTTGTAGCCCTGCATCAGGCTGATGTGCCGCAGACCGGACGCCACCGGCTCGATGGCGTCAACGGAATTCACCAGCATGGCGAGGTTCGGGGGTACGAGCTCCGCCCAGGTCGGCCGGTCCTGGAACGCCGCGTAGAAGATGTGCGTCACTTCGGTCAGCCCGCCGAGCTTCTGGCGGGCGTCATCGGCGTCCAGCAGATCCACGGCGATGTAGCGCACTCGGCCCGTGTCCGTGCCTCCGCGCCGGGAAACCCCGATGATCTCCCAGTCGTTGAGATCGCGGAGGTGCTGGATGGTGTCGCGGCCGACAACTCCGTTCGCCCCGACGACCAGGGCGACTTTGCGTTCCGGATTCATGACGCTGCTCCTGAAGTTGACCGTGTGCAGTGGATTGGTACGACTATCTTCGTACCTATGGAGTGAATCACGTCGCAAGGTATGGCGCAAGGCGTACCTGTGGGTCTGTGCCGAGTGAGGTCGGTGCCGTTCGAAGGCCCTTGCCCGCACTGCGAGCGGCTGTGCTCCGGACGGCGATCGGGACCTGAACCGCCGTCGGCTGTTCTAGAGTTCCCAGGTCAGTCCCCGTCACTTGATGACCTGAGAAGGAAGCATGGATTATGCCGACTGAGACGTTCGAGTTTCAGGTGGAAGCGCGTCAGCTTCTCCAGATGATGATCCACTCGATCTACTCGAACAAAGACGTGTTCCTGCGCGAACTGGTCTCCAACGCCTCCGACGCGCTCGACAAACTTCGTATCGAAGCCCTCCGCGACGACTCTCTCGGTGCGGACGTGTCCGATCTCCACATCGCCATAGAGCCGGACGAGAAGGCCCGTACGCTCACCGTGCGCGACAACGGCATCGGTATGTCGCACGACGAAGTGGTCCAGCTCATCGGCACGATCGCCAACTCGGGCACGGCCAAGTTCCTGCAGGAGCTCAAGGAGAAGGAAGCGGAGGGCGCCGCCGCTGCCGACGGACTGATCGGTCAGTTCGGAGTCGGGTTCTACTCCAGTTTCATGGTGGCCGACGAGGTCACCCTGCTGACCCGCCGTGCGGGCGAGAGCCACGGCACCCGCTGGGTGTCGACCGGCGCGGGTACGTACACCATCGAAACCGTCGAAGACGCCCCCCAGGGCACCGCGGTCACACTCCGACTCAAGCCGGAGGACTCCGAGGACCAGCTGTACGACTACGCCTCCCCGTGGAAGATCCGGGAGATCGTCAAGCGCTACTCGGACTTCATCACCTGGCCCGTCAGGCTCGTCTCCGATTCCGCGGCCGCCGACGCGAGCGGCACGGAAGGGGAGACGGAGACAGGGGCTGAGGGGGCCGATGGCGAGGCCACCCCCGCCGAGCCCGAGACCCTGAACTCGATGAAGGCCCTCTGGGCGCGGTCGCGCGACGAGGTCACGGACGACGAGTACCACGAGCTGTACAAGCACATCAGCCACGACTGGAACAGCCCCCTCGAAACGATCAGGCTGCAGGCGGAGGGCACTTTCGAGTACCAGGCGCTGCTGTTCATCCCCGCCCACGCACCGCAGGACCTGTTCACGCAGGGCTACCAGCGCGGAATCCAGCTGTACGTGAAGCGCGTCTTCATCATGGACGACTGCGAAGCACTGATGCCGCCGTATCTGCGCTTCGTCAAGGGTGTCGTCGACGCGCAGGACCTGTCGCTCAACGTGTCGCGCGAGATCCTCCAGCAGGACCGGCAGATCCAGCTGATGCACCGCCGCCTGGCGAAGAAGGTCCTGTCGACGGTCAAGGACATGATGTCCGGCGAGCCGGAGCGCTACGCCACGTTCTGGCGGGAGTTCGGCCGCGTCCTCAAGGAAGGACTGCTGAGCGACTTCGAGAACCGCGACGCCATCCTCGGTGTCTCCTCCTTCGCCACCACCCACAGCGAGGACGAGCCGACCACCCTGCGGCAGTACGTGGAACGCATGAAGGACGGCCAGGAGCACATCTTCTACCTGACGGGCGAGTCCCGCCAGGCCATCGAGAGCTCCCCGCACATGGAGGCGTTCCGGGCCAAGGGCATCGAGGTACTCCTGCTCACCGACCCCGTCGACGAGGTGTGGGTCGAGGCGGTTCCCGAGTTCGACGGGAAGCAGCTGAGGTCCGTTGCCAAGGGCGAAGTCGACCTCGGCACCGAGGAGGAGAAGAAGGAGGCCGGGACCGAACGCGAGAAGCAGCAGCAGGAGTTCGAGGCCCTGCTGACCTGGATGACGGACCGGCTGAGCGAGAACGTCAAGGAGGTGCGCCTCTCCTCGCGACTCACCGTCTCGCCGGCCTGCATCGTCTCGGACACGCATGATGTGACGCCGGCTCTGGAGAACATGTACCGCGCCATGGGCCAGGAGGTTCCGCACGTCAAGCGCATCCTCGAACTCAACCCGGGGCACCCGCTGGTGACCGGATTGAACAAGGCGTACGCGGAAGGGACGGACGACAGTGCCCGCAGCAGCCTCGAAGAGGCCGCGGAGCTTCTGCACGGCATGGCGCTGCTGGCCGAGGGCGGCGAGCTGAGCGATCCGTCGCGCTTCGTCAAGCTGCTGGCCGACCGCCTGGAGCGCACTCTGTAGCCGCGCGGCTCGGGTCCCGGGGGAGCGTCCCGCCGCACTGGGCGGGACGCTCCCGTCTTCCGGGAATGCGCGGTCGGACCGGCCGGCCCCGGCCGACCTGAGCAGAATGGGGCTGACCTGGGCCGGCCTGGGCCGGCTTGGACCGGCCGGGGGCGCTCGTCGGTGCTTCCCGTCAGCGCATCGGCACTTGGTGCGTCAGCCAGCGGAAAACGTCCGGAACCTGTTGCCTCCAGACCGCGGTGGCGTGCCCGCCCGCATCGGCGGGCAGTCTCACGGCCTGGACGGTCGTCGGGCGTCTGGCCGCCTGCCTGAGGGCCACCGCACCCTGGTAGCCGTCACCGGACGCACCGGAGACGAACAGCGCCACCCTGGGCGGAACCCGGTCGTGCCGGAGGATTTTCCACGGGTTGTTCCGGTTACGCAGCTGAAGTGTCCGAGCGGTGAGCGAGGCAGGTTCGCCGACCGGGTCGTTGTAGCCGGACAGACCGATCGCGGCACGGTAGCGGTCCGGGTGCCGGACAGCCAGTTCGACCGCGCAGTGCGCGCCGGCCGAGTAGCCCGCGACGGCCCAGCCGGCCGGCCGGCGCTCGGCCCGGAAGTTGTCCGTCACCATCTTGTGTACGTCAACACTGAGCCAGGTGTCGGCGTTGACCTTGCCGGGGATGTTGGCGCAGCCGGTGTCGACGTTGCCCAGCAGCGTCGTCCGGGGCGCGACGATGATGTACGGGGCCACGTCACCGCGCTGCATCATCGGTGCGAGCTGCGTGTTGACGTGCAGGCTCCCGAACCAGGCCCGTGCGGAACCGGGGTAGCCGGGGAGCACTTCGACCACCGGGAAGCTCCGGTGCCGGTAGGCCGGTTGACCGTACTGCGGCGGCAGCCAGACGTAGACCTCGCCCTCAACACCGGAGATCCGGCCCTTGAGCTGGGTCACCTGCACTCCGGGGCCCATCCGGGGGTCGCCGGCCGGGTGGAACTTCTGCTTGATCCGTGGCTCGCTCCTGACTGACTTGCCGCCGGTTCCGTCCGGGCCGAGATCGGCGGCGGCATGCACGTGGTTGCCGGTGCCGAGGAGGTCGGCCCAGTTGTCGTAGAGGCCGTTGGAGTTGTTGACGATCACGAACACCAGGAGCACCCCGGTGGCCTGGACGACGACCAGCATGGCCAGTCGTGCGGTGTGCCGCACCGCGCCGGGACCGCGGATCCGCCCCCAGAACAGCAGCGGAAACGCGAGTGCCGCCGCCACCAGCACGATCGACGTCAGGAAGAAGGGTGTCCCCGTAAGGCTCATCAGATTCTCGTCTCCGGATAACGAGGAGCCGCAGGGGCATTGCTGCCCGCCCCGGGCCCCGGTCCGGTGAGGGAGATGGCCGAGGGCGCGCCGGGGTTCCCGAACCGCGTGGATCGCGGGACAGGTCACATCCGTATCCCCGTGCCGGATGCGCGCGTATCCGGCTGCGATGTTCCGCTCGCCGGTTCGTCGACGACCAACTCCCCACTGCCTTTCGTGCCGGGCCGCCGCGGGCTAATGTGCGGGTACCGAGACCGACGAGGAGCCAGCCCATGCCCGGTCGTCCGAGCGCGCGTTGACGCCGTAGGCCGTTGAGCGGCCTGTCATCGCGTGCTGCCTCAGATCCGCGGCACAGCGAGCCTTCCCCTCCCTGAACCGCCGGTGCACCTGCCGTGCGCCGGGTGGCGGGCCTCGTTCTCGGTACCCCCAAGGGGCACACTGTGTCGTCCGATTCCTCAGCTGTATCCGATGTACCCGATGCCGGCCGGCCGGTTCCGTCCCGCCTGTGGAGGGACCGGGACTTCCGAAGGCTCTGGCTCGGCCAGGCATCCTCCCAAATCGGCGAGCAGACAAGCCTGGTGGTCCTGCCGCTGATCGCCGTACTGACGCTCGACACGGACGCCGGCCAGCTGGGCGTCCTCCGCGCGGTGGGGCAGGCGCCGATCCTGCTGTTCTCGCTCTTCGCCGGCGCTTGGGTCGACAGACGGCAGGCCCGCACGGTGATGGTGCTGACGGACGCGGGCCGGGCACTGGCGCTGGGCGGCGCCGCGCTGGCCGGCCTCCTGGGCGGACTCGGCCTGCCGGCACTGCTCGTGGTCGCCTTCGTTTCCGGAACCCTGTCCGTGTACTTCGATGTGGCGTACCAGGCGTCTCTCGTACGGCTGGTACGACGCGATCAACTGGTACGGGGCAACAGCGCGCTGGAGGGCTGCCGGTCAGCGGCTCAGATGGGCGGCCCCGCACTCGGGGGTGCGATGGTGTCGCTTCTGTCGGCGCCCGTCGGGGCCGCGTGCAGCGCTGGGTTCTTCGTGCTGTCGGTCCTGTCGATCGGGCGGATCCGGCGCCGCGAAGCGGTCCCGTCGGCCTCGTCGGTCGCATCGGTCCCGGTGAAGGCGGAGAATCCGGAACCCCCTCGGGTATGGCTGCGGATCCATCAGGGTCTGCGCTTCGTCGTCGGCGATACCTGGCTGCGGATCGTGGGCCTCGCCTCGGCCGCCTTCCAGTTCTCCTTCGCCGCCATGATGACCGTCTATCTGCTCTTCCTGCCGAGGGAACTGCACCTTTCGGGGGCCGCCGTCGGCCTGGCGCTCGCCGCGACGGGTCCGGGCGCGCTCCTGGGGTCGCTGCTCGCCGCCCGGCTGCCGGGCCGGTTCGGTCATGGCGCCGTGCTTGTGGGCGCTGCGGTGCTCGGGGACGGGGCGATGCTGTGTGTGCCCCTGCTGCACGGTCCCTCAGGGGGGACGATGGCCGCGCTCCTGTCGGTCAACTTCGTGTTCGGCACCTTCGGCCAGCTGGTGAACGTCACGGCCATGTCTCTCCGGCAGGCCGTTACTCCGGAGGGGATGCAGGGTCGCGTCACAGCGACGATCACGTTCGCCGGCATGGGCCTGACCCCGCTGGGCTCTCTGCTCGGTGGCTGTCTCGTCCAGCAGTGGGGGCTGCGCACGAGTCTCCTGGTGACAGCCGCCGGCATGATGGTGTCGCCGGTGCTGATGGTCCTGTCACCGCTCGCCCGGGTGGGACGGACACTGCCGGTTCCGAAGGCCGTACCCCTGGGCGGGCGCCCGCCGATGACGTAGTGGTGGATGTGCGAACATCAGTCCAGTGTCTGAGTGAGTTCGCTGCGGTCCGACGTGTGCACGACCCTGCCGCGTGCGCCATTGACGATCGGCATATACGGCGGGACGTGACCGCATTCGACATCGGCGATGATCGGCACGTCCAGCGGCCCGAGTGCGTCCAGCACCGCTTGGTGTTGGGTGAGCGACGCGGAGTCCGGCGCGGCGGTACGGCCGACGAGCACGGCGTTCGCGTCATCGAAGAAGCCGGCCAGCCGCATTCCGTGCAGGTTCCTGCAGATGGTGAACGCGTCGTCGCCCGTCGCCTCGACGTACACGAGCAGCCCCTCCGGGGACTCGGCCCGGGCGAAGGTCGGGACATCGAGGTACGGCGTCCCCGCGAGGTTGCACAGGGTTTCGATGCAGCCCCCGATCAGACGCCCTTCAATATCCACATCGCCGTGGCCGTCCAGCCTGGTCCACCTGCCGGGGGTGTCGAGCAGGTACGTGCACGCCTTCGGCTCGGTGCGGAAGTCGTCCCATCCCGTGGTGCGGTGGCGGTTCGGCGGGGTCTGCGTGAACTGGTGTCCTCGCGGTGCGGCGGCGACGTCGAGCCATGACAGCAGCCCTGCGGGCACCTCGTAGGGGGTGTCCATCAGGTTGTTCCCGTGGATGGTCGCCGTCCCGGTGAGGAGGGTCAGCGGTGTGAGGACAGTCGACAGGTCGGAATAGCCGACGAGCCAGGTCGGCTCGGCCGTACGCAACCGGTCCCAGTCGAGCAGGGGCATCAGGTCGATCGCGGTCTCACCGCCCCACGGCGGCACCACGGCCCGGATACCGGGATCCGCCAGCATCGACGTCAGCTCGTGCGCGCGGTCGGCCGCCGGGGCGCTGACATGGCCGGATCCATCCATGCAGCGCCCGACGACCACCTGGTATCCACGGGACTCAACCGTGCGAATCGCCACATCCAGCCGTTCACGCAGATCCTCCGCCACTCCGCTCGAAGGGGAAGTGATGCCGACACGGTCACCGGGGCGAAGGGGGCGCGGGTATCGAACTGACATGCGCCAGATCCTGGCACGGGACTGGCGTGTCACCAAGGGGATTCCGGCGGTCGCGCATCACGAGGTCTCGAACGCCTGGGTGACGGCGAGACTGTCCTCGTAGACGTGGTGCCGGGTGACGAGGCCGCCCTCGACCGTGAGGTGCAGCGCGAACCGGGCCCGGTAGGCGCGTCCGGTGGGCAGGGCGGTCTGGCGGATCTCGCCGAGCACGACCGCGTCGCTGCTGTCGATGAGGATGCGCTCGATCTCGGTGGCCGCGAGCCCGGGAACATGGTGCTCCGCCAACTCGCGGTAGTGCGCGGCGGCATCGGCCCGGGTGGACCGGTGGCGGATCCACGGTGTGGCCGAGCGCCCGTGCTCGGCCTCCGGCCAGTCCAGTTTCCAGTCGCCCTTCTCGGCGTACAGCTCGGCGATCCGCTCGGGGTCGCCCTCACCGATCCGGCGCAGCAGCTCCTCCACCAGGGTGCGGGTGGTCATGGGCGTGGTTGTTGTGGGCACGTGCGATTCCTCTCCACTGCTCAACTACGGTGTTCCGCCAGGTCTTTCCGGGCTTCTGTAGCTGTATCTACGGGGTCCGTATCGCTGTGGTGCGGACAACGCCATTCTCGGCGGCGTCGTGAGCGCCCGGCAATTACCTTTCGGGTAAGCGCGCGACCCCGAGCTCCCCTCGCGTCAGGAGGAATGTGAGGGATGTACCGGCCGCCTCCAGAACGCCGTCTCCGAGGCGTGGCGGTTTTCCGGCACTGGTTGGCAGAATATTGGAAGTGCGACAGCCCCGGGATGCCGAGCATGGATGTGTGTCCAGGAATAAGTTGATCCCTCTGCTGTCTGTCGGTCACGCCTGCGTGGATGTGTACCAGGGTGCGGTGGCCGCGCTCGTGCCGTTCTTCGTTGCCGAACGTGCCTACAGCTATGCCGCCGTGTCCGGGATTGTCCTCGCCGCGTCACTGCTGTCATCGGTGGCTCAGCCCGTGTTCGGTCTGCTGACCGACAAGTGGGCGATGCCGTGGCTGCTGCCGGTGAGCACCTTGCTCGGCGGCGTGGGGATCGCACTCAGCGGTGTGAGTGGCTCGTACAAGCTGACGTTGGTGTTCGTCGCGCTGTCCGGGCTCGGAGTGGCGGCCTACCACCCCGAGTCGGCTCGGGTCGCGCGGCTGGCCGGCGGCGGCAGCCACAGCGGTATGGCGTGGTTCTCTCTCGGCGGCAATCTCGGGTTTGCGGCGGCGCCGCTCATGGTGTCGGCCGTCGTGGTGACCGGTGGCCTGCGGCTCTCGCCGCTGCTCGTGATTCCGGCCGTGGTCGGCAGTGTGCTCTGTCTGCCGGCATTGCGGGCGCTGGAGAGGAACGGGGCGGGGCGTGCCGGTGCGGCGGCGAAGGCGGGGCGTGATGACCGTACTTCGTTCGTCAAGCTCTCACTCGTGGTGGTCTGCCGTTCCATCGTCTTCATCGGACTGAGCACCTTCATCTCGCTCTATGCCAGGCAGCGCATGGGAGGCAGTACGCCGGCGGGCACCGCCGCACTGTTCGTGCTCTACCTGGGCGGTGCGGTGGGTTCCGTGCTGGGCGGCAAGCTGGCCACCCGGTGGGACCGGGTGACCGTGGCGCGCTGGTCGTATCTCGCGACGGCGGTCGCCGTGGCCGGGATCGTGACCGTCCCGGGTCCGGTGCTCTACCTGTTCGTGGCGCTGGCCTCCGCCGGCCTCTACGTACCGTTCTCGCTCCAGGTCACCCTCGGTCAGGACTACTTGCCCTCCCGGGTCGGCACGGCCAGCGGGATCACTCTTGGCCTGACCGTGAGCATCGGTGGTCTCGCCAGTCCGCTCATCGGTGCTGTCGCCGACGCGACATCCCTTCGTACGGCGCTGGCTCCGCTCGTCGTGCTGCCGGTGGTGAGTTGGCTGCTCCTGCGAACCCTGCCCGAACCGGCCCTGCCTGCACTGTCCATGACGGCGCAACACTCGGGCGGGATCGACGTTGACGAACCTCTGCCCGGCAGGCCCGCCCAACCTGCCGAGCCCGCCCCGCCGGTTCACCCCGTTCCGCCTGTTCCGCCCGTTCAGCCCGATCGCCGGTGAGTGCTCCCTTGGCGTCCCGCGCAGTGCGTCCGATCGTCCCAACGCCGGGCGGGATGGGCTTCACCCTTTGGTCTTCACCGCCGACAGCGAGGTATGGAGCGTCCCGGCAGCCGGTGGCCGAGCCCGGCGCCCGACCGACGACCGCCGGGCCCGGGTCGGCCACCTCTGCATCTCGCCGGACGCCGCCCTGCTCGCCTGGACCTCGTCCCGCGACGGCGTACCGGAGGTGTACGCCGCCCCGCTCGACGGCGGCCCGCCGCGCAGGCTCACCCACTTCGGCCACGCACGTACCCGCGTCGCGGGCTGGACCCCGCAGGGCGAAGTGCCGGCCTCGCGGTCGCTGTGCCCCTCGGGCACGAATGATCCTGAGGCTACTTGCCGCCTGTGACAGTCCGGGTCACAACTCGGCTGCCACGGTGAGGCCCTCCAGCACCGCTTCCTCGACGGTGCGCGGAGTGACACAGTCGCCGATGGTGAAGACCTGTCCGGGCGCGATCCCGACGGCCACGGGATCGACCTCGTTGACCGGCACATGGCCCTGGGCGAGCACCACGGCCGCGACACCGTCGAGCAGCACAGGCTCCTCCGTCAGAGTGTGCTGGAGGTAGACGGTGTCGGAATCCGCGCCGTACAGCCGCACGTTGGGCACGATGTCGATGCGCGCCCGCGCCGCCTCCCCCAGCATGGCGGAGCGGACGTACTGCTGCAGGTGCTCGCCCGCCGCGAAGCCCGTCACGCAGAGCGTCACCTTCCGGCCCTGGCCGGCGAGCCGGAGTGCGACCCCGATGCCGATCCAGTCGCCGCGCCAGTCCGCGACCACGATCCGCCCGCGCGGCACCTCACCGCCCCGGATCACCTCCCACGCGTCCAGTACCACCGGGTCGTCGATCAGCTCCAGCTTCGCCGTGCGCGGGCGTGCGCCCGTCGCGAGTACCACCGCGTCCGGAGCCACGGAGGCCACGGCCCCGGCATCCACCCGCGACCCCACCAGGATACGGACTCCCGAACGCCGTGCCTCGCCCTCCAGGTTGGTGATCGCCCCACCGAACTCGGCCCGCCCTGGCAGCTGTTCGGCGAGCAGCACCTGGCCACCGACGCGCCGGCCCGCTTCGTGCAGCTCCACCTCGTGGCCGCGCGCCGCGGCCACCGCCGCCGCTTTGAGACCGGCCGGTCCGCCGCCCACGACCAGCACCTTCTTCCGTCGGGTGATGGTCGGCAGCACTCCGAAGCGGCGTTCGCGCCCGGTCTCCGGGTGCTGAATGCACGAGATCGGGTACCCGAGCTGGAAATGCCCGATACAGGCCTGGTTGCAACCGATGCAGGCGCGGATCTCCTCGGTGCGGTCCTCGGCTGCCTTGACCGGCAGCTCCGGGTCGCAGATCAGCGCCCTGGTCATCGCACAGGCGTCGGCCTGCCCGCCCGCGATGATCTGCTCGGCCTCCTGGGGCTGGTTGATCCGCCCGGCCACCATGACGGGAACTCCGACCACGGCACGTACCCTGGCCGCGAGCGGCGCCGTGTAGCCGGCCTCGTGGAACATGGGCGGGGCGATGTGCTGCGCACCGGACAGGCTGGCCGAGCTGCCCGCGCAGACCGACACGTAGTCGAGCAGACCTTCGGCGTCGAGTTCGGCGACGGCCGCGAGGACCAGTTCGGCGCCGAGGCCGTCGTGGCTCAACTCGTCGCCGGAGATGCGCAGACCGACCACGAAACCGGGCCCGGCCTGTTCCCGTACCCTGCGCAGCGACTCGCGCAGGAACCGCAGCCGGCCCTGGTCGTCGCCACCCCAGCCGTCGCTGCGTACGTTGACCTCGGGGTTGAGGAACTGCGCCGGCAGGTACCCGTGGCTGGCGACGACCTCGACACCGTCCAGCCCGGCCTCGCGCAGCCGGCGGGCCGCCTGACCGTACCCGTCCAGTACCTCCTCGATCTCGGCCCCGGTCATGGCACGCGGCATGACATGGAAGCGCTCGCTCGGGGTGGCGGACGGCGCCCAGGCGACCGGTGCGCTGCCGTCCTTGGACTCCAGGATCTCCCGGCCGGGGTGGAACAGCTGCCCGAAGACCTTCGCCCCGTGCTGCTGCACAGCCCGGGCGAGACGGGCATAGGCCGGGACGCAGTCATCCTCCGTGGCCATCAGTACGTGGGTGGTGTAGCGGGCCGACTCGTGCACCCCGGAGACCTGGAGCACGATCAGACCCGTACCGCCTGCGGCGCGGGCCTCGTGGTAGGCGATCAGGTCCTCGGTGACCGCGCCGTCCCGGACCAGTACGGTGTCGTGCCCCGAGGACAGGATTCGATTGCGCACCGTCACCGGGCCGATGCGCAGCGGGCTGAACAGATGAGGGAACTGCACTGCCATGGACGTCCTCCCTGAGACCTAGGCGCGTACGCCGAGTACGGCGCGCGCGGTGCCGAGCAGCAGCTCGGCGTAGCGTTCTGCGGTGAGCCCGCCCCCGGACGCGACGGCCAATTCGCAGCCGTCGACCATCACCACCAGTGACCCGATCGCGAGGTCCACCGGCAGCACCGGGGTGAACTCCTCGCTGCGCAGGCCCGTGTGGACGATCTCGGACATCAGCGTCTGCCACTCGGCGTGCACCCGGCGCACCCCGTCCCGGAGTTCCTCCCGTCGGGAGGCGCTGGCGCAGAACTCGGTCCAGGTCGCACAGCGACGGGTGAGGTCCGGGTCGGAGGTGAGTGCCTGGACCAGCAGCTCGAAGCGGCGCCACGCGCTGCCGGCCTCGACGGCGACCCTCCTCCAGCGCTCGATCAGATCGTCGATGGACCAGGCGAAGGCTTCGAGGAACAGGGCGTCGCGCGTCTCGAAATAGTGCTGAAGGGAGCCGATGGACAGTCCGGCCGTGGTGGCGACGTCCCGCAACCGGCCCGCGTCGAAGCCGCGTTCGGCCAGTACCTCCGCCGCCGCCTGCAGAATGCGTTCCCGTTGTGCGTCCATGCCGCTCCCCGCTGATCGGAAGTCCCTCCGGGCTCTTGCCAGCCAATAATAAAGCATTATTGTGACGGGCGACACAATGATGTGCTCCCTAGGAACGGGTGATCGGCGTGCACCAGGATCAGAACGACGCCACAGAGCTGCGCAAGACGCTCACCTGGCGCGACGGCTTCGCCATCGCACTGGTCGTCCCCAACGGCCTTCTGCTGACGGTCGGTTACGGAATCGGTGCGGTCGGCGGCTGGACCGCCATCGCGCTCTGGGTCGGCGGCGCGGTCGTCGGCCTGCTGCAGAACATGCTGTTCGCGGAGACCGCCGCGATGTTCCCGGGAATGTCGGGTGGCGTCAGCCGCTACGCCATCGAGGGATGGAAACGGTACTTCGCTCCGCTCGGAGCGGTCGCCTCGTTCGGCTACTGGATCGGCTGGTCGTTCAGCATCGCGGTGAACGCGGCGGCGATCGGCGCCCTGGTGCGGACCCAGTGGTTCCCGCACGCCGGCGCGACCCATGTCCTCGGCCACCCCCTGGGGATTTCCGAACTCGTCGCCGTGGCCGCCATCGCCTGCGGGTGGGCGTGCAACTTCTTCGGCGCGAGACTGGCCGCCGGTACGAGCAAGGTCATTGCCGCGATCGTCATCGCCGCGCTCGTGGTGGTCGCCGCGGCGCCGCTGCTCCACCCGGGCACCTGGCACGTCCAGCGCCTGACCTGGTACCACGGCGGCAACTGGATGACGCTCGCGGTCTGGTTCTACGTCACCGCGTGGTCCACCTACGGCACCGAGATCTGCGCCTCGTTCGCACCGGAGTACCAGGACACCGTCCGCGACACCGCGAAGGCGCTGCGCTGGACCTCACTGGTCGCCCTGGGAATCTTCTTCGTCGTGCCACTGTCCATGATCGGCTCCATCGGCGAGGACGCCTTCCGCGCCGACCCGGTCGGCTCCTTCGCTGTCGCTCTGGAACGGGCGCTCGGCGGCTTCTCCACGCTCGGGGTGCTGGTACTGATCGTCTCGATGTTCTTCGGGATGGTCTCCACCACCGCGGACGGCGGCCGCGCCCTGTACGGCCTGGCCCGCGAGAAAATGACGCTCCGCCAACTCGATCACCTCAACCGCTGGGGCGTGCCCGGCAGGGCTCTCACCCTGGACGCGGTCATCAACAGCCTGGTCGTACTGCTGCTCGGGGAGCCCCTGGCCATCCTGGTGGCCAGCAACTTCGGCTACCTGGTGGCGATCACGCTGGCTGTCGCGGCCTTCCTGCTGCTGCGCCGGGACCGCCCCCACTGGCCCCGCCCCATCCGCCGTGGACGGATCTGGGTCCCGGTCGCCTGGCTGCTGCTCGCCTTCAACCTGCTGATCCTCGCGATCGGGGTCACCCACCCGTCCCTCGCCGGCTACGGCGGCGCCACGGACACCCTGGTGGGTGTCGGCATCCTGCTGCTCTCCGTCGTGCTCTTCGTCTACCGCTGTCTGGTTCAGGACCGAGAGCGCATCGCCTGGCGCATCGAGACGCCGTCGGTGCCCGGGCGGCCCCCGGCTTCCGGCGGAACCGAGGATGCCCGTACGGGGAAGCAGGAGGCTTCCGAACCGTCCCGGTCCGCCTGACGTCTGCTGAATGCCTCGCGCCCACGGCCGGGCGACGGGGTGGTCGGCCTTCCGCCCGACGACTTCGCCGCCCCGCTGCTACGCCGCGAGCGCGTCCCGTGGCGCCGTCAGCGGAAGGCGGCCTGACCGGTCAGGGCCTGACCGATGACCAGGGTGTGCATCTCCGGAGTGCCTTCGTAAGTCAGCACGGACTCCAGGTTGTTCATGTGCCGGATCACCGGGAACTCCAAGGAGATCCCGTTGGCGCCGAGAACGGTCCGCGCCGTACGGCAGATCTCCAGGGCCTTGTTCACGTTGTTGAGCTTGCCCAGGCTCACCTGCTCCGGACGCAGCCCCACCGCGTCCTTGCGGCGGCCCAGGTGCAGGGCCAGCAGGGTGCCGTTGGTGAGCTCCACGGCCATGTCGGCCAACTTGGCCTGGGTCAGCTGGAAGCCGCCGATCGGCCGTCCGAACTGCGAACGCTCCCCGGCATAGGTCAACGCCGTCCGGAAGGCGCTGCGGGCTGCCCCCATGGCACCCCAGATGATGCCGTAGCGGGCCTCGTTGAGGCAGGACAGCGGTCCGCGCAGACCACGTACCTCCGGGAAGGCGGCAGCCGCCGGCAACCGGACCTCGTCCAGCGACAGCTCACTGGTCACCGAGGCGCGGAGCGACATCTTGTGCTTGATGGTGTGGGCGGAGAAGCCGGGCGTGCCGGTCGGCACGACAAATCCGCGTACGCCTTCCCCGGTCTGCGCCCACACCACGGCGACATCCGCGACCGAGCCGTTGGTGATCCACATCTTGCTGCCGTCCAGCACCCAGTCGGCGCCGTCGCGGCGGGCACGCGTGCGCATGTTGCCGGGGTCGGAGCCGTGGTCGGGTTCGGTGAGGCCGAAGCAGCCGATCGCCTCACCGGACGCCATCTGCGGCAGCCACCGCTGCTTGTGCTCCTCGCTGCCGAACCGCCGGATCGCGTACATCGCCAGCGATCCCTGCACGCTGACCAGTGAGCGGATTCCGGAGTCGCTCGCCTCCAGCTCCAGGCAGGCGAGACCGTAGTCGACCGCGCTCATGCCCGCGCAGCCGTAGCCGTCGAGGTGCATGCCGAGCAGACCGAGGGTGCCCAGTTCCTTGGCGAGTTCGCGTATCGCGGGCAGCTCGCCCGCCTCGAACCACTCCGCGACATACGGGTCGATCGACGACTCACAGACCTGCCGGACGGCGGCGCGCACGGCCTTCTCGTCCGGACTGAGCAGGTCGTCGATATCGGCCAGGTCGAGCGGGTCGGCCTTGGTGCGCGGGGAGTTCGATCGAGTCATGAGGTCACCTCGTTTTCGTTCGTGGGACGGCGGACGGGCGGGCTGCCGGGTTCGGACAGCCAGGCCCGGACCAGGGAATCGTCGGCGCCGAGTGCCGGGGGTGGTGTCGGCGGCCGGACCAGGCCGGTGGAGTAGGTGGCGGCGTGCCGCGGTACGGGTGTGCCGCCGGCCGGGGTGACCGTGGGGGAGAGGCCCAGGCGCTCGGCGAGTGCGAAGCCGTCGGCCACGGTGCCGACCTTCCCCGCGGGGACTCCCGCCTCGGTGAGGCGTTGCTGCCAGACGGCGGATTCGTCGGCAGCGAGCAGCCTCTCCAGTGCCGTGACCAGCTCGGCCCGGTGGCCGACCCGGGCCGCGTTGGTGGCGAAGCGGGCGTCGTCCGCCAGCTCCGGCCGGCCCAGAGCCGCCGCGAGACGGGTGAACTGCCCGTCGTTGCCGCACGCCACCGCGAGCAGCCCGTCCCGGCAGCGCAGCGTTTCGTACGGGGCGATCGAAGGGTGGCGGTTTCCCATCCGCTCCGGAGAGCGGCCGGTCTCCAGACAGCTCTGCGCCTGGTTGACCAGTGACCCCAGCAGGCTGGAGAGGAGATTGACCTCCACCCGGCAACCGCGACCCGTCCGGGCGCGCTCCGTCAGCGCGGCGAGTACGCCGACGGCGGCGTCCTTGCCGGTGAGCACGTCCACCAGGGCGACACCCGCCTTGGTGGGCTCTCCGCCGGCGTCCCCGGTGATGCTCATCAGCCCGCCCACAGCCTGCACGACGAAGTCGTAGCCGAGGAGGTCGGAGCCCTCGCCGCTGCCGAACCCGGTCACCGAGCAGTACACGACGCCTGGGTTGGCCGCGGCGACGTGCTCGTAGCCCAGACCGAGGCGGTCGAGTGCTCCCGGACGGAAGTTCTCCACCAGTACGTCGGCGCGCCGGGCCAGCTCCTGTGCCAGGGCAAGGTCGCCGGGGTCCGAGAGGTCGAGCGCGGCGCTGAGCTTGGAGCGGTTGACGCTCTCGAAGTAGGTGCTGGACGTCGCCGACCACGGCGGGCCCCAGGAACGGGTGTCGTCGCCGGAACCGGGCCGTTCCACCTTGACCACGGTGGCGCCCAGATCGGCCAGGGTCATCGTGCACAGCGGTCCGGCGAGCACGCGGCTGAAGTCCGCCACCAGGACACCTTCCAGGGGGCCGGTCATGACACCCTCCGTACCGCGCCCGTCGAGGAGCGCGGGGAGAGCGGACCGCGCCGCGGTTCGAATCCCTGCACGGGCGGGGCACTTGGAGCACTTGGAGCACTTGGCAGTCCGGCCGCGGGGCGCGGCCGGGAGGTGACATCGGTCGTCACGGGAGGTCCTTCCGAAAGCCAGAGGCCATGTGGTGGCTGCCAACCTAGGCACCGGTGGGCCGGCAAATCATGGGACGATCCGCACAAGAATTCCTGGACTGCGGTCAGAACGCCCACATGCGGGACGCGTGCGGCGATCAGCGAGAGCCCGCGCCCGCTCGACACTCCCGGCCGGGATCTTGGCCGGCCCTTTCCGAAGCCGCGCGCTCTTCGAAAAGCACGGGCTCGGCACGGGGCACACGGCAAACACACCCGGTCCGGGTCAGGCCAGTCCGTCTTCTCGCAGGGTGAGCCAGAGCCGGCTGGCGACATCGGGATCGTCCAGGTCGGCGTCCAGCAGCGTGGCGGCCCTGCCGATGCGGTGGCGCAGCGTATTGCGGTGCACTCCGAGGTCGGCTGCCGCGCGCTCCCACTGGCCGCGGTGGCGCAGATAGGCGGCCACTGTCCCCACAAGGTCGGCGTGGCGGTAAGCGAGCAGGGGCTCCAGGGCGGGGGCCGCCGCGACGCCTTGGCCGGCCAGGTCGCGGAGCGTTCCGGCGGGAATGCCCGCCAGCGTGCGGTTGAGGGCCGGCAGTTGCCGGTGCAGCTCGGCCACGTCAGTCTCGGTGCCCAGCACCGCTCGCACGCGGCCGGCCAGCAGCGGCCGTGCGGCGGCCACGACGGCTGGGGCGTCGCACGGATCGATAAGGATCAAGATGCGGTCCGCTTCCACAACGGCCGGGAAGTGCCGCCTCTCCCTGGCCACAGACATCTCCAGGGAGTCGAGGACCTCCTCGCCGCCCGGGCCGGCGTCGACGGCCAGCACGAGAGGCCGCATACGTGGAACGATCGCCGGCAGAGCCAGTTCCGCTGCCAGGGCCCGGGCCGCGTCGACGAATCCCGCCATCAGGAGCCGGCCCACGCAAGCGCGGGTCGCCCGGGTGCCCGCCACGAGGCGTCGGTGCTGCTCGCTCTGCAGGGCGAGCAGGGCGCAGGCGGTCAGTGTCAGCTGCCTGTCGGGGCCGTTCATGGGCCTTGGACAGCCGACGGCGACGAAGCCGGTGAGCCGGCCCCGGCTCGTCAGGGGCTGGAGCAGTACGTCATCGGTCCCGAGCGGAAACGTGGCCGAGGAGTGCGGACCGGCGACACGGAGCCGGGCCACCTCTGCGCTGGTCTTGCGGGCGCTGGCCCGGCGCCCCCGTGGCCAGACCTCCACGACCTCTCCCTGCGCGCTCAGTTGGGCAGCCCAGCCTGCTACTGCGCCGGCCAGCGTGCGGACGACGGTCGGCACCGGGTTGGGCCCGGCCGCCGCCCGCACGAGCTCACGGTGCGAGACCAGCGCTGAGGCCAGCTGCTCCTGACCGGCGGCCGCGACCAGGGACCAGTAGGTGCGGGCAACGACCAGGAACGGGGTGGGTCCCGGCACGACCAGCAAAGGCAGGCCGACTGCCACGCAGGCCTCGGCCAGCGCCTCGGGTACGCGCTGGTGGGAGGGCCCGAGGCCGATGGCGAGAGCGGCAACGCCCCGGCTCGCGAGCCGGGTTGTGTAGGCGCGTGCCTGGGCGGTGCGGCCGGACAAGGACATCCCGGTCGTCAGGAGGAGTTCGCCCCCCGAGAGATAGGGTGTCGGGTCGGCGAGTTCGCTGACATGCACTGCGGTGACCTCGCGCGGCGGCGGGACCGCCGGGCGGACCGGGGCGAGATCCGTTCCGAGCGTGCGGACGAGTGCGGCAAGCGTGGGCATGGGTCCTTCTTCTGCGGCCGGTGCGGTGCAGCGCTGTTCCTGCCACTGTTCACGACAGCCCTTTCCCCGTGAAGCGTAGGTGCCGCCCCCGGACCGCTACAGGCCGGGTCGCCACGTGGTCCGCGCGCAGGCACCCGGCCCCGTCACCTTCCACGCCAACATCATCTGCGGCATGGCCCCCGACGTGACGGGGAACTCCGTGACCGTGCAGCCGGGTCAGGTGGGCGAGTCGTCCGGGCACTGCGCCTTCTACAGCACCGGTATCGGCGGCATCAGCTGGACCGTGGGGTAGGGGGCAGGAGCAGGGCCCCACGGAAGCCACCCCGCGTGGCCGGAGACCGGGCGAGGCAACGCGTGGGCCTGAAGGCCGCGCAGGTCCCGTACTGCCATGTGGCATCCGGCGTTCTGCCCCGTCGGCCCAACAGCGTTCGCAGGGTGACTCGTCACTTCGGCCGGTCGGCGGTGACCAGCCAGGCGGTGCTGCGCAGTCGCAGCGCACCGGCCTCCTCGTGGCGGCGCAGAGTGTCCGTGAGCGTCTGACGGGCGCGCTCCTGGACCTCGGGCGCGACCTGGCTGACCAGATGATGTCCGGGGCCGGAACCGAGCAGGAAGGCGGCCGCGTCGTCGGCGTTCTGCCCCCATGTCCCGAACGCCTCCGTGTGCGCTGCGCCGATGTGCTCGAAACCGGCGGCGGCCATCACTTCGCAGGTACGGTCCGGGTCCGCCAGGGAGAACATTCCCGGGCTTCCCTGCGCACCGAACTCCCCCACGGGCAGCAGGTCGCGCAGTGCCGCGATGGCCTGGAGCCATTCATTGCCGTCGGCCGCTGTGGCGCAGACGAACGCCAAGCGGCCACCGGGGCGCAGAGCGCGTCCGATGTTGGCGAAGGCGGCGACGGGATCAGCGAAGAACATCACCCCGAAGCGGCTGATCGCGACGTCGAATGCGCCTGGTGCGAGGGCGTGGACCTGGGCGTCCCCTTCCTCGAAGGTCACATTGCCGAGGCCTTCGTGTTGTGCGGCCTCCCGTGCTCGCGCCAGCATCGGCGCCGACAGGTCCAGGCCCAGGGCCCGGCCGCTCCGAGCTCGGCGTGCGGCCAGCCTGGTCGTACTTCCGGCTCCGCAGCCGATGTCCAGGACGCGGTCGCCCTCTTCGATCGCGGCGGCGGTGAGCAGGGGTTCGTTGAAACCTCCGTTCACGGCGTCCCAGCGATCCTGGTTCTGGGCCCAGTGAGTGCCCTCGTAACCGTTCCACGTCTTCGCCTGACCGGTGTTGGCGATGTTCTGCATTCGGGACCTCCTGCTGGATGCTGCGCTTGCAGAGACTAGAATGGGCATGCGCCCAAACGGTATGGGCGTGCGCCCATACTGGCAATCCCCTTGTGCGCCGGTGCGCCGCATGACGTCATCCCGTACCAGGAGAGGCCCTATGTCACCGCGTGGAGTGGCGATCCCCGACCTTCGTGAGCGGCTCTTCGACGCTGCGGAGCGGGTTCTGGCCCGCGAGGGCCCGGCGGCCCTGACCAGCCGGGCGATCACTGGCGAGGCGGGCTGCGCCAAGGGGCTGTTGCACGCTCACTTCGACGGACTCGACGAGTTCGTCGCCGAACTGTGCCTGAGCCGGTTCGCGCGCACTGCACAAGAAGCCGGGGAACTCCCGGGGCGAGCAGGGCATGCCACCGTGACCGACAACCTCACCGCGGCCGCGCTCGCACTTCTGACCTCCCTGGATCCCGCGGTCATCGGGGTCACCATGACCCGTCCCGCCACGTTCCTCCGGGTTCGCCAGGCGCTGGCGGGCGGCGCACCGGGATTCACAGCGATCCAGGATGCGATCAACGCCTACCTGGAGGCCGAACAGCGGCTCGGCCGCATCGCGGACAGCACTGACACCACCTCGGTCGCGCTTGCCCTCGTCGGTACCGTCCACCACCTCCTGATGACCAGCTGGTCCGGCACGCTGGACCCCCAGGACCAGGCAAAGCGGCTGGTCGCCCTGCTTGTTGACGCGGACCCCAGCGGCAGTTGACCGACGGCCTGCGATGGCGGAACATCGCGTACGGATCCTGTCCTCCTGGCTGGTCGAACAGTGCCGGGCGGTGGGACTTGACGTCCGTCGCGAAGCAGCAGACCCCAGGGGAATGCGGATCCTGCACGCCGTAAAACTCTGACAGCCCGCCCACCAGCGCGAACACCAGGTGGGCCGGCCGGGGAGCCGGTCAGCACGCGCAACGGGACGACGTCAGGCAACCGGTGGTGAGAGTTCCGCCGCCGGACCGGGACCCTGTGCTCCCACCGGCCTGGCGAGAAGCTCTACGCCACCTTGAGGGCGGTCTCCCCCGACCTGACGGCGGACCGACGGGTCTGGGTGCCCGGCGGACGTCAGTCCCGCTGTGTCCCCCCCCGGCCGGGGGTCTGTCGTCAGGTCCGCAGTCCGGGATGGACACGGGGGCGGGCGGGTGCCGTTCCGCCGTGCGGCTCGGCGAAGAGTTCCGGGCGGTTCGCCTGGATCGTCCCGGTGTCCTCGAAGACCCCCTGGAGATGTCCGCGCAACGCCTTCTCGGCGCTCCCGGCGTCGCGCTGCTCCAGTGCGTCAACCACCGCTGTGTGTTCGGCGATGAGGTTCTCGATGCGGTGGGGGAGGGGGAGGCTGAGGCGCCTGGCCCGGTCGAGGTGGGCCTTGGCGGTGGTGACCGTGCGCCACAGCGTGCGGTATCCGCTGGCTTCCATCAGACGGCGGTGGAACGCCTCGTCCTGTTCGAAGAACGCGTCCGGGTCCGCGGTCGTGAGCGCTGCGCGCTGGGCGTCGAGGATGGCACGCAGAGCCGCGATGTCCTCGGCGTCGGCGCGCTCCACCGCCTCGCGCAGCGCGGCCAGTTCGAGCGCCTCGCGCATGAACTGGGCCTCCAGTACGGCGTCGACGCTGATGCGGGAGACGAACGTACCGAGCTTCGGGAAGACGTCGACCAGCGATTCCTCGCCGAGCAGGATCAGGGCCTCGCGCACCGGGGTGCGGCTGACGTCGAGCTCGGTCGCGAGCTCGTTCTCGGAGAGCGGGGTGCCCGGCAGCAGCTCCAGGGAAGTGATCCGGGACCGCAGGAGTGCGTGCACGCGGACGCGGACCGACTCCTTCGCCGGCGCGGCCGGTGCGGCGGGAGTGCGGCGCGGGGTGGATCTTGTGGATCGCTGCGGGGCTGCCATGACGTCACCTTCTCACTTTCATCTGCGGAAATTCTTACATACAAGGCTTGTATGTAAGTCACCGAGAGGGTAGAAAATGTCGTCGGGAGTCCCCGTACCCCCTTCGGTCTCGCGAGTCGCAGCCCACCCCACCCGTACATCCCGTCCCCGCACGAAGGAGCCGCCGTGCCCGATGTCCACGACGCCTCCGACCGGCCAATGGCGACCGGAGGTCCCCGATGACGACGCACCCCGTCACCGAAACCGAGGCCACACAGGCCTCCCCAGGCACGGCCCACCCCACCCGGCCCCGAGGCCGTGGCAAGAACGTCCGTTGGAGCATCGCCCTGCTGTGCTTCGGCGGTCTCGCGGTCAACTACCTCGACCGCTCCACGCTCAGCGTCGCGCTGCCCACCATGTCGAAGGACCTGCACATAGGACCGGAGACCCAGGGCTTCATCCTCAGCGCCTTCTTCCTCACCTACGCGCTGTGCCAACTGCCCGCCGGTGCGCTGCTCGACAGGTTCGGCGTCAAGAGGGTCTTTGCCATCGGCGCCATCTGGTGGTCGGTCGCTACCGTCGGTATGGGCCTGGTGCGTGGCGTCGGCACACTGGTCGGGGCGCGCCTGTTGCTCGGCGCGGGCGAGGCCGCCGGCTACCCGGCCCCCGCCAAAGCGGTCTCGCGCTGGTTCCCGCGGCACGAGCGGACCCTTGCCAACAGTGTCTGGGACAACGGTGCCCGGGTCGGCACCGCCATCGCGCTGCCGCTCGTCACCCTGCTCGTCTCCGCCTTCCACTGGCGCGTCGCCTTCATCTCCTGCGGTCTGCTCGGCTTCCTGTGGATCATCGGCTGGTGGCGGCTGTACCACGAGCCCGCCGACCACCCGAAGCTCACCGGTGAGGAGCGCGCCTACATCGAGGCGGGCGGCGCCCGCGTCGAGGAGACCCCCGCCGAGAGCGCGGCCGCCGCACAGGTGCGCTGGCGCGACCTGTTCCGGTACCGGACGGTCTGGGGCATGATGCTCGGCTTCTTCTGCCTCAACTACGTCGTCTACTTCTTCATCACCTGGTTCCCCAGCTACCTCGTCGACGAGCGCGGTTTCGATCTCCTCAAGCTCGGCTTCTTCGGGACGGTCCCGGGGCTGGTAGCCATCGCCGGTTCGCTGCTCGGCGGCTTCACCGCCGACCGGCTCCTGCGCAAGGGCTGGTCCACCACCAAGGTCCGCAAGACCTGCCTGGTCTCCGGCACGCTCTGCTCATCCGTGATCGCCCTCGCGGTCGTCGTGCCGACCGCGGCCGGCGCCCTCGCGCTGCTCTCGCTCAGCTATGCGTCGCTGACCTTCGCCACCGCGTCCGTCGCCTCGCTGCCCGCCGACGTCGCACCCACCGCCGGGCACGTCGCTTCCCTCGCCGGCATCCAGAACTTCGCCTCGAACGTGGCGGGCGCTCTCGGCCCGATCGTCACCGGCTACCTGCTGGCGTCGTCCGGCGGCTCCTACCTCGTGCCGCTGCTCGTCTCCGGTGCCCTCTCGATCGTCGGCGCCCTCACCTACGCGTTCGTGATCAAGAGCGTCGAACCGCTGCAGGCCCGTTAGTTCCGGAGTTCCGGCCCGCCCCCACCCGTACGACAGAAAGGCTCGCCCCGTGGACAGGACCACGCACCGCGCCGCCGTGCTGCACGGACCCAAGGACCTGCGCATCGAAGACCGGCCGCTGCCCGAGCCCGCGGCGGGTGAGGTCCTCGTCGCCGTCCGCGCGGTCGGGCTGTGCGGCTCGGACCTGCACTACTACGCCCATGGCGAGAACGGTCCGAACGTGCTGCGGCAACCCACCGTGCTCGGTCACGAACCTGCCGGTGTCGTCGTCGGGCGAGGCGCGGGCGCGGTCGATCTGCCGCACGGCATGGCCGTCGCGGTCGAGCCCGCGCGCCCCTGCGGACGCTGCGCCCTGTGCCGCGCAGGACGCTACAACCTCTGCCCCCTGGGCACCTGCTTCGGCTCCCCGCCCACCGACGGCGCGCTCGCCGAGTACGTATGCGTTCCGGGAGACTTCGTGCACCCGCTGCCCGCGACCATGGACATACGGCTCGGTGCGCTCGTCGAGCCGCTCGCCGTGGCCGTGCACGCCGTCCGGCGCAGTGGGCTCCAACCGGGCGCGCGGGTCCTGGTCACAGGAGCCGGGCCGATCGGCGTGCTGGTCGCGCAGGTCGCCGCCGCGTCGGGGGCCGGATCCGTTACGGTGTCCGATGTGGCCGCTGCCCGGCGGGAGTTCGCCGCCCGGCACGGCATGGCGACCGTGGACGCCGCCGACCTCACGCCTGACCCGGAGCGGGCGCACGCCCTCGCCGACCCGGACGGCTACGACCTCGTCCTGGACTGCTCCGGCGTCGGACCCGCCCTGGTGTCAGGGATCCGTGCCCTGCGCCCGGGCGGCACCGCGGTCGTCGTCGGCAACCCGAACCGGCCACTCACCGACCTCCCGCTGGCCTGGATGCAGCGCCAGGAGCTGTCCTTGGTCACCTCCTTCCGGTACGCGTCCGGGGACTTCCCGGCCGCTGTCCGGCTCGCCGCGTCCGGCCGGATCCAGCTGGCCGAACTGGTCACCGCCGTCTTCCCGTTGGAGCGGGCCGCTGAGGCCCTCGATACCGCACTCACCGACCGCACACAGCTCAAAGTCCTGATCGAGCCGGGTGGCGAGGTCTGACCATGGACATCCGCACCCTGCCCCGCCTCTCCCGAACGTGCCTGCCCGTCCCCGGTCTCACACTGCCGCCGAGCCTGCCCGAGCCCGGCATCGTCCACCTGGGTCTCGGCAACTTCCACCGCGCCCACCAGGCCGTCTACACCGCCGACGCGCTGCGCCACGCCGATGGGCCCTGGGGCATCACCGGAGTATCCACGAGCCCCGGCCGCGGGACCCGCCCGGTACTCACCGGCATGGCCGAACAGAGCGGCCTGTACACGGTGTTGACGTTGCGCCGCGACGGCGGCGTCGCGGCCGAAGTCCCCGGTGTGCACCACCCCGGCCTCGCCGCCGACGGGCAGGGCGCCGATGTCGTCGCCGCGATCGGCAGCACCAGGACCCGCATCGTCTCCCTCACGGTGACCGAGAAGGGCTACACCTTCGGCCCCGACGGACACCTCGACCTCGACGACCCGCTGGTCCGCGCCGACCTGACAGGCACCACCCCCCGGACCGCGCTCGGCCTCACCGTGCGCGGGTTGCAGCAGCGGCTACGCACGGGCGCCGCACCCGTCACGGTCCTGTGCTGCGACAACCTCATGGACAACGGTAGCCAACTCCGCTGCCTGATCAGCGAGTTCATCGCCGCACTGCCCGCCGCCGAACGCGAAGACCTCCAGGCGTACGTCGACACGTCCGTGTCCACACCGAGCACCATGGTCGACCGGATCGCGCCCGCCACCACCGACGAGCACCGCACCCTGGTCGCCCGCGCGTTCGGCGTCCGTGACACCGTGCCGGTGCCGGCCGAGCCGTACAGACTGTGGGTGATGCAGGACGACTTCCGTGCAGGCCGGCCCGCCTGGGAGGCCACGGGCGCCGTCTTCACCGATGACGTGGCCCCGTACGAACTGATGAAGCTGCGCCTGCTCAACGGCGCGCACTCGCTCCTCGCCTACCTGGGCCTGTTGCGAGGCCATCGCTCCATCGATCAGGCCGTCACCGACGACCTGATCGGCACCGCAGTCGAGGCGGCCATGGGGGACGAGATCCTGCCGACCGTCACCGAACCGCAGGGCATGCCGGGCAAGGCGTATGTCGCCGAACTCCTCGAACGCTTCGCCAACCCGGCCCTCGGCCACCGCACCGCCCAGGTCGCCTCCGACGGCTCACTGAAGATCCCGGTGCGCTGGGCGGGTGTCATCGAGGAGTCGCTGGCCGCCGGGCGTGTGCCGCGCGTGCTCGCCCTCGGCGTTGCCGCGTACGTGCGCATCGTCACCGGCGGCGCCGACGCCTACGACGAGCAGGTGCTCGGCACGGTCCACGACGCAGCACGGGTGCGCCTGGCCGAACTGACCCGGCGCGCTCCTGAACCCGGCGAGGCGGCGAGACTGATCCTCGCCGAGGGCGGACTGCTGCCCCAACAGGCAGCTCGGGACGGTGCGTTCGCGAGCGCCGTGACGGAGGCTGCGCGGACACTGCACACACATGGAGCCGAAGCCGCCCTGCGCTGGGCCCGCACCTGAAGCCGGTGCCGACCGCCGCCCCGTGCGGCGGCCGGCATCACCCGCACTTTCACCCCGCCCTACGAAGCGACCTTCCCGTCCAACGAAAAGAACGGCACCCCATGGCCACGATCACCTCAGCCGAGGTCTTTGTCACCTGCCCCGGCCGCAACTACGTCACCCTGAAGATCACCACTTCCGACGGCGTCACCGGCATCGGCGACGCCACCCTCAACGGCCGTGAGCTGTCAGTCGCCTCCTACCTGCGCGACCACGTCTGCCCGACCCTCATCGGCAAGGACCCGGCGCGCATCGAGCACCTGTGGCAGTACCTGTACAAGGGGGCCTACTGGCGGCGCGGCCCGGTCACCATGACCGCCATCGCCGCCGTCGACGTCGCCCTGTGGGACATCAAGGGCAAGGTCGCTGGCCTGCCCGTGTACCAGCTGCTCGGTGGCGCGGCCCGTGACGGCGTCACCGTCTACGGCCACGCCAGCGGCAACACGATCTCCGAACTCCTCGACGACGTAAGGCGCTTCCTCGACAAGGGCTTCCGCGCGGTGCGCGCGCAGGCGGCGGTGCCGGGGCTGGAGCGGGTCTACGGCATGCGTAAGGGAGACGGTGCGACATATGAGCCTGCCGATGGCGCTCTTCCCACCGAGGAAGTCTGGGACACGGGCGCCTACGTGGACTTCGTGCCGACGTACATGGCCGCTGTCCGCGAGGAGTTCGGCTACGGCTTCCAGCTCCTGCACGACGTGCACCACCGGCTCACCCCGATCGAGGCGGGCCGGCTCGGCAAGTCCCTGGAGCCGTACCGCCTGTTCTGGATCGAGGACCCGACTCCGGCCGAGGACCAGGAGGCGTTCCGTCTGATCCGCCAGCACACCACGACGCCGCTCGCGGTCGGCGAGATCTTCAACTCCATCTGGGACTGCCAGCACCTGATCACCAACCGGCTGATCGACTACGTCCGCACCTCCGTCTCCCACGCGGGCGGCATCACCCACCTCCGTAGGATCTTCTCTCTGGCGGAGCTGTACGGGGTGCGCTCCGGCTCACACGGCGCGGGTGACCTCTCCCCGGCCTCGCTCGCCGCAGCACTCCACGTCGACCTGTCCGTCCCGAACTTCGGCATGCAGGAGTACATGGCCCATCTGCCGGGCTACGAGAAGGTGTTCCACACCTCCTGGACGTTCGAGGACGGCCTGATGCACCCCGGCGACGAGCCCGGCATCGGCGTCGAGTTCGACGAGACGGCAGCTGCCAAGTTCCCGTACGAGCGCAAGTACCTGCCGGTCAACCGCTTGCGAGACGGTTCCGTTCACGACTGGTGAGTGCTGGTGCTTCTATGGTGTGGCCAGGGCGTGGGTGAGTTCGGTGAGGTTGTTCGTGTGCCAGTTAAAGGTGTCGGTTTTGCTCGGGGGGTTTCCGGTGGGTCGGTGGATGTAGGCGGTCAGTATTCCGTGGCTCTGGGCTCCGCGCAGGTCCCAGGCGTGTGCGGCAACCATGAGGACGTGTTGGGGTGGGCATTGCGCGGCGTTGAGCGCGAGTTGGTACACCTGGGGCGCGGGTTTGTAGGCCTGGGCGTCTTCGGCTGAGAGGGCTTGGTGCCAGCGGAGACCGGCGTGCGCGTTGAGGCGCAGCAGGCATGCACGGCTGGCGTGGGTGAGGGCGAGTACCGGGAAGTGCGCGGCGAGGCTGGCGAGCGCGGTGGGGGAGTCGTTCCAGGGTTTCATGCGCTGGCTTGCTGTCGCGAGTTGTTCGATGGTGTCGGGGTCGGTGAGGCCCGAGCGGGCGGCTACGTGGTGGGCTGCTTCGCGGTCGATGATGTCGGAGTTGGCGTAGGGGCGGGTCCCTTCGTGGATACGTTGCTGTTCGTTGGCGACGTGGTGCTGCCATACGGTGAGGAGTTGGTCGATGGTCGTGTCGTCGGCTGCGGGTAGTGCGTTGCGGATGGCTGTTCGCAGGCTGCCCGGTTCGTCGACCATGGTGCCGAGGACGTCGAAGACGATGGCTTCGATGTTGTTCGCCCGGTCCATGGGGCCTCCCCATTGTGGTGTTCTGGATTGTGGAAATCGGGTGTGCTGTGGCCTGAAGTGTTTTACTGCGGCACGGTGTTGGTGAGTTGTGCCCAGGTGGTCGTGCCCGGCGATATTCCGGTAGAGCGGTGACCGTGTACAGCCTGGTCGGGTCCGGCGGTCGGGGAACGGCATTACACCGTCGGCGGCGTGTCGCCACCCTGGGTGTCGGCGGGAATGGTTCCGCCGCCGAAGGGTGGGTGTCCAATTTCCATTGGTTTGCGCATGGATGGCGCATGGGGTAGCTGACCCGGTGCCGGGGGCAGGGGAGAGTGGTGTGGTTCCGTCGCTTTGGGCACCGGGCGGGGCGGGTTCCGTCCGTGGTCCCGGTTATTTGTGCCGGGATTCCGGGGCGGTGCGACAACTGTCGTAAGTATACCGTTGGGTGTACCGTTCGGTGGTGACTATTAACAGTGAGACCGTGGGCCGGAGAGGTAAGCGGCGGGGTATGAGGCACCTGACGCCGGCTGGTGTGAGGGTCCTTGAGACCGCGTCGCGGCTGTTCTATGAGCAGGGGATCCGCGCTGTGGGCGTGGAGGCGATCGCGGACGAGGCGGGTGTCACCAAGAAGACCCTGTATGACTGCTTCGGCTCGAAGGAGGATCTGATCGTCGCGTATCTGCGTGCTCGCGATGGTCTGTGGCGTTCTACGTTGGTGAAGCACGCGAACGTTCATGATGCTCCCCCCGGTGAGAAGATCCTCGCGACGTTCAGTGCCTTGCGTGACTGGATGCGTGAGCGGAACTCGCGGGGGTGTGCCTTTATCAATGCTTCTGTGGAGTTGCCTGAGGATCATCCGGGCCGGGAGGTCGCCCGTGATCAGAAGGCGTGGCTCTTTGCGTACTTGGAGGATCTCGCGACGCAGGCCCGTGCCCAGGATCCTGCTGCGCTGGCGGCGCAGGTGTTGATCCTTCATGAGGGGGCTTGTATCGCTGATTCGATGCGGTCGGTGGATAACGCTGTTGACCGTGCTGAGCAGGTGGCAGCTGTTCTGATCGAGAGGGCACTTGCCGAGTGACCCGTGACGGCTCGGCTGTGCCGGGGTATCCGGTCACCGGAGACACGGCCACTTGGCGGGGGAGGGCTCAGTCCCTTCACTGAAATGATCTTGTGTTCAGTTTGCTCTTCTTGTTTGTTCTGGGCTACGGCGGGTTCAGCTCAGCGCGTCGGTCCTGCCGTTGCCGTCCGAAAGCCGCTCCGCTGCCCGGACGTGGTTCTGCCGTCCGATGGGGGCTGTCGGGCGGCTGTTGTGCTGTCGGACCGGTGGTCCGTGTCCCGAGCTGGATGACTCGTTTGTTTGTCTGTCGTGGGGTCTGAGGACTGTCCCGTAACTGCTGGTCACGGAGCTGCCCACCCTGCGGAAACTGTGTAGCTACTGAGTTCGCGCTGCCGGTATCGTCCGGTCTCGCGACCCGCCATACCAGCGGTCTACGTTCAGAGAGCGATGCACATGACCAGCCGGCAAGCAACGACGACCCTGTGGCGCCCCACCGGCCCCAAGGAGCTGGATCTGGTTCGGGAGCTGAACTGGCGTGCCTGGCCGCCCCGGCTGCCCGAGCAGCCGATCTTCTACCCGGTCCTGAACGAGGACTACGCGATCAGGATCGCCCGGGACTGGAACGTGAAGCACGACGGCGCAGGCTTCGTCACTCGTTTCGAGGTCGAGTCGGAGTTCTTGAGCCGGTATCCCATCCAGCAGGCCGGCGGGCAGACGATCCTTGAGCTCTGGGTTCCAGCCGAGGAGTTGGACGGCTTCAACGCCCACATCGTCGGCGAGATCCAGTTGGTCCACGAGTTCCGGTGAGATGGGGAGGCTTGCTGGCGGGGCACGCTACGGTGCGATGATCCCGGCGTGGCTGGTGTGATCACGGCGTGGGAGCCGTCCAGGACAGCCCCGTTCACCGGGATGAGCCCGCGCGCCTTCGGAAAGCTGGTGACCGTGCTGCGGCGCGAGGGTGCGAACACGGTCCGCAAGGGTCGGCCGTGGGGCCTTTCCTTGGAGGAGCGGGAGCTGCTGGTCGCGGCTTACTGGCGCACTAACTTGACGATGCGCCAGCTCGCGCTGCTGTTCGGGGTGCCGAAGTCCGCGGCGGACCGTGTGACCGACCATCTCGGTCCCATGCTCGGGCTTCAGCCCCGCAAGCGGTTCGCCAAGGACGCCGTGCTCATCGTGGACGACACCCTGGTCCCCACTCGCGACCACACTGTCGCCGAGCAGTCGAAGAACTACCGCTACTTCACGAACCACCAGCAAGCACACAACAAGTCCCACAAGCAGGTCCGGACCCGCGTCGAGCACACCTTCGCCCGCATGAAGACCTGGAAGATCCTCCGCGACTGCCGCCTCAAAGGCGACGGAGTCCACCACGCCATGCGCGGCATCGCCCGCCTGCACAACCTCGCCCTCGCCGGATAGCGAGCGGGACACACGGCGGCCGAGCACGCCCGAGTTGAGCCAAAGATCATTTACGGGACAGCCCTCAGGAGCTGTCCGGCCGATCATGTGACCGTCAGCTGATCTGCTCGTGGTTTGGGCATGGGGCGGGGAGAACGTGGCGATCCGTCGGACGCGGAGTGGGAGCGGATACGGCCATTCCTGCCGGTGAGCAATGGGCGATGCGGGCGGTGGCGTGATCACCGGCAGGTGATCGACGGGATCCTGCACCGGGTGCGGAGCGGGGTGTGGTGGCGAGATCTGCCGGAGTGGTTCGGTCCTTGGGAGACGGTCTATGAGCGCCATCGGCTGTGGTCGGCGGGCGGCACCAGGGGGCGCCTCCTGCAGTGGGCTCAGGCCGCAGCCGACGCGGCAGGCCAGATCGACTGGAATATTGCGGTGGATTCCACCGTCGTGCGCGCCCACCAACACGCGGCAGGCGCCCGCACCACCCCACCGCCCGTGCCAAAGGGGGGCAAGGTGACAGAACACCGGGACGAGACTCCATGGCAGAGCCTGGTCGGCCAGCTGGTGGGGGTGGTGAACGAGGTCAGGGCCTGGGCCGCTCTCGCGGCGGCTTCACCAGCAAGATTCCCCTGAGCGCCGATGGCCGCTGCCGCCCGCTGTCCCTGCTCGTCACCGCAGGCGAGCGGGCGGACTGTACTCAGTTTGTGCCGGTACTGGAGAAGATCCGGGTCCCTCGCCTCGGGCTGGGCAGGCCCCGTAAGAAGCCGGACAGCGTCGCGGCCGACAAGGCCTACAGCAATGGCCCCTGCCGCGAGTACCTGCGGCGACGGGAAATCCGGCACACCATCCCGGAGAAGAGCGACAGCCGTGCCGCCCGCCTGCGCAAGGGATCGCAAGGCGGACGGCCGCCAGGTTTCGACGAGGAGCGGTACAAGAAGCGCAACACCGTTGAGCGGGCCATCAACAGACTCAAGAACTCCCGGGCCGTCGCGACGCGATACGACAAGCGCTGCCAGGTCTTCCTCGGCACGATCACCGTCGCCGTGCTCGTCATTTGGCTACGTTCATGATCGGTTGACCGACAGGCTCAATCCCCTCGGATTCGGGCGTGCAGATGCATGTCGTGCCGGCCGTCGTCATGAATGGCCGCACTGCGCTGCGTTCCTTCGAGTAGGTATCCGGACTTGGTGGCAACCCTGCAGGAGGCGTGGTTGCGCGTCGAATGCTCCAGGTACAGGCGGTGGAAGCCGATCTCATCCAGCGCCCAGGTTGAGAGTGCTGCCATCGCCGACGTCGCAACACCGCGGCCGCGGGCAGTTGGAAGAACCCAGTAACTGACATCGGCGACACCGTCGTTGAAGTCGAAGCCACGCAGCGCGATCCGGCCGAGGGTCTCACCGTCCTCGCGGGCGACAGCCCAGTGACCGCCCTTCTCGCTTCCCCAGTCCCGGTGGTAGGCATCGAACCACTCCAGGACGCGCGTCTCCGTCTGAGGGCGGCGCGTGTGCCAGCGGCAGATCTCATCGTCCTGGTAGGCGGAGAGGAACACTGGAGCGTCAGCCGGTTCCCAAGGTCGCAGCAACAAACCTTGAGCGGCGGGCAGAACGGGCTGAGGGGAGCCCAAGAGTAGACCGAAGGGAACTGCTGGGGGCGTCGATAATTCGCGAGTCACGAGCCATGATCGCCCAACAGCGACGATACAAGTCAAGGCCAGGCGCATCCCCATCAGACGAACCTTAGACAGTGATCGCCGGGACAGCCCTTAGGCGACGAGGGAGGGTTGGGTGGGTGTGGCTGCTGGTTTGACTGTGGGGTGTATTGCCTTCGTGGGTTGGGGTTGGGTGTCGAGTTTCCGTGCGAGGTCGGCTGCGTAGGCTCGTAGGAGGATGTGCATGTGGTAGTGGTGTTCGTCCTGGCTTCGGATGAGGTGTGCGCTGGCGAGGCTGTGCAGGAGTCGCGCGGCTTCATTGTGGGTGATGCCTGCGGGGGTGGCGGTGGTGGTGGCGTCGATGAGGTGGCCGGGGAGTATGCCTAGGAGGCGGAACATACGGGCGCTCTGTTCGTCGAGTGCTTTGTAGCTGGTGTCGAAGGCGTTGCGGAGTGCGATGTCGCCTTCGGCGAGGTTGAGGCGGGCGTGTTCGGGTTTGAGTTCGGTGGCGAGCGTGTCGGCGCTGTGGTGTTGGTGGCTGACGATGTGTTCGGCGGCGAGGACCAGTGCGAGGGGGAGGTGTCCGCAGCGTTCTGCCAGGACGGTTACTGCGCTGGGGCCGGCGTCGGCGCGTGTGTCGCCTATGATCGCGCGGATCAGCATGGCGGCCTCGGGCTGGCACAGTTCTGCCAGTGGGAGGGTGGTGGCGTCGACGCGGGACATGAGTCCCGGCAGGCGTGAGCGGCTGGTGACTATGACGGCGCATCCTGGTGAGCCGGGCAGCAGGGGATAGATCTGCTGGGCGTTGGCGGCGTTGTCCAGGACGAGCAGTATTTCGCGGCCGTGGAGGAAGGAGCGGAAGGTGGCGGCCCTTTGGTCCAGGTCTGTGGGGATGCGGTCGGTCGGTACGCCCACGGCGCGGAGCAGGTCTTCGAGGACGTCGTGGGGGGCTGCTGCGGTTCCTGGCTCGGGGCCCTGGAGGTTGACGAAGAGTTGCCCGTCGGTGAAGTGGCCGTCGTTGACGGCCCGGTGTGCCGCTTGTACGGCGAGTGCGGTTTTGCCGACGCCCGGTGGTCCGCTGATGAGTGCGACGGGTAAGGCAAGGGAGTGCTGGTCGCCGGGGAGTAGCCTTTTGAGGCGGGTCAGGTGGTCACGCCGTCCCACGAAGTTCTTTTTGGCCGGGGGAAGTTGGGCGGGCTGGATCCATCCTTGCTGATGGCGGGAGGCGGCTTCGAGGGCTGAGGCGATGGTGGTGAAGGTGTTTCCGACGTCGAGTTCCCTGTCGCAGGCCTCTGCGAAGCTGACCGAGGGAGGTCGTTTGTCGGTTTCGATCTTGCTGACGTGGCCCCGGTTGAAGTGTACGAGGGCGGCGAGTTGTGTGAGGGAGAGTCCTCGCTGTGTGCGGTGGGCCCGGAGCAGTTGCCCGAATGTTGCCGGACCGCCGGTACGCGGCGGGTAGCCGGCATCCGTGTGGGAAGGCCGGGTTGTTGTTGATCCCTGCGCTGGTTCCCGTACCACTTCAAGCCCCCAGAATCGTACAGATCGTCTAGAGCGGCCAGCTCCGGAGCGGAGTTGGTGGGATGCCGTGCGTACTTCAGATGCTGATTGGGCTCCCGACCCGCTCGGTGCAGGCGGCGGGGGCTGCAGGCTCGGTGGTCCAGGTCGTGGTTGCGAACTGGCTCGGGCGGGGCTGCCTATGTGTATCCAGGTGTCCACCGGCGCACTCGGCGTCGGATGTGCTGGTGGGTATCCGGATGACGACGTTGTCAGAGCCCGGGCCCCGCCCCAGGGGCCGGGAGTTGTCCGCCGGTAACATCTGTGGCGCGCAGATGCCGGGACGGAACATCGTGCCCACGTTCCTCTGCGTCCTCTGCGTTCCGCTATGCGGTTCTGCGTTGTCCATGTGGCGGCGCGGGCCTGTCACGTTGCTCGTGCCGCTTGGGCCGCTCGGGGCTGGGACATCGGACGGCTGGGAGGGCGGCTGTGTCGCTCATGGTGCGACTGTCAGTTCGTCGAAGGCCGGGAACCGGGCGGCGATGCTGTCCGGCAGGAACCGGGCGGCGCAGCCGTTGTCATCCTGGAAGAAGCGGACCGCGGTGTAGTTCGGTCGTGTCCCTGCGTCGAACCAGTGCTTCGTCCGGCTGGGTATGGACAGCAGATCTCCTGCTGTGCAGAGCATCGCGTGTACCTGACCGGCGACGTGGAGGTAGAAGCAGCCGGCTCCAGCTACGACGAAGCGCACGAGGTCCTCGTCGTGGAAGTGCTCCTTGTGCCGGGGCTGGCCGGGACCGGGCGAGGTGGGGGTCATGCGTGCGATGTCGACGACCCGGTGGTTGCTCTCGGCGCTGACGTGATCGATGTGGCTCCGGTAGGCATTCATGATGGTGGAGTCGTCCGCGTCGGCGGGGAGCCGGCGGGCGGCGTGCCATCGCGCGAAGCGCACACCGATTCTGAGCAGTTCTTTGCGGATGACGTCCAGGTCGTCGCTGTGCACGGTGATCGTCTGCGGTGCGTCCTCCGGCATGATCTGCAGCAGCGTCACCGGGCACTCACCTTGGCCGTGCCGGGCTCGTCGGCGCCCGTCAGCAGGAGCAGGTGGCTGAGTTCCTCGACGCACTCCAGCCTGTTGCGCGCTTCGTCGATGTCGCGGCCGAAGGAGAACATGCCGTCGCGGTCGATGAGCAGAGCAGGCGGGGTGTCGGCGGCCGGATCATCGAGGAGGGCCGTCACGTCGTCGGCGATGAGGGACGCGTCCAGGTGGTTCGCGACGATGGGCAGTACGACCAGGCGGGGGTCCGGTACGTCGAGGCTCTTCGCCATTTCCATTTCCTCGAAGACCACTTGGCCGGTGCGGTCGGCGCCGGCGGTCCGGGTGGCAAGTGCTGTGGACCACGGTGCGTGTGCGTGGATCACTGCTCCGCAGCCGGGCAGCCGCCGGTAGAGCGCGAGGTGTACCGGGGTTTCGGCGGGCGGCCATTCGCTCTCTCCGAGCAGCGGCAGCCCTTTGAACGGGTCGACCATCACCGTGTCCTGATCGGTCATCACCCTCTTGCTCAGGTCGCCTGCGGTGATCATGACCGCTTCACCCGACCTGACCGAGACGCTGCCGAACGTTCCGGGCATCCACCCGCGCCGGTACAGGGACTGGCAGGCGGCCGAGAGGTGTTCACGCTGCAGCTCGGCATCCTCGCTGATGCATACGGGTTTCACAGGCCCTCTCCTCCTGCGCGGGGCGACGGGTCTGTTCTCGTGCACCGGCTGCCTTCCTGCTGCCGTTGCGGTGGATCAACAGCGCGCGGTCCGGGGAGGTTCAGGGCCCCTGGAGTCGCCTGGCCGGACTGATGGAGCGACACGCGTGCATCTCCTTCGCGTGAGCGGAACGGTGAGCTATACCAACCGGTATAGTTACATGCTACGGAGTTGATTTTCCCGGTGTCAACGGCCCACTTCCCGGGTGGCTGGAAAGGCCCTTCCAGTTGCAGCCTTCCGACGTGCCTGGTAAGTGACGGGGGGGGCGGTTTCCTCCGAGGGGGGCGAGGGAGCCTGCAGCCGGGGCCTGGCGCTGACTGGTGAAGGAGCGCGCGGCCGAGCCCTGCCACACGTTGGCTCGCAGGGTGTCCGAAGTGCAGTGCATGCGGGGGAGGCAAGCAGTTGGGCAGGCCGCGCCGCTGTCCTCGCCGCGCTGCCCTTCCCGCCGCACCGCCATTGCAGCCCTGCGCGAGGTGTCCTGACGGCCCTTCGCCCGCCGGCCGTTCGGCGTGGTCTGTCACCGGTGGACACATCCGGGTCAAGGGGCTTGTGCGGCAGCTCCGGGTTTCAGGGCCCTGGATGGTCCTGTTGCTGTTGCCTCGGGAGAGGCAACAGGGCAACCCTGTACAGCTTTGCGGGAGTTGACGATAGTGAAGTCACTTCCGCCGCAGGGGCGCCGTTCCTCGTGAAGGGCGCGATCCAGTTGCTGCTGGTTCCTTCGGTTGCAGGACGCCTCGTGTGCCCTTCGGCTGTCCGCTGGCCCGGGCGGGCCGGAAGTTCTCGTAGAAGCAGCGCTGTCGCCACGTCGAAGGAGGCCGAGATGGGTACACACATCGACTATGCCGAACTGGTTGTGTCGCCGAGCGAGTTTTTCCAGGTCGGGGAGCCGGAGCGGATCAAGTCATCCATCGGGCTCAGGCTGTCGGACCATTCATACCTACCGAAGGCGGATGAGCCACGCGCCGACTGGGTCGCCAGTGTTGCTGTGCCGGCGTTCAAGACGCTTGCACGGATGGGTGTCCTGGCTCCGCGGTTCTGCACGATCGGGACGGGTGCGGGGCTGGATGCCCTGGCGGCCGTGGAGATTTTGCAGGCGCGTAGCGTTGGCTTCACCGACCTTCACGAAGATGTTCTCGCTCACGCCCGGGAAAACATTCAGAGCAACCTCCTGGATCAGGATGTCGAACTGATCGGGGGCGCCGGGGACATTCTCTCCCCGCTGGCCGGCAAGGTGTCGCAGGTCGATGTGATCTACGAGAACCTCCCCAATATCCCGATGGCGGGGAGCGGTGATCTGGCTGATGGCCAGACCAGTTCGACGTTCATCGCGGAGCGCGTTGAGGAGATTGCCGGCTTCGCGGAGAAGAACCTTGTGACGCTGCACTATCTGGCCCTGCAGCAGGCACATCCGGTCCTTCGGGTCGGTGGCCGGGTGCTGTCGTCGATCGGTGCGCGGATCCCGTTGTCCGAGATCCTGTCTCTGGCCGGCGCCGCCGGTTACAACGGCAGCATCCTGACCTACACGTGGAAGATCCAGTCCGAGCCGCACGAGGTGGTCGGCGGCTATGCCCAGTGGGAGAAGGAGGGGATGGGGCCGTTCCACTTCTACCCGGTGAGTGTTCTGCGCGATGCCTTCGCGGGTATGTCCCCCGCGGCAGCCGGTGCGCAGGCTCTCCAGATGGAGAAGGAGTTGTCGCCGTACGAGATATCGGCGGTGGATGCGCTGGCACTGGTCGAGAAGGGCCAAAAGGTCGGTCACACGGTCGCGATTCTTGACTCCGTCAAGATTCCTGACTCTGCTCTCTGACACGGTTTCACCGCTTCTTCGGAGCGGCCTGTTGGTGGAGACACGGTGAAGCAGGAATTCGGCAACCGCCCGGTGTGGTCCTGACACGCGGTCAGCGATGAAGCAACTGAATGTCCTGACTGTGTACGGCCCGATGCACCGCGCTGCCGGATTCTCACCGGTCTCTGCCGGCTCCCGGCCACATGCTGTCCTCTCCCCACCGTTTCCCCACCGTGTCCGAACCCCCTTGCCGTCCGCGCGCTTTCCTGTTCGTACCCTTTCGTGTCGTCCGCACGCCTGGCTACATTCCTCCCGCAGTACTAAGGAGCCGGCATGAATATCCAGTCGTTCATTGGCAAGACACCCCTCGTCGAACTGAACACCTTTGACGTTCCGGCCGATGTTCGGATATTCGCCAAAGTCGAATTCGTAAATCCGGGGGGCAGCATCAAAGACCGAATCGTCCGGTACATCATCGATGATGCCGAGCGTCGCGGTCTCCTCGGGCCGGGCGCAACAATCGTGGAGAACACCTCCGGAAATACCGGTGCAGCGATCGCGATGCTGGCGGCAACACGCGGCTACCGTGCGATCCTGACCATGCCGGACAAGGTCAGCCAGGAAAAGCAGGACGCGCTGCGCGCAATGGGGGCCGAGGTGATTGTCTGCCCCACCTCCGCCCCGCCGGACTCGGCAAAGCACTATGTGACGTGCGCGAGGCGCATCCACGCCGAGACGCCGGGCTCGTTCATGCTCAATCAGTATGACAACCCGCTCAACGCGGAGGCGCATTTCCGTTCGACGGGCCCCGAGATCTGGGAGGCACTCGGACGGTCGGTGACGGCATTCGTCGCATCAGGGAGTACAGGCGGCACCATCTCCGGAACTTCGCGGTTCCTTAAGCAGAAGAACCCGTCCGTGCGGTCTGTCCTCCTCGATCCGGCCGGTTCCATCTATCACCGCTACTTCCATGAGGGCGTTGTTGACCCTTCGCAGATCGCGCCGTATTTCGTCGAGGGCGCCGGCGAGGACCACCTGGCGAAATGCATGGACTTTTCCGTCGTCGATGACGTGATTCAGTTCACCGACGCCGATGCCTTCGCCACGTGCCGGCACCTGGCAACGCGCGAGGGTCTCATCTGCGGCGGCACCTCGGGGGCGAATGTGTGGGGCGCGGTGCAAGTTGCCCGTTCGCTCACGAAACCGGCAACGATCGTCACCGTCCTGCCGGACAGCGGAAACAAGTACATCTCGAAGATCTACAACCCGGATTGGCTTATGCAGAACGGCTTTGATACCCGTCGGATTCACTCACCAGAACCGACCCTGTAATGGGAAGTACACGAAAAAACGTTGCCGCCGCGCTCACGGCCGCCCTGCTCTGGGCCTTCGCCTTTGTCGCTCCGGCCGCCGTCAAGCCCGCGAGTGAACTGCTCCTGGTCACCGGCCGGTACTCCTTGTTCGGCCTGTGCGGCCTCTACGTCCTGTGCAGAAACTGGAGCCAGCTCAGGCAGATGCCCGTCCGGCGGACCCTCTTCGGCCTCTACATCGGCTTCGTGGGGTACTTCGTCTTCTACATCTGTGTCTCGTACTCCGCCACAACGAGCGGTGGATTCATCACCGCAGTCGTCGTGGGATCGTCACCGATCACGATCGCGGTGGCCGGTAACTTCGCAGAAAAGCGCATGTCGTGGCGTGAGCTCGTCGCACCGGTCATCCTGATTCTCGTCGGTCTCACCCTCCTCAGTGTCTCGGATCTCCTTCAGGGGAAGCATTCAGGTGGCGCGAGCGACTCGCTCTTCGGGATAGGCCTGGCCATCATGGCCATGCTGACATGGTCCTACTTCGTGGTTCGTAATGCCCAGTCGCAGCGGACCTGGGAGACGAAGCCGGACCCCACGATCTGGGCCGCTCTGGTGGCGATGGGAGCAGGTGGTGCCTCCATGGTGCTGCTGCCCTTCGCCATTGCCTCCACACCGGATGCGACATTCGATCCGTATCCGCTCTTCAAGATCATCGCGTGGTGCGTGTTCCTGGGCGTCATCGGATCCTGGTGGGGGACATACATCTGGGTGAAGGCGGCACAGGGCATCCCGGTACCACTGGTCGGACCGCTGCTCGCCACGGAGACGATTTTCGGCGCGATCCTGAGTCTGCCGATGGAACAGCGGATGCCTACCTGGACGGAGGTCGGCGGGGCCCTGTTCGTCCTCACCGGCATCGCCGTCTACATGGTGTTCGACGTGAAGAATTCACGGTCGAGCGGCACAGGGGACAGCGGGGACAGCGGGGGCACCGGGACCGAAAGATCGGACGCATCAGATGTGCCCGCAGTGACTTAGCGGGACAAGAAAAGAACGGTCATGATCGTTGGCTTATCCTGACAGGGAGTCAATTCCATGAGTAATTCCTTCGCGAACATCAAGCAGTCTCACGTGTTCTTCGACAATTCCTCTGGCCTGAAGAGCTACTACGAGGACTGGGCGACGCGGTACGACGTGGACCTGGCGGATCAGAAGTGGGTGGCGCCGCGGGTCGCGGCCAACTTCGTTCACCTGCTCGCCTCCGCCTACGGGACGCCGGGAACAACCATTCTCGACGCCGGCTGCGGCACCGGCCTCGTTGGCAGTGTCCTGAGCACTCTGGGAAAGTACGTGATCGACGGCGTCGACCTGTCGGAGAACATGGCTGCCGAGGCCATCAAGACCAACGCCTACCGGAAGGTCTACGGCGGCGTGGACCTCTCGACACCGGTACGCGATGAGCGTCTGGACCAGTACGACATCGTCGTCAGCAGCGGCGTGTTCACCCTCGGCCATGTGCGCCCGACGGCGTTGCTCACGCTCATCGAATACGCCCGGCCCCATGGGCTGATCCTGGTGTCCACCCGCGGCAGCTATGCCACTGAAACAGGCTTTGAGGACTTCTCCCGCTCGAAGGAGATCACCGAGCAGGCTTCCCTGGAATTCAAGCTGAAGGACGCCAACTACATCGCGGAAGAGGGAGCCGACTACTGGGTCTTCCGTAAGACAGGACCGGCGCAGTAGCGACGCAGTAACAGCGCAGTAGTAGTGCAGTGGCAGTAAAGGGCACGAACCGCTGATTCTGCTCGGGGCGGCCTGCTGCCGAGGCCCTTCCGGCAACGCGCGACGCATGCGGTACGCGACACAACACCGCCCGCGCGGCCGCCCCGGACCGGCCCGGCGTCAGGAACGCGCGAACCCCTGGTGGCACCGGGACAACGAAAGTCCAGCCCCGCCCACCAGGGGCCCGCACGCCGACCGGTGACACGCGTGCCGCTGTACTCGGATGACGCCGCGACCAGAACACCACGAGACGTATATACGAAGGGCGCACCCCGCAACTCCGCACCCGCGCAACCCCGTACCAACTCCGCACCCACCAGCCCGTGTCCGCCCACCACTGTCCTGGAGTGTCATGTCCCGCAGCCTGTTCACCTCGGAATCAGTGACCGAGGGACATCCCGACAAGATCGCCGACCAGATCAGTGACACCATCCTCGACGCACTCCTGCGTCACGACCCCGCATCGCGCGTCGCGATCGAAACCCTGATCACCACCGGTCAGGTCCACATCGCGGGCGAGGCGACGACCTCCGCCTACGTCGACATCCCCACCCTGGTGAGGGAGAAGATCCTCGACATCGGCTACGACTCCTCGGCCAAGGGCTTCGACGGCGCCTCCTGCGGCGTGTCGGTATCGATCGGCGCGCAGTCCCCGGACATCGCCCAGGGCGTCGACACAGCGTACGAGTCCAGGCTCAAGGGCGCCGCCGGCGGCGGGGAGACCGACGAGCTGAACCAGCAGGGAGCGGGCGACCAGGGCCTGATGTTCGGCTACGCGGCCACCGAGACCCCCACCCTGATGCCGCTGCCGATCGAGGTGGCGCACCGCCTCTCACGCCGTCTGACCGAAGTCCGGAAGGACGGGACCGTCCCGTACCTGCGCCCCGACGGAAAGACCCAGGTCACCATCGAGTACCTGGGCAGCCGGCCGGTCCGCCTGGACACCGTCGTCGTTTCCTCGCAGCACGCGAGTGACATCGACCTGGACAGCCTGCTCACCCCCGACATCCGGGTGCACGTCGTCGAACACGTCCTGGCACAACTCGCCGACGACGGAATCAAGTTGGACACCGAGGACTACCGCCTCCTGGTGAACCCGACCGGCCGTTTCGAGATCGGTGGCCCGATGGGTGACGCGGGTCTGACCGGTCGCAAGATCATCATCGATACGTACGGGGGGATGGCCCGGCACGGCGGCGGCGCGTTCTCCGGCAAGGACCCGTCGAAGGTGGACCGTTCGGCGGCGTACGCGATGCGCTGGGTGGCCAAGAACGTCGTCGCGGCCGGTCTGGCGGAGCGCTGCGAGGTGCAGGTCGCGTACGCCATCGGCAAGGCCGAACCGGTCGGCCTGTTCGTCGAGACCTTCGGCACCAACACGGTTGCTGTCGGGAAGATCGAGAATGCCGTCAGTGAGGTCTTCGACCTGCGTCCGGCCGCGATCATCCGTGACCTGGACCTGCTGCGCCCGATCTACGCCGAGACCGCCGCCTACGGCCATTTCGGACGCGAACTGGCGGACTTCACCTGGGAGCGCACCGACCGCGCCGACGCTCTGCGCAAGGCAGCGGCAGCGGGCTGACAGCAGAGCGCCCGGAGCGAGCCCCGGCGGCAGGAGTGCCAGGGCTTGCCCGGGCGGGAGGAGTGCGCGGGCAAGCCCCCGGGCGGTAGAGCTCCCAGGGCGAGCCCGGGCACTCCCCGACGGTGCGCGGCCTTTCCCCTGGCCGCGCACCGCACCGCGCACCGCTTCCCTGTGTGGCGCCGCCACCCGAGCCGTTCCGCCCGCCCAACCCCGCCCTCATCAGGTCCAAGGAGTGCTTTTCCGTGCGTATCGCCGTGACCGGATCGATAGCTACCGACCATCTGATGGTGTTCCCCGGACGCTTCGCCGAGCAGCTGATCAAAGAGCAACTGGAGCGGGTATCCCTGTCGTTCCTCGCCGATCGGCTGGAGGTACGCAGAGGTGGCGTCGCCGCCAATATCGCCTTCGGTCTCGGCTTGTTCGGTCTCGACCCCATCCTGGTCGGCGCCGCGGGCATCGACTTCGCTGAATACGATGCCTGGCTACGGGCGAACGGCGTCGACACCACCGCAGTCCAGGTGAGCGACCACCTGCACACCGCCCGCTTCGTGTGCACCACTGATGAGGACCAGAACCAGATCGCCACCTTCTACGCCGGTGCCATGGCCGAGGCCTCCCGGATCGATCTGGCCGCGATCGCGGAACGCACCGGGGCGCCCGCACTCGTCCTGGTCGGCGCCGACGACCCCGCCGCCATGCTGCGCCACACCGCCACCGCCCACCGTCTGACCATCCCCGTTGCCGCCGACCCCTCCCAGCAGCTCGCCCGTCTCGACCGTAATCAGGCCCGACAACTCGTCGACGGGGCGCGGTGGCTGTTCACCAATGAGTACGAGGCCGCCCTGCTGCTCGAACGCACCGGATGGACCGAGGAACACCTCCTGGGCCGGGTCGGTACCTGGATCACCACACGGGGCGAGGCCGGGGTGTCACTGGCCGGCTCGGATACGCCCACTCTGCGGATACCAGCCGTACTCACCGACGAGATCGCCGACCCCACAGGGGCGGGAGACGCCTTCCGGTCCGGCTTCCTCGCCGGCACCGCATGGAACTGGCCGCAGGAACAGGCGGCCCGACTCGGCTGCGCCCTGGCCACCACCGTGCTGGAATCGGTCGGTACCCAGGAGTACAAGCTGTCCCCGTCGGATCTGGTCACCCGCATCGACCAGACGTACGGCAGCGACGCGGCCCGTGCCCTTGAGGCGCAGCTGGCGCGCGTGTCATGAGGGCGGCCCGGCGCCGACGGACAGACGCCCTGCGCCAGGCACCGGCCATCGTCGTCGTCCACCACCACCCCGAAGCCTCCTACGTCAACGAGGGCCGGGCAGCCAGGGGCGAACAGTGAGGCGGACGACAGCACCGACGTTCTCGTTCGAGTTCTTCCCGCCGAAGACAGCTGCCGGCGAGACGACTCTCTGGGAGGCGATCCGGCGTGTCGAGGCGCTCGGCCCGGACTTCGTCTCCGTCACATACGGGGCCGGCGGCTCCTCCCGGGACCGTACCGTCGCCGTGACCAAGCGGATCGCGGCCGACACGACGCTGCGCCCGGTCGCGCACCTGACCGCGGTCGGGCACTCGGTGGCCGAACTGCGGCGCATCATCGGCAGGTACGCGGACGCCGGAGTGCGCGACGTACTTGTGCTGCGCGGCGATCCGCCCGGCGACCCGACAGGTTGGTGGGTGCCGCACCCGGACGGCTTCACGCACGCGTATCAACTGGTCGAACTGGTGCGGTCCCTGGGGGATTTCACCATTGGCGTCGCGGCGTTCCCGGAGCGGCATCCGCGTTCGCCCGACTGGGACAGCGACATCGGTCACTTCGTGGCCAAGTGCCGGGCCGGGGCGGACTATGCCATCACCCAGATGTTCTTCGACGTGGAGACCTATCTGAGGTTCCGTGATCGTGTCGCCGCGGCCGGCTGCTCGACACCGGTCATCCCGGAGATCATGCCGGCCACCGACGTACGCCAGATCCGCCGCTTCGTGGAACTCTCCGGCGCCGCGTTCCCCGAAGATCTGGCGCACCGCCTCGAAGCCGCTCGCGGGCGGCCCGGCGATGCGTACCGGATCGGGGTCGACCATGCCACGGCCATGGCGGACCGGTTGCTTGTCGAGGGTGCGCCGGGTTTGCACTACATCACGCTCAACCGTTCGACGGCGGCCGTCGACATTCACCGCAATGTCCAGTCCTCAAGGAGCCTTCATGTCCGCTGAGTTCACCGATTTCAGGGTTGCTGATCTGTCGCTGGCCGCGTTCGGCCGTAAGGAGATCACGCTGGCCGAGCATGAGATGCCGGGTCTGATGTCGATCCGTGCGGAGTATGCGCAGGCCCGGCCGCTGGCGGGTGCGCGGATCACCGGGTCCCTGCATATGACGGTGCAGACGGCTGTGCTGATCGAGACGCTGGTGGCTCTGGGCGCGCAGGTGCGGTGGGTCTCCTGCAATATCTTCTCCACCCAGGATCACGCGGCGGCGGCGATTGCTGCCGCGGGGATCCCGGTGTTCGCGTGGAAGGGCGAGAGCCTGGAGGAGTACTGGTGGTGCACGGAGCAGGCACTGACCTGGCCGGATGCCCCTACCGGCGGCCCGAACATGATCCTCGACGACGGCGGGGATGCCACCCTCCTGGTCCACAAGGGCGTCGAGTACCAGAAAACAGGTGAACTCCCCGAGGCGGCCAACGCGGAACTCGCCGTCGTACATGCCCTGTTGGAGCGCAGTACGCTCGACTGGACGAAGATCGCATCGGAGATCCGGGGTGTGACGGAGGAGACCACGACCGGTGTGCACCGGTTGTACGAGATGCACCGTGACGGCACGCTGCTGTTCCCGGCGATCAACGTCAATGATGCCGTCACCAAGTCGAAGTTCGACAACAAGTACGGGTGCCGACACTCGCTGATCGACGGCATCAACCGTGCCACCGATGTCCTGATCGGTGGGAAGGTCGCGGTGGTCTGCGGTTACGGCGACGTGGGCAAGGGCTGCGCGGAGTCGCTGCGCGGTCAGGGTGCCCGGGTGATCATCACCGAGATCGACCCGATCTGTGCTTTGCAGGCGGCGATGGACGGCTTCCAGGTCTCGACCCTGGACGACGTCGTGTCGATCGCGGACATCTTCGTGACCACGACGGGCAACAAGGACATCATCATGGCCGCCGACATGGCCAGGATGAAGCACCAGGCGATCGTGGGGAACATCGGCCACTTCGACAACGAGATCGACATGGCCGGCCTGGCCAGGATCCCCGGGGTCGTGCGGGACGAGGTCAAGCCGCAGGTCCACACCTGGACGTTCGCCGACGGCAAGGTGCTGATCGTCCTGTCGGAGGGCCGACTGCTGAACCTGGGCAACGCGACGGGTCACCCCTCGTTCGTGATGTCGAACTCGTTTGCGGACCAGACGCTGGCCCAGATCGAGCTGTTCACCAAGCCTGCCGAGTATCCGACCGACGTGTATGTGCTGCCCAAGCACCTGGACGAGAAGGTCGCCCGTCTCCACCTCGACGCCCTCGGCGTGAAGCTCACGACGCTCCGCCCGGAGCAGGCCGCCTACATCGGTGTCGAGGTCGAGGGCCCGTACAAGCCGGACCACTACCGCTACTGAACGGACCGGACAGGCCGACCCTGCGCGCCAGGCGCGGGGGCGGCCGTCCAGCTCGCGAAGGTCCAGCGCCACGTCTCTGCCCATCAACCCGGCGTCCACGACGGCCTCACCTTCGCCCAGCCCGTGGGCGTGAGCCTGTGGTGTCAGCAACAACGTGACCCGGGCGATGGCCGTTCTGTTCGGCTCCGGGGAGTCCGGACAGAACTTCCAGCGCCCCGATGCCTTCGAGCTTCACCGGCATTGCGACATAGCTGGTCAGACCGCGGTTGCCTTGCTGTCGTCCGTGGCCTCAATGCCGGCGGGTGCGGTCTGGTAGTAGACGGAGCGCCCCTGCTTGGAGCGCTCGATGACGCCACGTGCGACGCCCTGCTCCAGTGTGTTGCGCACGACGGTCACCTGCACACCGCGCTGGGGGTGGGCCTCGGCCACACCGGCGGCGATTTCCGTGGACGACTTCGGCTCGCTCTGGCCGGCGAGGTAGGCGCCGATCAGCTCGATCCAGGACGGCCCGCCCGCACGCTGCGCGGTAGCAGCCTTTGTGGTGCGGGTCTTCCCGCGGGGCGACGGCTCTGCCGCGCTCTTCGACGAGCGCCCCGTCTTCGGGGTCTTCTTGGCTGCCGCTTCACTCTTGGGGATGCGAGCCGCGGGTACCTTGGCCGTCTTCCTGACGGACTTGCCGGTCGGCTTGGAGGAGATACCGAGAACGCCCTGCATCTCTACGAGGACCCGCCCGCTTTCCTCCAGCTGCACCAACTCGTCCTGCAGCCGGGCCAGTTCGTCACGAACCCGGTCCTGCTCACTTTGATTGGCCGCGAGGTCATCGGCGACTTTCTGCGCGTACTCGGCCTTCACACCGGTCGCTGCGTTTGCCTTCGTCATGAATACCTCTTCTTCGTTGTGTCTGAACGGGTGTGGTGTGGATGCTACTCATACCTTCGAAGAAGGTTCTTCAGTGGTACTGGTCGAACGCAGGCGCACCCGACTGTGTTCGACCAGGTTGAACGGATTTCGAAGTGGCACCGGGAGTGCCATGGCGTGCGGGCGGTGCGGACGAACCTGCCCGCACATGTGGCAGGCACGGGCTTCACAGGTTCAGGGCGTGGCTGGTCCCAGTTGAACTGGTGTTGCAGGAAGTGGACCAGGATCGTGGCCTTGTCCGTTGTTGCCGATGACCTCCATACGGGGAGTGCACCCGTCGAGGCATTCCAGCAGATGGATCCACCGTCCAACTGCCGCCGCTTGTCCCCACTGTCCGGATTGGTCGGCCCGTAGGTGAGCGGGAAACCTGAGAGGGGACCGGTCGGGCCGAGGTTGTTGCACTTGGCGAGGATGTCGCCGTCGGCCGCTCCGGAGCGGTCCCAGCGGGCACAGCGGTCACACGGGCACAGCGAGACCGGACGCACAGGCGGCATGAAAGAGCAGGGCAGTGGGCAGGTGCACGTCCACGCATTCGCCCGCACGGTCGGGAACGACCCGGTTGCACGACGGGCGGTGGACCAGCTTGGAGCGAGCTGCACCGTGATGCATACCGACGTGTTCGCGCGGTGGACTCACAGCCGTACCAGGGCAAGCCCGCAAAGCCGCGGGCCCCGGCAAGCACACCGCGTGCCGCCATCGTGTCGTGACACCCGGTCACCTGTGGTGCAACGACTGCCGCAGCCGACCGATCCGCCCGTGACCACCGGAACAACCGAAGAGCACGAAAGGCCCCGCCCATGAGCACAGCCGCCGCGATACCGCCGACAACCGCCGGACCCAGTCATCACACCCGCCGCTTCCTACGGCGCCTGACCGTTGCCACAGGCGGCGGAATGTTCGTCGACGGCTTCGTCTTCGCCTCAGTGGCGTCCGCCCTCGCAGGCAGCGCGATGGCTCGCGACATCGGCGTCACCTCGACATGGAACTCACTGATCTCCTCCTCGACACTGATCGGCACGTTCTTCGGCGGTCTGCTGCTCGGCTATGTCACCGACCGGCTGGGCCGGCGCCCGATGTTCACAATCGACCTCTCGGTCTTCCTGGCGTCTGCTCTGCTGATGCTGTTCGTCACTTCCCCCTGGATGGTTTTCGCGCTCGGACTCGTCATGGGTCTCGCCGTAGGGGCTGACTACTCGATCGGTTCTCCGCTCCTCGCCGAATTCGCACCCAGTGAGAAACGCGGCCACTACCTGGGGATCCTCGAAATCCTCTGGAACGTCGGCTACGTGGTCGCCTACCTCCTCGGCTACATCATCAACACCACATGGCCGGGAGCCTGGCACATCACCCTGGCCGCCAGCGCCGTCCCCGCAGTGTTCTGCCTCCTGATCCGCCACGGCCTGCCCGAATCACCACGCTGGCTGATCTCCAAAGGCCGAAGGGACGAGGCCGTGGCCGTCATCGAGCGCGACCTCGGAACCACCCTGGACAGCGAGGACTTCAACTCCGAAGAGATCGAACAGACGCGCTACCGCGAGTTGTTCTCAGCCGCATACCTGCGCCGCACCGTGTTCGTATGCACCTTCTGGATCTGCATCGTGCTGCCCTACTTCGCACTTACGTTCTTCCAGCCGACCGTCCTGCGCGCCATCGGCCTGGGCGGCAACGCCCTGGCCGGCGCGCTGATCGGGACCATCGTCGCCCTGACAGGCGCGGCCACCGGCTGGTGGCTCGTCGACCGCGTCGGCCGCCGCACGATCCTTGTCTGGCCGATGTTCGGCTGCGCACTCGCCCTGTTCCTGGTGAGCCTGGGCCATGTGCTCCCGGTGTGGCTGGCCACCGTGTGCTTCTTCGGCTACCTGTTCTCGTACGGGATCATGAGCATCCTCCCCGGCATCTACCCCGACGAGGTCTTCCCCACCTCGATCCGCACCTCCGGAGTCGGCCTGGCCTCCGCCGCCAGCCGCATCGGCGCGGCGATCGGCACATTCCTGCTCCCGGTGTCCCTGGATCACCTCGGCCTGAGCTGGTCCATGATCTTCATGGCGGCGGTCTCGCTCATCGGCGGCATCACGGCTCTGATGTGGGCACCGGAAACGAACGGCCTCCAACTCACCGCCACAGGACATCGTGAGGCAGACACGGGCGGCTGGTGGTCGACCAAACCGGTCCTGGTACAGGACAGCTGAACACACCCTTACCGAGGCCGCCCGGAACACCCCCTGCTCCTCAAACCGCGATGAAGACACTCGTGTCGCGGCCGATCGGTACAGGGAGGTGTGATGCACGGAGATCTGGTGCGGTCCCAGCAGAACGAGGCGGGGCCGCACTCCGGCCTCTGTCACCCAGGGACCGCAATGCCGGTGACGGTACGGCGCCCCGGCCGCGACGGCCGCCGACACTGCGCTTCCCCTGGCCAGCCATTGGGTGCGCCGGCAGCTCAACGGGGCCTAAGCGCTGTCCCGTAATCCCACGAGGCTGAGGGTCGTGCCGTGTCCGGGTCGGCGCCGATGGCACCGGCCGAGCGAAGCGAACGCCCGAGGTCTCCGGTGAGGATGCGGGGGTGGCGCCGCCACCACCACAGGTCGGGGCCGGGCAGCCTGTGGAAGTGTTCGAGTGCCTGGCCGTCGTCGTCGATGGTCGAGGCCTTGTACCGCGCGTCCAAGGCTTTGATCCGCGGGGTCCAGAGCTGGACGACGTGTTCGTCCAGCAGGAGCCACGCCTCGTGCAGCCAGTTTCGGCAGTAGAGGTCGTTGGTGTACTCGTAGATGTCGTCGCCGTAGCCGTGCTCGATGGCGCTCACCAGGGCGGCCCATGCGTTCACCCTTTCAGCGACCGTGAACGGCGTCCTCCAGCCGCGCTGGTGCAGCAGCTCTCCCACCTCGGTTTCAGTAGCCACGGGCGTGAGGCTCTCATGCCGGATCCGTCCGGGCGACCGAGATGTGTCCCGTCAGAGGCCGGCGGCCCCGCACCATGATCAAGATGAGACGATCTCGCCGTGGCCGGAGTGATCACGGCGTCGGAGCCGACCGGGCCCTCCTGGTCGCGGCCTACTGACGCACGAACCTGACTGGCCGCGGTGACCACGGTCCAGATCCCCGCCGTAGTTCGCGATGCATGCATCTGTTTTCCGATCGCCGTTGGCCGGCGCCGGCTCGTGGAGCACATCGGTTCCAAGGGCTTCGCCGAGCTGGAGTCGGCCGGGATGAACGGCACGTACCTCGCTGATCTTCTCTGCACCAAGTCGGCCCTTCGCTGTTGCCGGACGAACGCTTGCCCTGGCAGGAGTTGGAGTGCCGGGCCGCTACCTGTTCAACATCAAAGCCAGCGGCCCCGAACAGGGTCTGAGCCCCTTCCGGGACCCGGACGCCGTCGAAGAAGGCGAAGACCGGCGGTCGGCACACCATATCTTCGGAGCTCAAGCGGGCGGCGTGACCGGGGGCCGCAGGCCGAACCACTGCTCGGCGTCCCAGGCATGGAACCGCTCCACCTCGGTGAATCCCAGCTTTGCCGCGAGGCGCATCGAGCCGACGTTGGCGGTCTGGGTGGCGAGCACCACCGGCTCGCCGGGAAGGACGCCGTCGAGCCAGTCGAGCGCCGCCGCGCACGCCTCGGCGGCGTACCCGAATCCCCACGCCCGCGGTAGGAACATGTAGCCCAGATCGGCCTTTCCCGCCGCAGCCGGGCGATGGTGCCCCGGTGCTCTCCTGAGCAGGATCTGCCCGATCATCGCCCCGTCGAGTTCCACGACGAAACTCCCGGGCCACCGCTCGGGTATTTCGGGCAGTTCGCGCTCCAGCTCGTCATACCGCCGGGGGCCGCCGAGGTAGGTGTGCACCTCTGGCGATGCCAGCAGTTCGATGAACGACGCACGGTCCCGGGCCTCGGACTCGCGGAGCACGAGCCGCTCGGTCTTGATCGGGGCAGGCGGCCAGGTGACGGATTTGAGTTCAGTCATGGCGGGCAATCTATCGCCAGCCCGCAAACGCGTGCGGTTCTCTTCCTCAGGCAGCCCATCCGTGGGTGGGGTAGGGCGAGCTTCGGCTCTGCTTGGGGGTTCTTGATTTCGGGTTTCGTGACTGCTCAGGGGGCCGTTATGTCCATTTCTGGATGATCTGGTGTCACCCGTCCGTGGGTGCCGAGTCGTTCGGGGCCGATTCGCATGTCGTGTGAATGATGGGGTCGGGGCATGGGAACCGCGGCGGGCGCTACGTCTTCGGATCCGGCGCTGCGGTCGACAAGCTACTCGGCTCCTCCCAGGAGTAGTTGGAGACCGCCCAAGGCCGAACGAGGCCGTGGCCGGGTCGTGTCCTGTGGTTCCAGGATGAGATGACCCCGAACCCGATGAAGTCGAGCGGCGGTCAGTGGGTGGTGTGGGTGATGCGCAGCAGGTGAGGCGCTTGTGCGGCTGGTTCGGGCAGTCGCAGCGGCTGTCGGCCGGGGGTGATGCTGCCCAGCAGCGTCGCCCGGCTGGCGCCGGTGCCCGAGGGGAGGGTGCCGGGCAGACCGTTGGCTGTGAGGAAGCCAAGTACGGCGAAGGCCAGGGCCTCCTTGGCGTCGGACGGAAGGCCCAGGTCGTCGCTGAGCCGTACCGGAACGCCGGACAGTTCCTCGGCGATCATGCGCATCAGTACCGGGTTGCGGGTACCGCCGCCGGAGACGACGAGGCCGGTGACCTTGTAGGCGCGGCAGGGCTCGGCCACCGTGACGGCGGTGAGCTTCGTCAGGGTGGCCAGCACGTCGTCGGCGGGTGTGGGCACCGCGTCCAGGGCCCGCTGCAGGTAGGGGAGGTGGAAGTGTTCCTTGCCGGTGCTCTTCGGGGCGGGCCTGCGGTAGTAGGGGTCGTCCAGGAGCACGCGGAGCAGTTCGGGGCTGGTCCGGCCGGCGGCGGCCCTGCGTCCGTCTTCGTCAAAGGCGGCGGCGCCGTCGGTGAAGAGTCGCACGGCTGCGTCCAGCAGTGCGTTGGCGGGCCCGGTGTCGAAGGCCAGCGGCTCGGCGCCGGGTACGAGGACGGTGACGTTGGCGATGCCGCCGAGGTTCAGCGCTGCGGGTGTGCCGGGCAGGGCGCGCAGCAGCAGTGTGTCGGTCATGCCCACCAGAGGGGCTCCTTGACCACCCGCGGCCACGTCCCTGCTGCGGAGGTCGGAGACGACCGGGAGCCCAGTGGCCTCGGCGATCCAGGCGGGCTGGCCGAGTTGGAGTGTGCCGCGGACGGCGCCGTCCTCGACCCAGTGGTGCATGGTCTGGCCGTGCGAGACCACGAGGTCCGCGGCGCCGTCGCACAGCTCTCCCAGAGCACGCCCGGCCGCGTCGGCGAAGGCTCGGCCGATGCCGGTGTCCAGGGCGCAGATGGTCTGCGTGGTCGTCGCAGCCGGCGGCAGGGTGGCGGCGATCAGGTCCCGCAGGTCGTCCGGGTAGGGGACGGAGAAGTGGCCCAGCGGACGTAGGAGCAGGGTATCGCCGTCCAGACGGAGGTCGGCGGCGGCAGCCTCGATGGCGTCGTACGAGGTGCCTGACATCAAGCCGATCACACGCATGGCTTCTCCTGGTCTGCGGTCCGCCACTCGGGCGGGATGAGCTGCAGTTGGGGCATGGTTGTTCCAAGGGGCTGTTGGACGCGTAGGGCAGGTAGGTGCTCCGTCATTCCCTGGCCGCGGGGGCCTCGACGCGGTCGGTACGGGGCTCTGGAGCGTCCGCGCCGGTCTCGGGGGAGCGGTGGAACAGGCTCATGACAGCGCCGACGGCCAGCGTGACCACCACGCCCGCCGGCACCAGCCATTGGGCGGCGAGTGCTGTCGGGACGGTGGCTCCGGCCACGGTGACGTCGATCTTCACACCGCGCACGAGGTACGTCATCACGCCGATCGTCACCAGGAATGCCACGACGGAGTCGGTCTCGTTAGCCCGCCGGACAATCCGGCCGAGCAGGAACGCACCGAGCAGCGCGCCGTAGGTGTAGCCGGCGATCGTCAGGCCGGTGAGGTAGACGTTGCCCGTGCTGGTGCTGAAGGCGCAGGCGAAGACCGCCATCAGCGCCGCCCATACCAGTGTCATCACCCGGGCGAGCTTGAGCAGGAACTCCTCGGAGGGAGTGCTGCGGAAGAAGCTGTGGATGATGTCGGCGACTGTTGAGTTCGACATGGAGTTCAGCGCCGCGGACAGCGAGCCCATGGCTGCGCCGATGATGCCGGCCACGAGCAGACCGGAGATCACCACGGGCAGTCCGTGCAGGATGAAGCTCGGGTAGAGGTTGTCGGAGCTGCTCAGGCCGAGCTCCTGGAAGCTCTTGCCCTTGTTGTAGGACCACAGCAGAGCGCCGACGAGAGAGAAGGCGGCGAACTGGACGGTGACGAAGACACCGGAGGCGATCATGGCTTTCTGGCCGTCGCGCAGCGAGCGGGTAGCCAGGATGCGTTGAACGATCAGTTGGTCGGAGCCGTGGCTGGCCATCGCGAAGATGGCGCCGCCGATGATCGCGGTCGGCAGGGCGAACGGGCTCGTGAGGATGTGTGCCAGGTCGAAGTTGGTGTCAATGAGCTTGAAGTGGCCCGTGTGCAGGGCGCGTGAGAAGCCGTCGCCCCCGACGTGTGCGGACAGCACGGCGATGGCGAGGATGGCGCCGCCCAGGTACAGGCCCATCTGGATGGTGTCGGTCCAGATGACCGCCTTGATGCCGCCGAGGTAGGTGTAGACGACGGTGATCACCGTGAGCACGATGATGATGGTGCGGAAGCCCGTGTGCATACCGAGTTCGTCGAGCAGCAGTTTGATCGGGATCGCGGAGGCGAAGAGCCGGACGCCCTCGGCGAGGAGCCGGGTGAAGACGAAGGTCACCGAGGCGAGGCCCTGCAGTTTCAGTCCGAAGCGGCTTCCCAGGTACTGGTAGGCGCTGACGAAGCCGCCCCGTTTGTACAGGGGGATCAGCACCGTGGCCACGACAACCCGGCCGATCACGTAGCCGAGGGCCAGTTCGACGTTGCCGAAGCCCTGTCCGCTGTACGCGCCGCCGGGCACGCTGATGACGGTGAGCACGCTGGTCTCGGTGGCCACCACGGAGAACGAAACGGTCCACCACGGCATATGGCTGTCGCCGACGAAGTAGTCCTTCGCCGTTCTCTGCCGACCTGCCAGGCGCAGTCCGATCACGGAGATCGCCACCAGGTAGATGACGATCACCACGAGGTCGAGTTGGCGCACACTCACTCCTAGGTGGGGGCCGGCTATGTCACCGGCAGGCTGGGGTCGGTGGGGAGGCTGTCGTTACGCAGTGCGCGGATGGATGGGGGTTCGCGGGGGCGTCGAGGTCCGGCGCCGGCAGGCGAGCGCCGCCCAGCGGATCCCGGTGCAGCGAGTGTCGGAAGACAGGGCTCCGTGTGTCAATGAATAACTGAAGGAATTTCGGTACGTAAATCTTTGACGCACCATCGAGGGGTGGCTGACCGGCCATCCCGCCGCTCAGGAGGAACGGTCCATGGCCCGCCAGGAACCACAGTGCACATCGGCCCGATCGGGAGAGGACACCTCATCGGCCGACACCCTGGCCCGCATCCGCGCGACGCTGCTGCCCCTGGCGCCTTCGGAACGGCGCGTGGCCGAGGCTGTCCCCGGCTGATCCCGCGCAGGCCTCGGAGCTGTCCATCGGCGTGCTCGGCGAGCGGGCCGACACCTCGGTGACGACGGTCATGCACTTCTGCCGGACCATGGGGATCAGCAGCTACACCCAGCTACACCCAGCTGCGCCTCGCGCCGGCGGTAGCCGCCGCCCGTGAGCGCGCCCGACTGCGTGTCCGGCGGTGTCGCCCAGTGCTCCTTCGATACTCCGCCGTGCCCCAAGCGGCAAAACCCCTCGGTCACCCGGCAACTGACGCCTCACCACGCCAAGCGGAACGGCGAGACCAAGAGCCGGTCCGCGTGAGGTCCATCGTCCAGTTCGTCTCCCAGGTCTGCCCGCCGTCCGCCGAGAACCGCTGGGTCCAGCGGGCGGAGTCCTGGGTGATGTCCGACCGGATGAAGTGCCCCCAGGACTACATCGCCGAACAGACCCCGGTGATCTTCACGCCCAACTTCCCGATCCGTCTCTTCGAGGTGTCGAAGAAGCTCGGCGGCTTCGAGCCGGTCAATCCATTCGGGATGATCAGCCCGGAGAACTGGTACTACATCCAGGACTGAGAGCGCCGGCACGGGAGCCGCGTCGCGGGGCGCGGCTCCCGTGCATGGCCCGCCTGAGTCTCGCCGTGCAGCCGCCCGCGAACAGGGCTCGGGGGGCCGTACCCACCTCCCTCTTCTTCTCCAGCGGTCAGTCCGCCGGGGTCAGACGGATCGTCAGGATCTGGAAGGGCCGCAGTGACAGGGCCACCTCGGTGTCCGCACAGGCCAGGGTGGGTTCGTCATCGAGAGGACGCTCCAGCAGGTCCGTGATCCGCGCCGCGGCGAGGGGGAAGCCTGCCGAGAGCGTGGTTCGCGCCCGCCCGCCCGCCGACTCGTAGAGACGGACGACCACATCCCCCGAGCGGTCGTCGGCGAGCTTGACCGCCTCGATGACGACATTCCCACCGTCGACCCGCAGGAGCGGGTCGACGGCCGACCGGCCGGGCACGGCACGCTCGGGCAGATTGAAGTGGTAGCCCTCACGGACCGCGTCCTGAAGATCCGCGCCGAGTACGAGTGCGTACCGCAGGCGGTGCTCGCCCCGGTCGGAGTCCGGGTCGGGGAAGAGCGGGGCGCGCAGCAGGGAGATCCGCGCCGTGGTGGTGGTTCCGCCGTCGGGGCGCACGTCCCGCGTGACGTCGTGGCCGTAACTGGAATCGTTGACCAAGGCCGCGCCCCAACCAGGTTCCGCGAGGTGCAGATAGCGGTGGGCGCAGATCTCGAACCGTGCGCTGTCCCAGCTGGTGTTGGTGTGCGTGGGCCGCCGTACATGGCCGAAGGGGATCTCGGCGCTGGACTCCGCCGCCCGGATGTCGAGCGGGAAGGCCACCTTCAGGATCTTCTCGCACTCGCGCCAGTCGATGACGGTGTCGACGTCGAGACGGCGGCTGCCCTCGATGAGGGTGAACACCTGGGTGATCCGGGAGGCATTGACGCTCCGTACGACCCGGATTCCGTCGGCTGTCGCGGCGACCTCGTCCGCCTCGGTCAGATCGCGGACGGTGTTGCGGTAGAACTCGTCGATGTCCCACGCGTCCCACTGGTTGGGGAAGTCCTGGTGGAGCTGGAGCAGATTGCCGACCGCACCCGGAGCGAGCGCCTCACGTCCGGCCGTCAGATCGCGGGCGGAGGTGACCAGACCGCGGGCGTCGACGGCGATCCGTACGAGCCCGTTGTCCAGGACGAGACCACCGTCCGTCCCGGCCTGTGGGGCGACGGGGCTGGCAGGACGCCGGCGCGGTGCCCCGCCGAGTGCAGGGACGCCGTCACGGGCATGTGGCGCGGCGTTGAAGACGATCTCGCCCGCACCTTCGTCCTGACCGTCCGCGAGGGCGCGCTGAGCCGTGTCGATGACCACGCCGAGTTCCCTGGCGACCTCTGCGTACGTCTCCTCGGCCTCGCGGTGCACCCAGGCGATGGATGAGCCGGGCAGGATGTCGTGGAACTGATGGAGCAGCACCGTCTTCCACACCCGGTCCAGCAGTTCGTACGGGTAGGGCTCTCCGGTGCGCTGTGCTGCCGTCGCCGACCACAACTCGGCTTCGCGCAGCAGGTGTTCACTTCGCCGGTTGCCCTGCTTGGTGGCGAGCTGGCTGGTGAGCGTGCCGCGGTGCAGCTCCAGGTAGAGCTCGCCGACCCAGACGGGCGCGTCGGCGTACTCCGCCTCGGCCTTGGCGAAGAACTCGGACGGGCCCTCCATCTCCAGGCGGGCCGAGCCCTCCAGATTCTCCAGACGCTGCGCCCGGGCCAGCATCTCGCGGGTGGGGCCGCCGCCACCGTCCCCGTAACCGAAGGGCACGAGAGACCGGTTGGCGGCTCCCTTGTCGCGGAAGTTCCGTTCGGTGTGAGCGATGTCGGCGCCGGAGAGGTCGCCGTTGTAGGAGTCGACGGGCGGGAAGTGGCTGAAGATCCGGGTGCCGTCGATGCCCTCCCACCAGAAGGTGTGGTGCGGGAAGGCGTTGGTGGTGTTCCAGGAGATCTTCTGGGTGAGGAACCACTTGATGCCGGCGAGCTTCATCAGCTGGGGCAGGGCCGCGTTGTAGCCGAAGGTGTCCGGCAGCCACATGTCCTCGGTCTCGACCCCGAACTCATCGAGGTAGAAACGCTTCCCGTGGACGAACTGCCGGACCAGGGACTCCCCGCCGGAGAGATTGGTGTCGGGTTCGATCCACAGGCTGCCGGTCGGCAGGAACTGGCCGCTCTTCACCTTCTCCCGCACGCGGGCGAATACCTCGGGCCGCTGCTCCTTCAGCCAGGCGAGTTGCTGTGCCTGTGACATCACGAAACGGAAACCCGGATGGTCGTCCATCAGCGCGGTGACATTGGAAACGGTGCGTGCGGCCTTGCGCACGGTTTCCCGTACGGGCCACAGCCAGGCGGTGTCGATGTGCGCGTGGCCGACCGCGGAGATGCGGTGGGCCCCGGCATGCGCGGGCGAAGCGAGCGCGGGGGCGAGGACCTCACGCGCCGCGGCGGCCGTACCACTGATGTCCTGGAGATCGACGGCGTCCAGGGCCCGGTCCACCGCGTGCACCAATTGCCAGCGCCTCGTGGAGTCCTCGGCCAGCTGGTGCATCAGGCCCGAGAGGACGTCCAGGTCCTGTACGAGTTCCCAGACGGGGGCGTCGAAGACGGCGAGGTCCATCCGGTTCAGCCGGTACAGCGGCTCGCCGGGCGCCTCGCCGCCGCGCAGCCAGGGGGCGAGCCCTCCGGACCTGGTGGGGACGAAGGGGTCGCCTTCGCCGCCGGAGTCGAAGATCACCGGATTGGCCGCGGCCTCGATGAAGTACGTGAACTCCTCTCCGCCGACGGCCCGTTCGGCGATCGCGAGCCAGGTGTTACGGGGGTTCAGCGCCTTCACCGGGGTGCCGTCCGCGCGGTGGACGAGACCCTCCGCGGAGAAGCCGGGCTGGGTTGTGCCGAAGCCGAGGTCGAGGACGGCCTCGACACGCTGCCCCGCCCATTCGGCGGGGACGGTGCCGCTGATCCGGAACCAGCTGGTGGACCAGGCAGGGCCCCACAGCGCGCCGGTGCGGACCGGCTCGTACTGAGCATGGAGCCCTTCGGACACGGGTACGGGTTCGCCGGTGACGTTCCATATCGCCACGTCGAGGGGGGCACTGCGGTCGTGAACGGCGGGCCGCAACCGCTGGTTGAGCACACGGTCGAGTCGGCGTTCGGTGACGGTGCGGTCGTGGTGCATGGATGCTCCGTGAGGAATGCCGGGGGCGGAAGAGGGCAAGCCGGTGCCGCGGAAGAGAGCGGCACGAGGCTCGGGTCAGTGCGTCCCGTAGCGGATGACGTGGGTGGGGACGACAGTTCTGCGCGCGGGGATCGGCTCCGCGGACGAGTGGTTGATCCGGTCGATGAGCATCTGGCCGGCCCGGCGGCCGATCTCATCGGCGTCGTACGACACGATCGTCAGGGGCAGCCCGAGGACGTCCGCCAGGTCGAAGTCGTCAAAGCCGGCCAGGGCCACCGAGGTACCGAGGGCGCGCACCGCGCGGATGGCCCCCTGGGTGAGACGGTTGTTGGTGCAGAAGAGTGCGGTCGGGGCGTCAGGTGCCTGCAGGAGGGAACGTGCGGCGCTTTCGGCGGTGGCCATGTCGGTCAGTCCGCGCCGCACATGGTTCTCGTCCGGTTCTATCCCGGCCGCTTCGTGGGCGGCCCAGTATCCACGGAACCGCTCGGCGCCGGTGTAGAGCGCGGGCGGGTTGCCGAGGAATCCGATCCGGCGGTGGCCGTCGGTGATGAGTTGCCCGGTGGCCTGTTCGGCTCCTCCGAAGTCGTCGACCAGGACACAGTCGGCATCCATACCGGCCGGGGGGCGGGAGGCCAGGACGATGGGCATGCCCCGCAGGGCTGCGGGTGCCAGGTGGCGGTGACTGCTGCCCGCGGGTACGACGATCACGCCGTCGACCTGACGGGACGCCAGGTCCTCCACGAGTCCCCTTTCGCGGTCGGCCTGTTCGGCTGTGTTGCTGAGAAGAACTCGCAGCCCGTGCTCGGACGCCACCTCCTGCACACCGAGCGCCAGGCGGGAGTAGAACGGGTTGGCGAGGTTGGTGACGACCAGTCCGATCATCCCGCTGCCACCCAGACGAAGGCTGCGTGCCGTCTCGTTGCGCCGGTAGCCCAGTGCCTCGACTGCGGCCAGGACACGTTCCCGGGTGGTGCCGCTGACCCGGGCGTCGTCCTTGAGTACCCGGGAGACGGTCATGGCGCTCACTCCCGCGCGGGCGGCGACATCGCGCATCGTCGGCGCACCGGCGTCGCTCGCTCGGTGCTGCGCCATGGGCTTGCCTCCTGCGGAGTCGTCGTACGGCCGGGGGATCAAGGACGCCGTCATTCTAGGTCCCTGCGTACGTGGCACCGCTTGACCCGTGCGGGGCCCAGTGGGCGGCGCCGATCAGCGGGGCGTCAGCGGGACGCAGGGCGGTGGCGAGCGGTGGCGCCGTCCCGGGTGTGGCCGCCTGGAGACCTGCTCGGATGGCAGGTCCGACGAGGTCCCAGGAGCCGGTCATCGACCCGCCGACGACCACCAGACTTGCTCCGAACCGCTCGCACCACGGCGCCAGGGCCCGGCCCAGGGCGCCGAAGCAGTGACGGATCGTCCGCTGCGCGTACGGATCGCTGTCGCGAGCCAGTACGGCGATGTCGTGCACGTCCGGTGCACGGCCCTCGTGCGCCCCTCCTGCGAGGTCCGTGTAGTACCTGCGGATCGCCCTGCGGGAGACGACCTCCTCCAGGGGGAGCCCGCCGACGGTGAGCCGGTGTGCCCTCCCCTCCGGCGGGACGTCGGGGCCCCCGCCGACCGGCTGTCCGCCCTCCAGGAACGAGGAGCCGACCCCGGTGCCGAGCGTGATGCACACGGCCCTTTCGTGGCCGGCCGCCGCGCCGGCCCGGTACTCGCCCACAGCGAAGGCGTCGGCATCGTTGATGAAACTGATGCAGCGCGGGCGCCCCGGGAGCCGTCTCAGGAGTTCGGCGCGCACGTCCACACCGTGCAGTGACTCGAACTTGCCGATGCCCCGGAAGCGGCCGACTCCGGCGGCGTAGTCGAAGGGGCCAGGTATGGCCACACCCCAGTGGGCCCCTTCGCGCACATCGGCACGGTCCGCGGCGCCGGCGATCGCGTCAAGCAGTTCCCCGGCCGCGGCATCGGCGGCGACCGGATGCCGTACGACCGTGCGAGGGACGGGCAGCCCGGCGTCGGTGTCGATGACGGCCGCCGTCACATGCGTACCCCCGATCTCCAGGACCGGAATGTGGCTCATACCTGCGTCACCAGCGACTTCACGACGTGCACCGGGCGATCGCCCACCGCCTGGAGCCGGTAGGCGCCGACGGCGGCGGGCACCGTGAGGGTCTCCGCGAACGCCAGGTCGTGGCGGCGGCCGTCCGCGGTCTCCACCACGACGCCGTCACCGGCCGACACGTTGAGGATGTGGAAGCGTCCCGCGGTGTCGTCCTCGGCCGCCGCCGGTCCCTCGATCACGAAACGGTGCACGGCATAGAACATCTCCGGCAGCGCGCCAATGACCTCCTCGCGCCAGCCTCGCCCCTCCCGGAGGGTGCGCGGCTGCTGCACCAGGTCCTTGGCCACGTCGTCCCCACGCCGCGCGGTGTCGAGATTGGTGAACGCGTGCTCGTGGGAGAGGGGCCTGGGAGCGCCGGAGATCCCCTTGCGCAACCAGTCGTAGAAGCGCAGAGAGTAGAGGTACGGGGTGGCGCTGATCTCAAGGACGAGATTGCCCTCGCCTGACGCGTGCGGGGTCCCGGCCGGGATCATGAAGAGCTGACCGGGTTCCGCCGGGTGCTTCTGCACATGGTTCTCCACGCGCAGCGGAACACCGTCCGTGGCCGCCGCTTCGACCTCCTTGCGCATGACCTCCACATCGGTACTGTCCCGCAGCCCGAGGTAGACCTGCGCACCGGGTTCGCCGGCGGTCACGTAGTACGTCTCGTGCTGGGTGTAGGGCCAGCCGAACGTCTCCCGCATGTACTGCTCCTGCGGGTGGAGATGCAGAGAGAGATTGCCGCCGCCCACGGTGTCGAGGTAGTCGAAGCGGATGGGGAAGGACGTGCCGAAGCGGCGGTGGACCTCGGGGCCGAGGAATTCCCGGGGGTGGAGCTCGCAGAGGAGCTGGAAGGGGAGCTCGACCTGAGCGGCCTCGTCCTGCCCGACCAGGACGCCGGCTTCGGGGGCGATGAGTTCGTAGCCGAGAGCGGTATTGCCGTTCTGCGGTACGAAACCGAGTTCGCGCACGCCCCACTGGCCGCCCCACGGCGTGGAGTTGAAGTAGGGCCTGGTGCGCACAGGCCCGGTGGCGAGCTCGGCGAAGGTGGCCCGTACCGCGGCGCCGTCCAGCGACGCGGGGTCCTGCTCGTTCTGCAGGTCGATCCAGCGGTCGATCCGGTGGGCGAGGGCGTCGCGGTGACGGTCGCAGACCGGCCAGTCGGTGTAGAAGAGGCTTCGCAGCTCCCCGGGCACGTCCGGGCGCCCAAGATTGGCGCCGAGGGGCAGCTCTCCCCGGGTGATGGCCTGTTCGGCATACCGTTTGGGCAGATCGGCCCACCACAGCAGGTCGGGTCCGCAGAGGGCCGCGCCAGGCCCGAAGACGAGCAGCACGCCGTCGAGCGGACGCTCCTGGGCGGGGGGCGTCTCGAAGAGGTCGCCCATGGAGAACCCGGCGAGCGGCAGGAAGAACGGGTCGGCGTCCGGGCCGGGCACGCAGAGCCGCTCGACGGCCGTCGCGGACCAGAGCCGGCGAATGTCGAGCACGGCGACCTCGGCGCCCCGGGACCGCAGGGCAGCGGCGAGGCCGTCGGCGGCCGCCGACCAGTCCAGGGCGGCGGGCCCGTCGAGTGCGAGCACGGTGGGGGCGGTGGGCACGTTCGCGACCGCTGCAGCCCAGCCGGTGACGACGGTGCCACCGTTGGGGGAGTATCGCGGGTCGCGTTCATAAGGGCGGGGCTGGTGCACAGGTGCTCCTGAAAGACGTAGTCCGGCAACCGGCTGAATGGTATCGATAACATTCGAGGTGGACAAGATGAGCGTTCGAGTCTTGCTGGCTTTCCGCTGACAGGAAGCACTTCGATGTGAATTTCAAGAGCTCCCCTTGTTTCGGTCTCATGGTGTCGTTAACATCCAGGCAACCCGGAGCACGGACACGAGTGGTGCGCTCCGGAGCGATCTCCCACACCGCACCCCGGAACCAGGGACTCCCTGCCGGGGCCCGGAGGGAAGGGAAGGAACCCATGAGATCAACCGGCGAGGCGACACAGCCGGCTCACCTGCTCCGACGCCGAACCGTGCTGGCCGGTGTCGGAGCCGGCGCCGCGGCCGTACTGGCAAGCGGCTGCGCACGGGGCGACAGCACGGCCTCCATGCCGGGCACCACGTCCCTGGCCAACGACAACGCCACCTGGGACCAGGGATACGTCACAGCAGGCCGCGAGCTGAAGAAGCTCACCGGCTACGCACTTCGCCCCCTGTCCAACCCGAACCCCACCGCCTACACGCAGGTCACCCAGATCTCTCTGCAGACGACCAAGGCGACGGACCTGATCAAGTGGCAGTCGGGCTACAACCTGAAGCAGCTCGCCCGCACGGGCAGCCTCAGCGACCTGACACAGATGTGGGACGCGTACGAGCGGAAAGGCTGGGTGACGAAGACCCTCCGTGACGCGATGTCCTACCGCGGTGCCGTGTACGGGATCCCGCTGTACGAGTCGTACTACGTGCTGTTCTACAACACCGCGGTCTTCGACAAGCACGGACTCCGGGCCCCGGACACCTGGGAGGAGTTGCTGCACAACGCCGAAGTCCTCAAGAAGTCGGGCATCACGCCGTTCGTCGCCACGCAGAACGGCAACTGGCCCGCGTACGAGTGGTTCGAGGAACTCCTGAGCAAGGTCGACCCGCAGTTCTACGCCGATCTGATCGCGGGCCGGGCCAACTACACCGATCCGCAGGCGAAGAAGGCCCTGCAGATCTGGCAGGACTTCATGAAGAAGGGCTGGATGACGCCGGCCGACTTCGACCAGAACAACGGCCCGGCCGCGCTCAAGACCGGCAAGGTCGGCATGTTCCTGCACGGCTCGTGGCAGTCCCAGGGTCTGGCCGCCGCCGGAATGAAGCCCGGCGAAGGCTTCGACGCCTTCGTCCTGCCTCCCGTGGACGCCTCCACCAAGAGGTCCGTCATCACCGAGGCCGGCGTCCTCGCCGTACCGGAGAAGGCCGTGTCGCACGACGCCGCCATGGCCAACGCCGCGCACTGGCTGGACCCGTCGGTCCAGCGAGTATGGACCGACTTCCTCCAGGACGGCTCGGCCAACCCGAAGGCGGTCATCAGCAACCCGGTACTCGCCCGCCTCAAAGAACAGGCCCGGCGCGAGCACTGGACCGAGCTTCCCCGGTACGGACAGTCCGGGCCGCCCAACCTCATTCAGGGAAACACCGACGACCTGGGAGCCTTCATGACGCAGGCCATGTCCCCGGAGGCCTTGCTGCGCAGCATGGCGAGCCGGGCGTCCAAGGAGTGGGCCGCCTGGAACAAGGACGAGTCATGACATCGGCACTCGACCGGCGGCCCCCGGCGCCGGGCCCTCCCGCCCCCGGCCCGCCACCCGCCGCGCCGACTCGCAGGCCTCACCGCAGACTCAGGGACACGCTCGTGGGGGCAGGGTTCCTGGCACCCGCCGTGCTGCTCGTCTCCGCACTGCTCCTGGCCCCGTTCGCGGCGACCCTCTACCGGGGGTTCTTCAGTGACGGCCGCGTCTCGGGCTTCACCTGGTTCACCAACTACGGGCTGTTCTTCACCGACCCGGTGCTCGCCAAGTCGATCGAGAACACCCTGATGTGGGTGGTCGGCACGGTCGCCCTTCCACTGGCCCTCGGCCTGGGGATCGCGATCATGACCGACGGCGCCCGGTGGTCGCGGGTGGCGCGGCTGCTGGTGGTCCTTCCCTACGCGATCTCCGGCTCCGCCGTCGCGGTCGTGTGGAACTTCATCCTCACCAGCGACGGCGCCGCCAACCAGGCGCTCAAGGCGCTCGGTCTGGGCTCCTTCGCCCAGGGCTGGCTGCTCGAATGGCCGGGCAACACCCTGGTGATGATCGTGGCCAACACCTGGCAGTCGACCGGTGTGGCCGTGATCCTCTTTCTGGTCGGCCTGCAGACCATCCCGCCGGAGACCCTGGAGGCGGCGTCCCTGGACGGCGCCACCGGCTGGAGCAAATTCTGGTACGTCATCCTGCCCCAGCTGAGGACGGTCTCCGTGATCGTCGTCGGCAGCAGCCTCGTCAACGGTCTGAAGTCGTTCGACCTGATCTGGGTCCTCACCCAGGGCGGTCCCGGCCGCAACTCCGAGACGCTCGCGGTCTCGATGTACCAGGAGACGTTCCTCGCGCTGCGTCCCGGCGCCGGCGCGGCCGTCGCGGTCGTCCTCACCGTCATCGTGCTGCTGGCCTCCTGGCTCTATCTGCGGCGCCAACTGACCCCGAAAGGCGCCTGACCATGCCCATCCGCCGTATCTCCGCGGGCACCGTCCTGCGCAACACGACCCTGGTGGTCGTCTCCCTGCTCTGGGCCGTGCCGACCTGGCTGCTCGTGGTCAACGCGCTCGTGCCGGCCGCCCAGTACGGCGGCAGCCCGCACTGGTGGCCGCACGGGGGCTTCGGGCTCTTCGACAACATGTCCCAGGCGTGGACCCGGGCCCGGCTGGGACCCGCCATGGGCAACAGCCTGCTGTACGCGGTGACCAGCGCGGCCGCTGCGATCCTCGTGGCCACCACCGCAGCCTTCGCGACGGTCATCATGCCGGTGAAACGCAAGACCCTGTGGTTCTGGCTGATCTACTCGGGCACGCTGCTGCCGCTCCAGGTCTTCCTGCGGCCCCTCTTCCTGGCCTATGCGAACACCGGTCTCTACGACGCCCAGCTCGGGCTGTTCCTGGTGTACGTCGCGGTGGCGATCCCGTTCGCGTACTTCATCATGCGCAACTTCGCCCGGACCCTTCCCGGTGAGGTGATCGAGGCGGCACGGCTGGACGGCGCGTCCTGGTGGCGGATCTTCTGGCAGATCCACGTACCGCTGTCGAAGTCGGCGATGGTCGCCGCCTTCGTATTCCAGTTCGTGGCCGTCTGGAACGACCTTCTCTTCGGCATCACCCTCTCCACCAGCCGCAACATCCGACCCGTGATGGCCGCGCTCGCCGAACTCCAGGGCAACTACTCCAACGTCGGCCCTCCGGTCGTCCTCGGTGGCGCCCTCCTCGTCTCGCTGCCCACCGTCGTTCTGTTCTTCTCCGCCCAGCGCTTCTTCGTCAGCAGCCTCAAGCTCAGCTGACGCCGACGCGAGGACGTGCCACCACCAGTACTCCTTCTCGCGAGTCACCACGCCATGAGCCGATCCCCCGAAAGGCACACTCCGGTGAAGATCTCTGCCCGCGCCGCTCTCACCCTCGCCGTCGTCCCACTGCTCTCCGCCGCACTGTGCACCGCGCCGGCCTTCGCCAACGCGGGGCCGGCCGCGAACCCGTGGACCGGCCGCGCCGAAGACGCGTACGACGCACTCCAGAAGAACCTCTACCAGGGAGCGGACCATCACGGGCTCTACCAGGAGGAGACCCCGCGGCAGAGCACCGACAACGCCCACTCCTACCTGTGGCCCCTGCGCGAAGCCACGGCGGCCACCGTGGACATGGCGGGTCTCCCCAAGTCCGGAACGTCCTACACGGCGGACGCAACCGAACGCTTCCGCACTCTTGAGCTCTACTTCGACCCCCGCGACGGACGCCCCGGTTACGACTCCTACCTCCCCGCACCCCTCGGCCAGGGCGGGGACGTCTTCTACGACGACAACTCGGTGGTCGGACTATCCCTCCTGGACCAGTACCGCGCCACCGGGGACGCCACATACCTCGGCCGGGCGGAGCAGAGCTTCGACATCGTCAGCCGTGGCTGGGACGACGACCCGGCCAAGGCCTGTCCCGGAGGCATGGACTGGGTCGACTCCACCAGCAACACCATGCGCGCCGCCAACGTCACCGGGCTCGCCGCCGAACTGGCCGCGCGGCTCTACCAGGCGACATCCGGTGACCGCTATCTGGCGAGCGCGAAGAAGTGGTACGAGTGGAACTGGTCCTGTCTGCGCCAGGCTCCGGGGCTCTACCACAACAGCCGTGGCGACGACGGGACCGTCAACACCACGCTCTGGACGTACAACTCCGGAGCCATGGTCGGCACTGCCACCACGCTCTACCGGGCCACCGGCGACCGCTCCTACCTCAAGCGAGCTGTCGAGGACGCCGACGCCTCGCTCGCGTACTGGAAGCAGGGGGACCGGCTGCATGACCAGCCCGCGATCTTCAACGCCATCTACTTCGACAACCTGCGGATCCTGAACGCCGTACGGCCCGACCCGGCCTACCGCCAGGTGGAGAGCGCCTACGCGGAGCAGACCTGGAAGGAGAACCGGGACCCCTCGACCGGGCTCTTCCGGTTCCAGCCCTCGGGCGGCGGCGACTACGACGCCACCGCGCCCGCCGAAACCCTCGAACAGTCCGCGATGGTCCAGATCTTCGCCGGCCTCGCCACCCATCGCTCCTGACCTCTTCACCTCCTGCCGTCCGCACACCCGCACGTCACCACCGACCGCTGTACGCACCAGACCGGCACCACGCCAGAGCGGAGAACCCTCTCCATGCCCCGCCCAGACCTGTCCCGCCCCTCCTGGTGGGACTCCGACATAGCCCGCGACATCCTGCGCGATCGCGGTGTCAGCTCCACCGGAGTCCTCGGCGGACACCCCGTCAGGCTTTCCTGCGAGCCGCTGCTGCGCCACGACGGTGACGGCGGTCTGCTCCAGTCCGTACGGGTACGGACCGACCGCCCCGTCACCGTCGCCCGCGTCACCACCGTGTCCGGAAGCACCCTGCGCTGCGACCTGGTCCCCGGGCCCGACGGCACCACCCGACTGCTGGTCCCCGAGGTGGAGTCCCCGGTCCGGATCCTCATCGAACTGCCCGAGCTGGCCGAGGGCGAGAGCGTCGAAGTACAACTCACTCCGCAGCGTCACTGGACCCTGCATCTGGTCCAGCACGCCCATCTCGACATCGGCTACACCGACCCGCAGGGCACGGTCCTCGCCGAGGGACGCAAATACCTCGACTCGCTCCTGGAGCTGTGCCGTACAACGGACGACTGGCCCCAGGAGTCCAGGTTCCGCTGGGCCGTCGAAGGGTTCTTCAGCTACGAGAACTGGTCGGCCAACCGTCCGGCGGAACAGGTCGCGGAGTTCCTGGAGCGGGTCCGCGAGGGCCGCATAGAGCTCGCCGCGATGCCGTTCAACCTGCACACCGAGACATGCTCCACCGATGAACTCCACGAACTGCTCCGCCCGGTACGGGAGCTGCGTGACCAGCACGGCATCGACATCACCACGGCGATGCAGACGGATGTCCCCGGGCAGGTAGTGGGGCTGCCCGACGTCCTCGCCGACAGTGGCATCCGCTATCTCTCGGTCGCCCACAACTGGGCCGGACGCGCCGTGCCGCACCACGTCGGCGGCGGGCAACTGCCCCGGCTGTTCCGCTGGAAGGCACCCAGCGGGCGCAGCGTGCTGGTGTGGCGCACCGACACCCCGCACGGGCTCGCGTACATGGAGGGCTCGATCCTCGGCTTCGACGAGTCCTTCGCCCGCGTCGACGACCTCCTGCCGAACTACCTCTCGGCGCTGGCCACCCACCAGTACCCGCACGAAGGGCGCGGCATCCCCGGGTTCCCCGTACTGGACGAGGAGTTCAAGGGCGACCCCTATCCCTGGGACATCCTGCATCTGCGCGTGCTGGGCAAGTTCGCGGACAACGGTCCGCCGCGCCGCATCATCGCCGACACCGTGCGCCGGTGGAACGAAGAGTGGGCCTTCCCCGTCCTGCGCACCTCACGCAACGAGGACTTCTTCCTCGACGCCGAGGCGCGCCTCGGCGACCGCTTGGAGACCTTCGAGGGCGATTGGAGCGACTGGTGGGTGGACGGCGTCGGGGCGGGCGCCGTCCCGCTGGCTGCCACCCGCGACGGTCAGGCGGCACTGGCCGACGCCCAAACGGTGGCCGGGTACGCGGAGATCCTCGGCGCCCACGGCGGCGCGGAGATCACCGCGTCCGCGCCCGCGGTCTACCGGGCCGCTTCGTTGTTCAACGAGCACACCTGGGGAGGCGGCGACCCGTGGACGCACGGCGATCACGGCCATGCCTCCGGCGAGCGGCAGTGGCACTGGAAGTACGCCCAGGCACTGCGGGCCCACGACGACGCGAGGACTCTCCTCGACGGCGCAGGCGCCGCGCTCGGCACCCGGCTCTCGCCCCGCGAGGGCACTCTCGCCGGCTACTACGTCACCAACACCTGCAGCTGGCAGCGCTCCGAGGCGGTCCGGCTGTTCCTTCCGGAGAGCACAGTCCCGCTGGAGGACTGCGTCCGCCTGCTCGACACGCGAGACGGCTCACCGCTGGAGCACACCGAGGAGGCCCAGACCAACGAACTGCACCGGGCCGCAGGCCGCTTCCTTCTCTTCCGGCTCGGGGACGTGCCCGCGCACGGTGCGGTGCGGGTGGACGTCGTACCCGCCGATACGGCTCCTCCGGCCGCAGCGGACGCCGGAGACTCCACCGTCCTGGAGAACGAGTTCCTGCGGGTGCGCGTTGATCTGCGCTCGGCCTGGATCGGATCAGTCACCGACAAACGGACGGGCCGGGAACTGGTCCGCCAGGACGCGACGGTCGGCCTGAACGGCTATGTGTACGACGAGTACGCCACGGCCGGCGGCTTCAACCACCAGTCGAGCAAGACCACGGCCACGGACTCCATGCATCTGCTCGCGTCGCGCACCACGGCCCCGCCTGCTGCGCTGGTGGACCGCTTCTCCGACGCGACCGGTCAGACACTCGTCTACGAGTGCGCACCGGCCGGCACCGAGCGCCTGCGTGTCCGGGTCCATCTTCCGCGCGGTGAGGCCCGCATCGATCTGGAGAACCGGATCGCCAAGAGCGCGACCCTGACCAAGGAAAGCGCGTTCTTCGCATTCCCCTTCGCCATGGAAGCCCCTGTCGTCCGGATGGAGGCCACCGGGGGCATGACGGGCACCGGCCTTCCGACAGTGCCGGGATCGGCGCGGCACATGCGCGCGGTGCGGCGCTGGGTCAGCTTCCAGGAGGGGCCGACGGTCGCCGCCGTGGCCACCCAGGACGCCCCGCTGGTGCAGATCGGCGGAATCGCGATTCCCTACGTTCCCTACCCGCAGTCACTCGCTCAGGAGGAGCCCGGCACTCTCTTCTCCTGGGTGCACAACAACATCTGGGACACCAACTTCCCTTCGGAGCAGGCCTTCGACCATGTCTTCCGGTACAGCGTGGGCGTGGCATCCTCCACCGACTGCGCGGGCCCCGAACTGGGCATGCGAACGGCGTCCGCCGGCAGCCGCCCCCTGCTGGCGGTGCGCGCGAAGGGCGAGGCGATCGAGGAGCCGAGGACCTCGTACGGACTGCTGGCCGTCAGCGATCCACGGATCAGGATCGTGGGTCTCACCGTGCCCGCTCAGGGGCGAGTGCTGGCCAGACTCCAGTCGTACGCGCAGGAGCCGGTCACCTGCCGGATCACGCCGGGATTCCCGGTGGCGGAGGCAGTAGCCGCCGACTATCTGGGAGCCACGGGTGCGCGACTGGAGCCTGATCCCGACGGCTCTGTGCCGGTCGTGGTGCCGACCCTGGGGACCACAGCTGTACTGCTGAGGCTCCTCTGAGGGACAGCCAGTGGTCAGGCTGTGTCCCCTGGTGGTTTCCGGGTTTGTCGGCCGGGGCGGTGGATGTGTGGGGTCTTGGCGATCGCTTCTGGTGGGTGGTCATGTCGCTGAGCGGGGTTGGGCGGCTTTCGCGCGGCAGTATCCGGATCACCGAAAGAAAGGTGACTGGACCGTATCCGGCATCTCACCGTCGCCCTCCCGCCCCAGCACGCGGCTCGCCTCTTCGACGCCCAGCAGCGGGGCGAAGGCGATGACCGGCTGCGCGAACTCACCGCCGAAGCACTCAAGGAGGTGTACTTCCAGACGGCGGCCGCCGCGCAGGCTCCCTGGATGAAGTACAGATCAACGACGTGCTGGACCTTGAGTTCGAGCTGTAGAGGCCGCCCCCGAACAACCTGCGGGCCCCGGATGTGAATGAGCGCTTCATCTGCCGGCTGAACGTTCGGGGCCACGGTCAGGGCACGTTGCGTCGTCCGAGCGCCTCGGCGACTGGTTCGCCACTGCGCCGGGCATGTGTCATCCGCTCGCGTATCTCCCGGAGAGTCCGGGGCCGGTAGCCAGGTCCGCCACAACAGCTCTTGTGGAAGCCCACGCCAGCGTTCAGCAGCACGGTGAGAGTCCGCCATGCTGCGAGGTCCCGCCGCCGGGGCGGGGCGAACGCCGATCCTGCATGAATCATCGGTGCCGCACAGCGTGGACAGGTCCGCTGCCTCGTACGGTCGTAGGGCTGCTTGTACGAGACCCGGCATGAGAGGCAGACGTACGAGGTCTTCGCATGGGCCATGTGCTCAGCCTAGAGATGACACCGTGTGCTGGCCAGTGGCTCTTCCGTACCGGAGAGGTGAGCGGTGCGGGCCGGCCCGTTTGCCCGGACGGCCGGCCTCCAGCTCGTGGAGCTCCGCGCCGAGCGATGACCAAACTGCCGCCCGGACGCCGCCGGCATCGAAACAAACGGCCAGCCGATCTGGCTGCGGCCGACAACCGGCCAGACTTCACCGCCGCTACCAGATCCGTACGAACGCTCCAGCTTCTGACGCAGCGCGCCCACCTCACCCGTTGAGCCGGAATAAGAGAAAGGCCTCCGAGACCGGGGGCCTTCGTACACTTCGCTGACCGGCCAGCTCAACGACCAGCCCGTGGCGGTGCTACGCCCAGTTCTGCTGGTGCGGCGAGCTGTCCGGGGTCCAGCCGGTCCGTCTCGATTTGGTGTTGAGGCGCATCCAGTGAGCCTCCGCCAACTTGAAATCACAGGTCAAAGGGCTGGCGTGACCGGCTCTCGGGGTGCTCACGCTGGTCCTGGGTGACTGTCTGCGCAGTAGGTCATCTGTCAGTGATTGGCTTGGAGGTCTGTCAGGAAGAGCTGGGCGTCTCGGAGGCAGTCGACGGGCGCCGCAGCGCCCATGGCGCCGACAGCCGAGCGGCATGGATCAGCCCAGTGATGCCGTTGCCGCACGCAGGTCTTCCAGGGCTGCCAGTGCATGTGGCGCGAGCCCTTCTGTGTCATCACGATCACTTTCAGACCACTGGGCGTATCCCCGCTTGAACGCGAGGACTCACAGCTCGCCCGCGAGGTGCACGGTCGGGTCGGGGACGCCACGGGCGATGAGCGCGGCTGTCATGGCGGCCGCGAGACCGACGCTCTTGAGGGCGTCGCGCTCTTGTAGTTCGGTGCTGGCTGCCACGGCTGCTTTGAGGCGGGGGCCGAGTTCGCGGTTCGCTGGTCCCATGGCGCTCGATGCGGGCTTGTCGGAGAAGTGCCGGAAGAAGGTGCTCTTGGTGACTCCGGCGCGCTCGGCGATCTGCGTCACCGTGGTGGCGTCGTACCCCTGCTCGGTGAACAGGTCGACGGCCGCAACGACGAGTCGCTGGGTCGCCCCCGGTTGCCATCTAGCCATGCGACCAGGATAGGTGATGGGACACCTGTCCCGTCACCGTGTAGGGTCAGTGATGGGACAACAGTCCCATCACTTTCAGGGAGAGCTCATGCATGTCTTCGTCACCGGCGGTACCGGCACCATCGGCTCCGCCGTCGTCGCCGAACTCCTCGGCAACGGCCACACCGTTCTCGCACTGGCTCGCTCGGACGGCTCCGCGCAAGCCCTTGAAAGTGCTGGTGCCAAGGTGCTGCGAGGAGACCTGGCGGACCTCGACGTCCTGCGGTCCGGCGCAGCGCAGTGCGACGGCGTGATCAGTCTGGCGTTCGGACGCGACTACAGCAGTCCGGACGCTCTCGCGCAGGCCATCGCCGAGGAGAGCGCCGCTCTCGCCACGCTGGGGCAGGAACTCATCGGAAGCGACCGCCCGATCGTCACGGTCTCCGGGACTCCCTGGGTGCCGGGACGCGCCTCCACCGAGGCCGATCCGCTGCCGACCGACGGACCGGTGGGTGGTCGGGGCCGTTCGGTCAATGCACTGCTGGACCTCGCCTCGCGCGGTGTGCGCAGCACGGCTGTCCGCATGCCGCGCACGGTCCACAACGAGGGCCAGGGCGGATTCGCCGGCCTGTTGACCGATCAAGCGCGCCGCACCGGGGTGGCCGGCTACCCGGGCGACGGCACCCAGCGCTGGCCGGCCGTGCACGCGCTCGACGCAGCCGTCCTGTTCCGGCTGGCCCTTGAGTCCGCACCGGCCGGGACGGCCTGGCACGCCGTCGGCGACGAGGGCGACGCGGTGCGGGACATCGCCACAGTCATCGGCCGGCGACTGGGCCTGCCGGTCGAGGAGGTTCCGCAGGAGAACTTCGGCCCGTTCGGCCCGATCTTCGCCATGGACCAGCCGGCGTCCAGCGCCCACACCCGCGATGCCCTCGGGTGGCAGCCGACCCACTCCAGCCTCCTCGAAGACCTGGAAACCATTCAGCCCTGACGCACACCGTCCAGGGGACCGGACGGGGTCGGCTCAATGGGTCACTGGCAATGGGCCAGTACGCCCGGTACCGGGACGCTCCAATTTGCCGTGGGCGACTGCCTGCTGAGCGGATCCCTCAGCGGTTGACTTCGAGGTTCGTCAGGACGAGCAGGGCGCGCAGGAGGCAGGTGGCGCGGGCCGGTTCGGTGCGGAGTTTGGTGAGGATCCGCCAATTCTTGAGGTGGGCGAAGCCGTGCTCGACCGGTGCGCGTCCGTTGGCGAGGACGCGGTTGGCGGTCTTCTGGCCGGGGCGAGCTTGTGGGTGCGGGTGGCGTGGAAGCCGGTGACGATCAAGGGGTCGAGTACGCCGTTGTCCAGGCCGCGGAAGCCCAGGTCCGCCAGGGCCCCGAGGCCGGCGGCGCGCAGGTGGGCCTGGAGGTGGTCGTGGCGGGCGGCGGTGTTGTCGTGGGTGCGGCCGGGCCGGGCGGGCGGATATCCAGATCAGGCGGCCCCGCCCGTCGGTCAGGGCGAGGAAGTGCAGGCCGTGCCGGTGGTGTTTGCCGGAGTAGTTGCGCCGGTCGGCATTCCTGGTGCGGCGTTGGGTGGCGAAGAGGGTGCCGTAGATCAGGACCACCTCCCCGCCCTGCCGGGCGACCTTCTTCAGGGCGCGGTCCAGGCGCGGCGCCTGCGCGGCGAGCAGGGCAATCAGCTCGTCGCGACAGCGGCGGACGGTCGACTCGGACACGTTGTTGCCGCCGGCCATGTCGGCCAGGCGCTGGTCGTGGCGCAGCTTAGCCAGGACGATCACCGCGATCTTCCCGGGCGGCAGGATCCGCCACCTGGACCGGATTACTTTCAGGTGACGCCGCAGCAGATCGACCAGCTTCCCACGCAGAGGCTCCAGCTTGGACCGCTCGCTGGCATCGATTCCCAGGGCGTCGCCGACCTGCCGGGCCATGCCCGGTCCGGCGGCCTGCCGCACGGTGGCAAGGATGCGCTGGTAGTCCGGCGGGAGCATGGTCTCCTCCATGTCCGGCGTTCGGTGCGGGACCAGCATCACCGCTCGTCCGCCCACCTGCCCGGGCGCCGGCGCGGCCGAGGCGCGTTCGTCGGCAAGCTGTTCGCTCACCCGCTCAAGAACCCGCTCCGCGACGGCGAGTCCCGCTCGGGCCGCACCTCCGCCAACTCCTTGGCGAGCAGTTCCTCACGTTCGTCCAGTTCCGCACGCCGCGCGGTGATCCGTTCCAGCAGCTCATCCGTGAAGACGTCCACCCTGTTCACGTCAGCAGGAGAGGTTGCCGCCCGGATCGGTGCCGAGAACGGCGACGAACTTCTTGTAGAGGTTGATCCGGTCGTTGCGTTCGGCGGGGTTTTTGCCGTTGCACTCCAGGTCGCCGTTGATGCTGCGGATCGTCTCACCGAAGCCCCGTCCGTTGACCACCGCGTCGTGCGGGGTCGTCGTTCCGGCGCCCTTCTGGCTGTTCCAGAACCACAGGCCGGTCTCCCAGGACACGGCCGCGTCCCGCTCCACCTGGTACGGGTTGTGCAGCAGGTCGATGTGGAGGGCGTCCCCGGCCGCCTTGTAGTTGAAGTTCCAGCTCAGCTGGAGCGGGCCGCGCCCGTAGTAGGCGCTCTGGCCGGCGGGGCAGCCGTAGGGCTGACTCCGGTCGCAGTAGTGGGGGTAGTTGGCCTTGTTCTGCTCGACGACGTACCTCAGACCGCCGGTTTCGTGGCTGACGTTGGCCAAGAAGGCCGCCGCCTCGCGCTTGCGCACCGCATCGCTCCCGGTGGTGGTGAACCCCGGGTAGGTGCGAAGAGCGGTGACCAGGCCCCGGTAGGTGTAGAAGCTGTTCCTGCCAGGAAACAGCTGATCGAACTGCGCCTGGCTGACCACGAACGCCCCCGCGGCGGAGGCCGGCCCCGCCGGTACGGCGACCGCCAGCCCGCTCGCGACTGCGGCGGCGCTCAACACGGCCACAACACGCGATCGGGTCCGGGGCAAGACGCGAGGCAGGGACATCAGTTCTCCTTCGGTACGCGGACGCGGATGCGGACGCGGTCCGGTTGGGTTTCCGGGGGCATCTCGCAGACGGAGAGCTCCGAATGCGACGTAACGACCGAAGCTTTGCAGCCATACGCCCGGAATAGCGCTCTACGTGACGGTCGGTCACCCGTTGGGAGCCCAACTCAACTCAAGTTGACGCCCCGTCCAAGCCGCCGCGGAGGACCGCTCTGCATGGGCAGGATCTGTACCCCCCCCGCATCCAATGGCCCCATAGGCCCGGTGGACGCCGGTTCCAAGCTGTTCGACGCGCAGTCCGCAACCGGTCTGCTTCGGTGTGGCATCTGCTGGCCCACCCGGACCTGGGAGATATCCGGCTCGCTGTGCTGGAGGGGTTGAGGCCGCTGATCCAGCCGAAACTCAAGCGAGGCGTCCACCGCTTTGTCCAAGCCCTCGAACGCGAAGCCCTCGGAATGCGACCCCCGGGCCTGGCTCGCCGACCGGAACGACCGATCACGGTTGTTCGTCCGGACGAAGGACGAAGACAGCGGCCGGCACCAAGGGCCTGGACCCGTGCAAGGCGTTGAGCGGCAAGCTGGGCAAGTTCCAGCTGGACTCGCCGGTGCCCGCGATTCCGGAGACCGGCGAGCGCGGATGCAACTACATGTTCCAGGGGGCCGGCGGCCCCGCGGTGACCATCAACTACTGGGACACCAAGGCATGGAAAGACGTCATCGTCGGCGGCGCCGGTGCTCCGAAGACCGCTGTCACCATTGACGGCCGGCAGGCCAAGCAAACGCGGTCCACCGGTCCGGGCCTCTGCGACGTGATCGTGCCCCTCGGGCAGCACTCCACGGCCGAAGCCGAGGCCCGTGGGCACTCAGCCACGTCCAAGGACCCGGTGTGCAAGTGGGCCAAGGACGCGGCCAGGGAAATGGTCACCAAACTACCCAGGTAGGAGCGGACGAGCCGTGCGTGTGAAGACGCATCGGCGTACCCCGTACGGAGGCCAGATCGGAGGGCCGTATCGGTCGTCGGTACGATCCACGGCAACGGTCCACGCCACGGCGTGGTGCGGGGCCGCCCACGGGCGGGCAAGCGTGCGGAGGAGCGGGCGGACCGGCCGTGCGGAGACCGGCGGCGAAAGCCCCCCCCGGGCTCCGCGGTGTGACGTGCGGGACCCGGGGGCGTGGCCCTGGCTGTGACCAGGCGTCCCGGTGGTGTCAGTCGAGGTAGGTGTCGTACTGCTCGACGTCACCGGGCTTGAGCTGCATCTTCGGGTCGGTCTTGATGCTGGAGAGCTCCGTGCCCAGGATGCGTCCGGTGTGCTCGTCGAGGATGATCGTCCACCGCACCGTCCCCTTGAAGTCCACGCCGTACGCCTGGCCCTGGCGCCCCGCACGGTCCTTGACCGGGCCGAGGGCACGCAGGCCGGACCGCTCGGCGAGCAGGCCGTCGATCGCGGCCGTCTGGGCGGGGCCGGGCGTCCACTCACGCAGCAGCGCCTCCACGGAGTCCATCGTCCAGTACGCGCTGGCGCGGGTGTCGGGGTTCTCCTTCGCCAGGTAGTCGGCGAGGCCGCCGACGGTGGTCGGGGGCGTGCTCCGGAAGTCGGCGAACTTCTCCCATGACCCTGCCGGCAGGTGCGTGCGGTGGACGATCCGGCCGTCCTTGATGTCTTGCGCCTCACCGGTGCCGTCGGCGTTCCAGCGGTCGCGGGACTCGGTCACCGGCATCTGCTCCGGCTTGTGCTTGCCGTCGTCCCACATCCCCAGTGCCCACTCCTGGCGGTGGGTCCCGCGGTGCGCGGTGCCGGGGGAGCCGGCGAGGGCGGCGGCCCGCTCCGCGACGGTGGCGAGCGCCACGGTGGCCCGGGAGTTCTCCACCGTGAGCGGGGCGGGCGCGGCGACGGCCGTCTGACCGCTGCTGCCGGTGACGGCGAACCCCGCCACGGTCGCTGCGACGACGGCGGCCGCCGCCCCGAGGGACATCGACCGGCCGGGCGTCAGCCTGCCGAAGACCGAGGGGCGGCCGGTGGTGGAGCGGGACTTTGCGGCGCCGGACGTGACGGCCGTGTCGTTGATCTCGTTCATCAGGTGTGCTTCAAGTTCCGCGTGACGGGCGGGCGAAAGCCGGGGGGCGGCGGGCGGCGGGACCATCGCACGCAGCGCGGCGAGCTCGGTGCGCTCCCGGGCTTCCCGCCACTCCTGGCTCTCTTCCTCGTGGGTTGGGTCCGCCGGACGCCAGGACGGGGTGGTTGCGCCAGAACGGTTCCGGAACAGGGCGTTCATGTGAGGTTCTCCTGGGTGGTTCGAGCCGGAATACTGTTTACGCGCTGTATCTGTCCGCTGCCTTGGGGAAGTTCCCGACCGGGTGCGCCCTGTGTGCCGTCGCGTCGGTCGGCCGGGCGCCCGGTGGAGTCGCGCAGCTTGGCGCGGGCGCGGGACAGCCGGGAGCGCACGGTGCCGACGGGTATGCCCAGGGCCTCGGCGGCGGACGCGTAGTCCAGCCCGCCCCAGACACACAGGGTGAACACCTCGCGCTCGGTGCGCCGCAGCCCCTCCAGCGCTGCCTTGGCCGCCGCCAGCCGTTCGGCGTCCGCCAGCCGCCCCGTCACCTCCTCGGCGAAGTCCGCGACGATGTCCGCGCGCGGCATCCGGGCCAGGGCTCTCTGATGCCGCCGGGCCGAACGGGCCGTGTTACGCAGGACATTGGTGGCGATGCCCAGCAGCCACGGGCGCAGACTGCCGGTCTCCTCCGGGCGTAGCCGCTCGCGAGAGCGCCACGCCTCCAGATAGGTGAGGGAGACGACGTCCTGGGCCGTGGCCCAGTTTCCCGTGGACCACAGGGCATGGCGGTACACGGCGTCCGCGTGCTCCCGGAACGCCTCGGCGAGCGCGGCCGGGTCACCTTCGCGGAGACGGGCATGGGTTGAGTGAGTCACGTGGAGTACTGTCCGACCGGTCTCACGGGTTCCCGTGACGTGCGTCACGGGCCCTGGGCGGAGGTGCGCTGGAGCCGGACTCGCACCGAACCGGGGAAGAGAAAAGCATCTGACAGCACCTGGACGACATGCCGTAGGCAGGCTTGGTGAACGAACAGGCTGTTCGCACTCTCGCCCCCCGCCTTCAGGCCGACTTCTGGTCCCGCCCGGCCTCCACGATCAGAGTCCCGGTGTGGCTCTGGACCCCGGCGCCGGGATCACCACCTTCGCCTACGGCTCGGCCGATGTCACCGCGGTCACGCAGAACACCGTGCCCAGGGGGCGCCGGCGACCCGGTGACGCGCTTGTCGGAGAAGAACAGTGTCGCCATCGCCTCCAAGGAGTGACGCCCGCCGCATCCTGCTCGCCCTGTGAGGCTGAGCGGCCGCTCGATACGGCGGACCCCGGCACAGGAGACCCAGCTGGCCGTCCCCGTACGCGAAACCCCGCTCGCCTCTCACCGGAGGCGGGCGGGGTTTGCGCTCGCCGGCCCGGACCAGGCCCGCGCCGCGGTGTCAGGCCCGCAGGTACGCCAGCACCGCGAGGACCCGGCGGTGCCCCTGAGTGGCCACCGGAAGGTCCAGCTTGGTGAAGATGTTGCCGATGTGCTTGTTCACGGCCGCCTCGCTGATGAACAGCTGCTTGGCCAGGATCGCGTTGGTGCGCCCCTCCGCGATCAGCGAGAGAACCTCGCGCTCCCGGGCGCTGAGCCGCTCCAGCGGGTCATGGCGCAGCTGGACCAGCTGGTGGATGACCTCGGGGTCCACCACCGTTCCGCCGGCGGCGACCCGCTCGATCGCGGCCGTGAAGTCCGCCACCGCGCCCACCCGCTCCTTGAGCAGATAGCCCACCCCCGCACCGCCGCCCGAGTCCAGCAGGCGCAGGGCGTACGAGCGTTCCACGTACTGGCTGAGCACGAGCACAGGCAGCTTGGGGAACTCCCCGCGCAGTTCGACCGACGCCCGCAGCCCGTCGTCGCCGAGCGACGGCGGCATCCGTACGTCGGTGACGATCAGATCCGGGCGGTCGGCGCGGACCGCGGCAAGCAGAGCGTCGGCATCGCCGACCGCCGCCACCACGTCGTGTCCGACCCGTTCGAGCAGCCCGACCAGGCCTTCGCGCAACAGAACGGCGTCCTCGGCCACGATCAGGCGAAGCGACACGGAACCTCCACGTGCAACAGGGTGGGACCACCGGACGGACTCGACACCCGCATCCGGCCGTCGAGAGCGGTGACCCGGTCCGCGAGCCCTGTCACGCCGCTGCCCGCGGGATCCAGCCCGCCCCGGCCGTCGTCCTTGATGTCGAGGATCAACAGATCGCAATGGTAGCGACCGTGCACCGCGGCGGTCTTGGCACCGCTGTGTTTGGCGATGTTCGTCATGGCCTCGTTTATCAGGTAGTACATCGTCGTCTCAAGCTTCCTGGGCAGCCGCTCGGGCAGTTTCAGATCCACCGTCACGGGGATCGGGAACCGGCCCGCGTAGTCCTCGATCGCCGCGACGAGCCCGTGATCGGCGAGCACCGGTGGGTTCAGACCCCGGATCAGAGCCCGCAACTCCTTGTGTACGGTCGACAGCTGACGCTCGGCCTGGGTGAGCAGCTCGTCCTGGGACGAGCCCGGCCCGGTGTCCAGGCGCATCAGACCCAGCGTCATACCCAGCGACACCAGGTGCTGCTGGGCTCCGTCGTGGAGGTCCCGCTCGATACGGATCCGCTCGGCGTCGAAGGAGTCCAGAAGCCGCGACTGGGAGGCGCGCACCTCACGCAGCTCCTCGCCGAGCTCCCGGTCCCGCGGGGCGAGGAAGGAACGGGCCATGGCGGCACGGGCCCCCGCCCACGAGGTCACCGTGTACGGCGTGGAGAGCAGCACCAGTACCCCGAACACCGTCCACGGCCAGGTGTCACCGTCCGTCGAGGCGATGGTCGTGGCCGGCAGCCCGAACGAGAAACCGAGCACCATCAGGTCGAGCCACCACAGGGCGACGGCCGACAGCAGCGTGAACATCAACTCCCGCCACGTCGCCTGCTCCTTGAGCCGGGTGGAGACCCAGCCGCGCAGCCCCGGGGCCTCCGGGACACGGTGCGGGTCGCTGACGTGGTCGAGGTCGACGAGGCGCAGCCGACGGCGCTCCACCGTGGCGACCACGGTGGAGGCGAAGACCAGGCCGACCAGGGGCGCGACACCGATCAGTGCGACCAGGAAGATCAGGCCCGCGGCCAGGCCGAGGGTGAAGACGAGGACCGCCACCGCCCCGACCAGGACACCGCCGCTCAGATACGCGAGGGACCGCCAGGGCCAGCTGGAGGTCAGAAAGCTCAGCGGCCGCTGAGCCATGGCCTGCCAGGCCGTTGTGGGTTGCATACGGCCAACGTACCCATGCGGTCCCTTCCGGATCTCCGGGAAGCCCGGAAGGTAGAGCTGCCTCTACCTCAGGAGTAGAGAGCAGGTCAGTGCCCCGGTCGCCCCCGGCGCAGTGGAATCAAGGCATGACGACGACGAGCCACCCCACCCCCACGCAGGACGCGGTCGAACTCCACGATGTGCGCAAGGTCCACGGCACCGGCGGACGGCAGGTCACCGCTCTGGACGGCGTCTCGTTCTCCTTCCGCCGCGGCACCTTCACCGCGATCATGGGCCCCTCCGGTTCCGGCAAGTCGACCCTGCTGCAGTGCGCGGCCGGTCTTGAGCAGCCGTCCGACGGGCAGATCATCCTGGCCGGCGTGGACATCGGCCGCCAGAACGAGACGCAGCGCACGGAACTGCGACGCAAGCACGTCGGCTTCGTATTCCAGGCCTTCAACCTGGTGGAGTCCCTGACGGCGGCACAGAACGTGGAGCTGCCGTCCCGGTTCGCCGGCTGCAAGGTCAGCCGCGAGCAGGTCTCCACGGCGCTCGCCTCCGTGGGGCTCGCCGACCGAGCCGGGCACTGGCCCAGCGAGATGTCCGGCGGCCAGCAGCAGCGCGTAGCCCTCGCCCGTGCCCTCGTCACCCGGCCCGACGTCCTCTTCGCGGACGAGCCGACCGGCGCCCTGGACACCGTCACCTCCCGCGAGGTGCTGCGGATGATGCGGATGCTGGTCGACCGCGAGGGTCAGACCACCCTGATGGTCACCCACGACCCGGTCGCCGCCGCCCACGCCGACGTCGTCGTCTTCCTCAAGGACGGCCGGATCGCCGACCGTATCCACCTCGACCACCAAGTCGGCGCCGACAAGGCCGCGGCGATCGCCACCCACATGGCCCGGCTGGAGGCCTGACCGACATGCTGATTCTCGCGAACGTCCGTGAACGCTGGTCCAGTTTCCTCGGCGCCTTCGTCGCCGTCCTGGTCGGCGTGGCCCTGATCACCACCACCCTGGTCATCTACGACTCCGCCCGCGCCAAGGTCCAGCCCCGCTACGAGGGCACCGCCGCCCTCGTCCTGCCGAAGCAGGCCGTCGACACCGACGGCAGCCCCGAGGACCGGATGCCGTGGAGCAGGACCGAGGCCGAGCCGCTCGTCTCCGGCCTGACGAAGATCCCCGGCGTCGCCGATGCCGTGGTCGACCGCTCCTTCTACGCCCAGGCGATCAAGAACGGCACGCCCGTCACCGACGAGGGCGCCGACGAGTCCGGGCACGGCTTCGCCAGCGCGCGCATGGCGCCGTACCGGCTGGTCTCCGGCCGCGCTCCCGTCACCGCGAACGAGGTCGTGGTCGACCGTGACCTCGGCGCCGCCGTGGGCAGCGAGCTGACCGTCAACATCACCAAGGGCCGGGAGCAGTTCCGGGTCGTCGGCACGGTGGACGGCCCCGGCTACTACTTCAGCGAGCAGTTCGCGGCCCGCCACCAGCCGGGCGTGGCCACCATCGCCCTGATCCCCGACAAGGGCGCCGACACCGGCGCGATCGTCTCCGGTGCGAAGAAGGCTATCGGCGACCACGGCAGCGTCGTCTCCGGCGACGGCCGGTCCGAACTGCAACCCGAATACATCGAGCACAAGCGCTTCCTGGGCGTCCAGCTCATCAGTGCCATGGCCCTCCTCGGCCTGTTCACCACGGTCTTCGTGGTCGCCTCCATGCTGGTCCTGTCCACCGGGATGCGCCGCCGCGAGATCGGCCTGCTGCGCACCATCGGCGCCTCGCCCCAGCAGATCCGCCACATGATCCTCGGCGAGGCCGCCGTGGTCGGGCTCGCCGGTTCGATCGCCGGCTGCCTGGCGGGCGTGGCCGCCACCCCGCTGCTGCTGTCCATCCTCAAGGGCCTGGACGTGACGCCGCCCGGCATGGAGATCACCGTCGCTGCCTGGCCGCTGCTCACGGGCTCCCTGGTCGGCATCGGCGTCAGCGTGATCGGCGCCTGGAGCGCGGGCCGGAAGGCCGCCAAGGTCGCCCCCATCGAAGCGCTGCTCGACAGCCGCTCGGCCAACCAGGGCATGGGGCGCGGTCGTTGGATCGCCGGTCTCTCCGTCCTGGGCCTGGGCGCCCTGCTCGCGATCGGCACCGCCACGTCGACCGCCGACAACCGCGTCAACATGGCGATCTTCGCCACCATGACGCTGATCGTCGCGGCGGCCCTGCTCACCCCGGCATTCATCGGCCCGGCCGGCCGCTTCCTGACCGCACCGTTCCAGCGCGGCGGCAAGGCCGCCCCGGTCCTCATCCGCGCCGAGCTGGTCGCCAACCCGCGCCGCGCCGCCTCGCTGGTGGCCCCGGTGATCGCCGCTGTCGGCTTCGCGGTACTGCTCAGCGGCATGGTGTCGACCATGCGGGTCGCCTACCCGGCCGGTGAGGCGCTGAAGGTCGCGGGCCAGACGATCGTCACGCCGGACGGCACGCCCGGCAACACCGACGAGGTCGTCGCCGACAACCCCGTGGGGAAGGCGGCGCTGCCGACCCGGGCCTTCGTGGAAACGAAGAACGGCAAGAACAGCGAGCAGCCCGGGGCGTCCACCGTCCTGGACGTCCTGGGCAGCCGAGACGCGAAGTGGAACAAGCAGGGCGAGGCCGTCCTCGGCAAGAAGACGGCCGGCGACCTGGGGCTGAAGCAGGGCCAGAAGGTCCCGGTCCGCTTCACGGACGGCGCCACCGTCACCCTCCGCGTCTCCCAGGTACTGCCCGACGACCCGGCCCGCGGCGACTTCGTGGTCGCCCGAGACCTGGTCCGCGCCCACGACCCGGCCGCGCTCACCGACGACATCTTCGTCCCGGGCAATGCCAAGGCCTCGGCCGCGGCCCCCGGAGTCGCGCTGCACGACGCCGCCGCGTACGCCCTGGCTGACTACAACACCGACGCCAAGCTCACCGAGTCGCTCGCCATGATGGTGATCGTCATCGCCGTCGGCTACAGCGTGATCGCCGTCGCCAACTCCATGGCCATGGCCGCCCACGGCCGGCGCCGCGACTTCGAGGTGATGAAGTCGGCCGGCGGCACCGTCCGCCAGCTCCTGTTCACCTCTGCCGGCGAGACCGCCCTGGTCATCGTCATCGGCGCCGCCCTCGGTGTACTGGTGACGCTGCCCCCGCTGGCCGGCATGGCGGCCGGTCTCTCCGAGGCCACCTCGTCGGACGTGGGCCTGCACCTGAACTCGGGTGTCGTCATCGTCGCGATCATCGGCACCCTGATGGCGGCGCTGCTCGCGGGGGCTGCCGTCACATCGAGGACGCTGAAGAGGCAGGCCGCCTGAGGCGGACGCGCACCACGTGAGGATCAGCACAGCACGATGAAGCGGCGGCCCCCGGAATTCCGGGGGCCGCCGCTTCATCGTGCTGCGAGCCCGTCCCGGCGCGCCTCGCGGCACTGACCTCCCCACGCCCTCCAAAACGCCTCCACGCGCGCTTTACAGTGCCCGGGCAGCGCCGCGAGGTGTGCTGGTGGGCCGCGCCCTGCCGTACGCAGATTCGCAACGAACACCGCAGCTCGCGAACGAGGTTCACGCGTGTGTGACGTCGGCCGTGCCGGTCGCGCCCAGTCGACGCCCAGCTTCCGCGGCCCGCTGTTCCTGGGTGAGGTTGTCTCGTCTAGATTTGGTGTGAGATCCACCCGCCCACTTCACGATCACCGGCTCCGTCTCGCCGTCGACCGCGATCCCTTCGCCGTGGCCGTGTGGCACGGGCCGGTCGGGGCCGTACCGCCCTGCAGCGGCTACCGCGTCCTGGCGCCCAAAGTTCCCTGCACCCGACACCCTTGCGAAACCTTCGACCTGACGGACATTCCGTTCGACAAACAGGTCGTCCGGATCCGGGTTCACAACTCGGTTCCGGAATCCGCCGATCATGCGGGCGGAACCCCCTCGTGTAGTGGTCAACCTTCCCCGGCCGAGGGGGGACCGGGACCGCACGGTCGACGACCTCGCCGCGGCCACCGCACACGTCAGAGACGCCAGGTCCAGGAGGCGGTGGAGGCTCGCCGACGCGCCGAGCCGCTCAGCACGCCGGCTGGGCGCGGGGCCCGCCACTGGTGGACAGACCCAACGAGAGCGCTTCGGTGGTTGTGGGTCGGTGGCCGCCCACTCTCCGGGCGCGTCCTGCCCGGGAACCTGGCACAGGTCCCGGTACACGGCGACAGGTCGCCGGCATCCTCACCGCCGCCACCGGTCGGCGGACCAGGGTCGAGCGGATCACCGACGACGCCACGCGCGTACAGCTTCACAAGGCCGGGATGACCGAGGGGTTGGTCGAGGCGGTGCTCGGAATGTCGACCGGCCTGCGCGAGAACTTCGTGCCCGAACAGGGCCGAACCGTCCGGACCACCACCCGACCAGTCTCGCTGCCTGGACCTACGTGCATCTCCGGCACCAGATCGTCGACGCGTCGTAGCCGATCCGGTCGGGTGTGCTCAGCAGAGGCGGTCCAAGCGGCTCGCTCTGGTTCACCCTTTGGCTGCAGCTCAGCGGCGAACCCTGTGTGAGGTCGTGCCGTGATCGCCCATCAGGTGGGCAAGTAGACACTGTCCCGCTCGCCCAGATCCGCGCCGTGCTCGGGTCTGTCGGCGCGGCGCACGGGCTGGCGGCATATCAAGATCAGAGCAGGTCGCCGAGGTACACGGGAGCGTCCGCCGCCTGGCCAGCGCCAAGGGCGGTCAGCGGTGTCTGTAGCCCGAGCGGAAACAGGGCCAGCTCGCTGAGCGTGGCCAGGGGATGCCGGACAACGGCCGATTGTGTGCGGTCTGGCGCTGTCGCCGGCAACGCGGCTTCGGACTCCAGTTGGGCTTTGAAGTACAGCTGAAGCTGGTGCAGTTGAGTGCGGTGATACGGATTGCCGGAGTTCTGCTCCGGTAGTTACTCGCGGACCCAGAGCAGTTCACCGACACTGACCCGCAATCCAGACTCCTCCAGTACCTCACGGACTGCTGCTTCGGCAGCCGTCTCACCAGGCTCGACACGTCCGCCGGGCGAAGCAGGCGGGTTCGTCGATTTCTGGCCGGTGAGTCGCAGGAACCGACGCGTGAGTGGTTCACCGACAGCTATGAGTATGGCGGGTTTGCGGCCGAACAAGCTCGGGGCGAGCGGCCCGTAATCGCTGCAGTGTGTCTGGCCGGTCGGCGATCTGAGTGCCGTGGTCGGAACGGGCTTGACCTTGACGCTAGGTCAACCCTCCATCCTCCCGGGAGGAGCTTCCGCGCAGTCGCCTGGAACAACTCCGCGAAGGAGGCAGATGACCATGACAGCACAATCGATCGCCGGTCCGGCGATTCGCATGCAAGGTCTCAAGAAGTCGTACGGGAAGCTCGAAGTGCTGCGCGGTGTGGACTTCGACGTGGTGCCGGGCACCATCTTCGCCCTGCTCGGTTCCAACGGGGCGGGCAAGACCACGACCGTGAGGATCCTCGCCACGCTCCTGAAAGCCGACGCGGGGGCGGCGAGCGTCCATGGCTTCGACGTCGCCACGCAAGCGGCGAACGTGCGGGAGTCCATCAGTCTCACCGGGCAGTTCGCGGCCGTCGACGAGATCCTCAGCGGTCGGGAGAACCTCGCCCTGGTCGCCAGGCTGCGCCACATCAAGGACCCTGGCGCGACTGCGGATGACCTGCTGAGGCGTTTCTTGCTGAGCGAGGCGGGCGCGCGGAGAGTGTCCACGTATTCGGGTGGGATGCGCCGCCGGCTGGACATCGCGATGAGCCTCATCGGGAATTCGCCGGTGATTTTCCTGGACGAGCCGACGGCCGGACTCGACCCCGAGGCGCGCATCGAGGTGTGGGAGGCGGTCAAGGAGCTCGCCGGCCACGGAACTACGGTGCTGCTCACCACGCAGTACCTGGACGAGGCCGAGCAGCTGGCCGACCGAATCGCGATCCTCCACCAGGGTCGGATCATCGTGAACGGCACCCTCACCGAGCTCAAGCAACTCTTCCCACCAGCCAAGGTCGAGTACGTCAAGAAGCAGCCGACTCTCGAGGAGATCTTCCTCGCAGTCATCGGGGGCACCGACAAGAGCGACGTCACTGGCACGACAACTGGGGGACAAGGATGACCACGTACTTCTTCAGCGACACTGCCGCGCTCACGGGGCGGACCCTGCGCCATGTCACACGCAGCATGGACACCATCATCACGACCGCCATCACGCCGGTCGCCATGATGCTGATGTTCGTCTACGTGTTCGGCGGCGCCATCGATACCCGGTCGGTTCCGTACGTGAACTACATGCTGCCCGGCATCCTGCTCATGACCATCGCCTCAGGCATCTCCTACACCGCGTACCGGCTGTTCACCGATGTGAAGAGCGGGATCTTCGAACGATTCCAGTCCATGCCGATCGCGCGGTCGGGTGTGCTGTGGGCCCACGTCGTCACCTCCCTGGTCGCCAACCTGATCGCCCTCGTGCTCGTCGTGGGCGTCGCTGTGCTCATGGGCTTCCGCTCAGGGGCAGGAGTGTCAGCATGGCTCGCGGTCACTGGCATCCTGCTCCTGTTCATCCTGGCGCTGACCTGGCTCGCCGTGATCCCCGGGCTCTCCGCGTCATCGGTCGAGGGAGCCGGCGCGTTCGCCTACCCCCTCATCTTTCTGCCCTTCGTCAGCTCGGCGTTCGTGCCCACAAAGACGATGCCCGGCCCGGTGCGCTGGTTCGCCGAACATCAGCCGGTTACGTCGATCGTCAACACGATCCGCAACCTGTTCGCCCAGAAGCCGGTCGGCGACGACATCTGGACCGCCCTCGCATGGTGCATCGGCATCCTCGTCGTGGCGTACATCTTCGCGATGACCGCCTATCGCCGGAAGATCGCCTGAGGCAGGCTGAGACCCATGCTCACCATCAGCCAGCTTGCGGCGTACGCCGGGGTGACGGTGCGGGCCGTACGCCACTACCACCGGATCGGGTTGCTGCCGGAGCCCGAGCGCGACCGGTCCGGATACCGGACCTACGACGCTGCCGCGGTCGTGCGACTGATCCGGATCCGCACCCTCGCAGACGCCGGCGTGCCGCTGGCCCGGGTACAGGAACTCCTCGCCGCCGGCCCGGAGGACTTCGCCGGCGGCGTCCAGGAGATCGACAAGACACTGCGCGCCGAGATCCGGCGGCTGCAGGACACTCGCAGCCGACTCGCCAGGCTTGCCGCCGGAGAGCACCTGGCGCTTCCGCAGAGCGTCGTGGACTACCTCGACCGGCTGCGCGGTCTCGGAGTTGAGGAGCGGTACATCGAGATGGAGCGGGACGCCTGGATCATGATCGCCGCCCAGTTGCCGCACTCGATCGACGCCGTGATCGCCGAGAAGCACGTGGAGCTGGACGACCCCGACATGGTGAAGCTCTACAGCCTTCTCAGCGGGGCACTCGACTGGCCGACCGACGATCCGCAGATCGTCGAGGTCGCCGACATCATGGAGCGCTTGATGATTCGCGCTGAGGAGGCCGGCGAGGTGGGTGCCGACGACGGCATCGACGACCAGTTCGTCGACCTGCTGGACTCGACCACGGCCAACTCCTCACCGGTCGCCGAGCGACTCCGGGCGATCCTGGAGGAGCGGGGCTGGAGGGGCTGGATCCGCATCGAGCGAGTGCCTACCGAGAGACTAAACACTGAGCTGCCGCCATCGTGAAGGCATGTCAGGGTCCTGGAATGACGCTATTTGGGGGTGGACGTGCTTTCCGGGGGCGGCCGTCTGCCTCAGTGAGGAACAGGGCCGGCGCGGTGGGGGTGGGCAGCGTGGATGTACTTCATGGCAGTGGTGATGGAGATTCCGAAGATACGGACGAGGTGGACGGGATCTTCGGTCTCGCGGGCCTCGTCCAGGATTCTGTCGGCGCGAACTGCGCGCAGAGTCAGACCGGCGCGATCGAAGCGCCTGTAGACGTAGTCCGCGGAGACAGGATCGGTCGCGCTGGCGGTCTGTTGAGTGACCAGGAGGTGCGCGTTGACGGTGCGTGGCCAACACTGATGGCGGTAGCGGAGCCAGGCGTGCAGTAGGTCAGCTGTGGTGTTGTCGAGGTGGACGACGTGACGGCCGTGGGGGCGGCGGATCAGAAGTTGCCGTCGGGTGAGCAGCACGTCGGAGAGGACGAGGTTGCGCAGGTCGGTGCCGCTTGTTGCGTGGAGGGCGACCAGGGCGAGAACCAGACGGGTAGCCGGGTTGGAGCTGGTTTCCAAGAGCCCGGCCAGCCGGTCGGGGGCCAGAGCTGTGGGCAACAATTCCTGACGGGTTAGGCGAACGCCGCGGGTGGGGTCGGCGAAGACGAGCTTGGTGTGTTTCAGGGCTCGAAAGAGCGACCGGATCGCCACAGCGCGCTCGTGGGCGCGGGGCCCTTTGACCGCGGTGACCGCGGTTGTGACGTCAGCCTCCGTCACCTGACGCAAGGTGGTGTAGCGGGTGGTCCAGTCAGCGAGTGGCGCGGCCAGGTAGATGAGGTAGCGGCGCATAGTGGCGTAGTCGGTGACGCGGTGGTGGGGCCTGCTGGCGCCACGCAAGACCCCAACCCACGTGCCGAGTTCGTCGCTGATTCGTGGAGGGAAGGCGGCAATGGTGCGGTGGACGAAAGCCTCGTGGCGGTTGCGCCGCGGCGGCGAGGTGACGAGCTGTTCGCGTTGGTCCAGGAAGGCGAGAAGCCCGCGAATGCGCCCCTTGCCGCCGAACACGCGGTGCATTGCCCGAAGCTCATCCTTGCGGAAGACAGTGTCGGCGCCCAGCCAGGTGGCGGCCACTCGTAGAACCCGAGCCATCGGCTCGTGGACTTTCTGGTTCCAGCGGTTCTCGGAGGTGTATCGGGCGAAGTCCGCCAGCAGGGCCTTCACCGGCGGTAGCGGGGCCGGCAGCAGGGCTCCGGACAGCGGGCGCCAGTCCCGCTCGATCTCAAAGATCGTCGCCTGACCCTCAAGTACGGCTGGCGGGTTGAGCTCCGGGCGATCCGCGAGGAGCTCGCGACGGGTCGCGCTGCCGTTCGCCAAGGACGGTCCGGCAAACCGTAGTTGTCGCCAGGTTGAGGCGTCGGTGTCAGGACCCAGGTGAAGGCGCTGTCGAGTGCAGTCGCGGCATCGACCGTTCCGCAGGGGAAGCGGCCCGGCGCCACACTGACCGCAACATCCTCGCTGGTCAGCGTAGACACGACGCCAGCTTCTACAGGCGTCGCACACTTGGTTTCGGCCCCACGAGAGGCAGTGGTCGCAACTTCGTGGCTGAGGTTGGGGGCGGGCCCGCTGGGCGTGCGGCAGCAGGGCCACCTCGCGGTCCAGGTCAGGGGCGAGCCAGCCAGCCTTGTTCAGGACCCGGGTGACTCCGACGGGCCGGTGAGGCAGGGCGTCAAGGATCGCGGCGTCGACCAGGTCCTGGCCGGCCGCGTCGCGCGCCGCCAGCGCAAGGGCCAGCATGTTCATGGCACTGACGCGCCAGGCACGCCCGAGGCAGTGCTCGGCCGTGCACTTGACCGACCAGCGGTTTGAGTCGGATCAGATCGTCTTGGAATCGGCTGCGAATCGCGACGGCGTGGAGCTCCAGCAGCCGGTACGGCGCAGGGAACAGGGCAACCTGTCCACGCACTGCTGGCGGACAGATCTGCTTGTCGTCCACGACGTGGGCGGGGCGCTGCGCGCGTGCCCAGCCAGGTGCGTGGTAGCGGCCATCAGTCTGCAGGCGGTAGGTACCGGTGGGCAAGGCAGGCCGACGGACGGAAGCGGGCAGACAGAACGCGAGCTGCGTCCATGTCGGCTGTTCCGCGGCCTGTGCGGGTTCGAAGTACCAGGCCGCGTCGTACTCGGTGACGGCTACGACACACGCCCGGCAGAAGCCTTCATCGTTGATGCGCCACAGCCGCTTACACCGTCTGCACTGGCCCTCCGGGTGGTTTCGTTTGGAGCGCCACTGGTGGCAGGGGGAGCAGAACGGTGACTGGACCCGCAGCCCCCAGCCGAGGCAGCCGGCGCACTGCCCCAGCGAGGGCAGGCGCTTTCGTCTTGGGGCCACCTCAGTTCGGTGGGAGTGACCTGGGCCGCCCCGCCCCGGTGGACCGGCGCGGCACTGGCCTGGGCGACTCACCCGAAGCCGTAGCGAGCCCCTCGTCCTGGGCCACCGGCGTCTTCCCGGCTGCAGGTTCGGCGACGAGTAGGTCCGCGACCGTGCACTGAAGAGCAGCGCAGATCAGGTCCAGGTCGTCCAACCGCACCGTTACCGGTGTGCCCGACCAGAGCGCGGAGACCTTCGACATCGACGGAGTGAAGCCGACTTCCTTGAACACGGGCATCAGGTCACTGGGCCTCCAGATGCCTCGGTTGGCCGCCGCCCACCGTAGGTTCCATTTCACGACAGACCCCCCGTGTCCACGCGCAATCGTTGTGCGGCCCGAGCCGACGAACGTCGGCTGGCCATCTCTGGGTCACTCTGAGCGGACAAAATGTACCGAACCGTGGTCGTCGTCCAGTCATGGCCGAGCAACTTCTGCACCTCCCACAGCGACATCCCCGCCTCGTAACGGTGTGTGGCACAGGCATGCCGAAGCAGATGAGGAAAGATCCGCTCGACCGGACCTGCCAGGTGGGCCTCCGAGGCTCTCGCTAGAGCCTTCCGTAACGTCGACGTTGTCACCGCGGGGCCGACAGGGTTCGGCATGCCGCCAAGGTCTCGCGCCAGGCGCTCTGAGGGCCAGACCGGCGACTCAGGGTGCTCCGGGTCGTCTGAGAACAACCCGCGGACTTCCTCCACGTACCACCACAGCAACTCACGTCCCTCGGCGAACAGAAACGCCTCTCGCTGCCGCGGCCCCGACCCTCGGGCGCCCTTGCCCTGGACGACGAACCGCCCGAAGTCGCCGGCCTCCCAGTGCAGGTCCTTCATGCGCATCTGGCACAGCTCCGAGGCGCGTACTCCGGAGATGTAGATCAACTTCGCCATCACGTAGTCCCTGCACGCCACCGCCTCCTTGCGGGCGTGCGCCAGCTGCCGCCGCCAGCCAGCGAAGAACTCGTTGACCGCCCGGGCCGACGGTGGCACCCGCAGGCCGAAGTCGCCGCGGTGTGCGTGTCGGTTGAATGGATCGATCGGCGACTCGACCGCCGCCCCGAACCGCTGGAAGATCTCGTGCGCGTAGCGTTGCTCCAGGAATGCGAAGAAGTGGTCGATCCTGTTCAGCTTCGATCGCACCGTCGGTGCCTGGCGTTTGCCGACTCCGGCGAAGTATCCGTCGACGTGGCGGGGCGTCAGCCGCCACGGTACGACACCGTAGTGGTCGCACACCTCGATCACTGGCTTCGTCAGCCGTCCAGGGTGGAGGACGCCAGGCCCGCCACATCTCGCGCCCACTGGTACTCGACCAGCGCGTCCATGAAGAACAGCTGCTCGTCTTCCTCGTCCGCCCCGCCTGCGTACCGGTGCTGCAGCAACAGCACATCGCTCAGCCCCGGCCCGCCTCCCAGCAACTCCGCCTCTGCGGGCGACGGTTCGCTGGGAGGTGGTACGAGGGAGAGCACGCGAGTCCCGGGATCTGCCACGGACGTTCAAATTACAGCAGAGAGTCCTGAAATTCAGGAGAACGGCCCAACATCCTGAGAGGCCGATGTAGGAGCCCATCGAGCCTCCTGCCAGCTGAAATGGAACGACGCGCCGAGCAGCCCCTCAGGGAACCCGCCCGTACTCCAGTTAGCACGTGGAATTCCTGGCCGCTGTCGCAGTGCCGGATCAGAAGGATCCGACTCGCGTGATCCACTACGACAGCGCGAGCACTCACCCGCAGTTCGGAGGCGAGTGGTCGTCGCCCGGCACCGGACGACGACAGCGCATGATCGTTCATCCCCGCAGCCTGTGGGCACACGCTGCCGAGAATAGCGAGCTTGAGATGCCCGCAGGCAGCCGCCTTGGAACAACCGCTCGAAACCCAAGCTATGGGCATGCGTAGGAAGGCCCTTGGTGTCAGATGATGGCGGCACTTGGGATACCGACCTGAACAGGGCATGGGGAAGGGCGCGTTGAGGTGTCGCGGTGCGGCTTTCTATTGGGTTTATGAGGCCAGTTTCGGTGCTGCCTCTCGATGGGTCTGCTGGTAGTACATTCGTGGCCACGCGCGCTTTGGATTGGCCGGGGTTCTCAGGGAGTGTTTATTCACCCGGGCGGGAGCTGGTCCGGTTCAGCGAGGCGTACGGAAACGGTGCGTGTCTCCTTGACTTGCTGTAGGTCGGCGGGCTTCTCTTCCGGAAGAAGAAAGGCTGTCTCCCTCTGCCGACGGCGGCCGTTCGCGTCGGATCCGGCGCGTTCTCTTTCCATCACGGGACACCACTTCACGCCTTATCACCTGGGATGTGAGCGTCAACTCGACCGTCTGCCGGGCCCACATGCACGCCGCTGGCGCGCGTAAAAAGGGGATCTCCAGCGCGAACCTCCCGGAGGGATCGATACCGAGCCGGACGACCATGGATTCGGATGCTCCCGAGGTGGTCTGACCACGAAGATCCACCTCGCGACCGAGCAGGGGCAGAAGCCGCTGTCGCTGCTGATCACAGCCGGCCACCGGCACGACAGCCCGCAGTTCCAGCCCGTCCTGAAGCGCATCCGGGTCCCCCGCACAGGACCGGGGCGGCCACGGACCACGCCCGACAGGGTTCGAGCCGACAAAGCCTACGGCTCCCGTGCGAACCGCTCCTACCTGCGCAGACGCAGGATCGAATGCACCCTCCCGGAGAAGGCCGATCAGGTCCGCAACCGCAAGAAGCTCGGCTTCCTAGGCGGCCGACCACCGGCCTTCGGCAGGGAGGACTACAAGGAACGCCACGCGGTGGAGTGCGGGATCGACCGACTGAAACGCCACCGCGCGGTAGCCGCGGGATACGACAAGCTGGCCGCGCGTTACGAGGCAACAGTGCTGGTCGCAGCCATCAACGAGCGGCTGTGACCAGCGCTTTCGCGACAGACCCTAGTGCACGACTCCGGCCGCGCGTACGTCGGCGAGCGCCTGCCGTGCCAGCGGGCCGAAGCCCTCACTGTTGTCGGTGCTGATCCACTGGTCGTAGGCGATCTCCCAGGCGAGCGTGCCCAGTTGCGCGGCCACACGCGCGGTCAGGCTCGGGACTCCGCGGCGGTTGAGGGCCTCGATCATCGAGGCGGTGAGCTCGATCCTCTTCAGGGCTTCACGTTCGCGCAGTTCCGTATTGGCGTTCAGAACGGCCTGGCGCCGGCCGCTGAACTCGCGGCGGTCGGCGGTGAAGAACGTTCGGCCGAGCGCATCGAGGGCCTCCGCCACCGAGTCGAGCGGTCCGGACTCCGGCGGCGCCGAGGCGATCCCTTCGACGAGGAGACCGGTCACCGTGCCCCCGCCGAAGAGCACCTCGCGCTTGTCCGGGAAGTGGCGGAAGAACGTGCTCTTGGTGAGCCCGGCGTGCTCCGCGATCTCGATCACGGTCGTGTTCTCGTAGCCCTGTTGCTCGAAGAGGTCGAGGGCAGCGGCGGCGAGTCGTCCTGGTGCGTCGGGTTGCCAGCGGGTCATGGAAACAGTGTACGGGACTTGGTCCCATCAATGGTGTACGGTCGATAAGACCAAGTCCCATCACTGGCCAGGAGAGGTCACCGATGAGTAAAGCTGTCCGCTACCGGCGATTCGGCGGTCCCGAAGTACTCGAACTGCAGGAGATACCCGAGCCGCACGCCGCACCGGACGAGGTCCGCGTCCGGGTCACTGCCGCCGGGCTGAATCCGATGGATTGGCAGATCACCACACGGCCCGACATGGCGGCGCGGTTCGGCATCACCTTGCCGGCCGGGTTCGGCAGCGACTTCGCCGGAGTGGTGGACGAAGTGGGCGCCGAAGCCACCGGATTCGCAGTCGGCAACCGGGTGTACGGGGCGGCGATTGGCCGGTCCGTCGCCGATTTCGTGCTGGTCAAGACCCCCGCCGCAGACCTGTGGCCCACCCCGGATGGCATCGGCGACGAGGTGGCGGCCACGCTTCCGGTGTCCGGCCTGACGGCCGCCGCCGCGCTTGCCGCGATCGAACTCCGCGCCGGGGACACTGTCCTGATCGGTGGAGCGGCGGGTGGCGTGGGCATCTTCGCCGTGCAGCTGGCGAAGCTTGCGGGTGCCCGGGTGCTCGGCACCGCCTCCGAGAGCACTTTCGGATTCCTGCGCGGGCTCGGCGCGGAACCCGTGGCGTACGGCCCTGGCCTGGCGGACCGGGTGCGGGCCTTGGCGCCCGAGGGGATCACCGCCGCAACCGACCTGTTCGGAAGGGAGGCGGCCGAGACCGCCCTCAAGCTCGGCGTGGCACCCGAGCGGATCTCCGTCGTAGCCGACGGCCCCGCCCCGCCGCCCGGTGTCCGCAAGGCGGGCGCCCTCGACGCGGGTCCGGGTGCCCTGGAACGGATCGCCGACGCGATCCATGCCGGCGAGATCACGGTTCCGATTGCGGCGACCTTCCCGGTCGAGCAGATCCGTGAAGCCGTGACGACGCAGGCCGAGAGGCACGTTCACGGCAAAATCGTGATCGCCCTGTGAACCGGCACGAGGTGGACTCGGCGACCAGGATCCACTTTCGCAACAAGCCCTAGTGTTCCGAGTCAGGAATTCCGCGTATATGTGTAGGCTTGTTATATGGCGCGGATGGGGCGGCCGAAGGCCGAGTTGACTCTGTCGGATGAGGAACGGGCCGCACTTGAGGAGTGGGTGCGGCGTCGTTCCACGCCGCAGGCGTGGGCATTGCGGTGCCGGATCATCCTGGCCTGCGCCGAAGGCACCTCCAACAAGGACGTGGCTACTCAACTCGGTTCCACACCACAGGCGGTGGGCCGCTGGCGGGCCCGATTCGTGCAATATCGAATCGCAGGTCTGGGTGACATGCCACGTCCGGGTGGCCCCAGGACGGTGACGGACGACCAGGTCGCCGCGGTCGTCACCAGGACGCTGGAATCCACCCCGAAGAACGCGACACACTGGTCGACGCGGTCGATGGCGAAAGAGATGGGTCTGTCTCAGTCGTCGGTGTCCCGGATCTGGCGGGCGTTCGGCCTGCAGCCACATCGCTCGGAGACCTTCAAACTGTCAACCGATCCGTACTTCGTCGACAAGGTCCACGACGTCGTCGGTCTCTACTTGGACCCGCCCGAACGGGCGTTGGTGTTCTGCGTGGATGAGAAGTCGCAGATCCAGGCCCTGGATCGGTCGCAGCCGGTGCTGCCGATGATGCCCGGTGTTCCCGAGCGGGCGACCCATGACTACGTCCGCGCCGGCATCACCACGCTGTTCGCCGCACTCGAGGTGGCCACCGGCAAGGTGATCAGCTCCCTGCACCGCAGGCACCGGGCCGAGGAATTCAAGAAGTTCCTAGTCAAGCTCGACAAAGAGGTGCCTGGCGACCTGGAAGTCCACCTCGTCTGTGACAACTACGCCACCCACAAGACACCCGCCATCAAGAAGTGGCTGCTGGCCCACCCCCGGTTCCACCTGCACTTCACACCAACCGGCTCGTCCTGGCTCAACCTCGTCGAGCGATGGTTCGCCGAACTCACCAACAAGCAGATACGGCGAGGCGTCCACAAATCCGTCCACGCCCTTGAGAAGGACATCCGCAACTGGATCGCCACCTGGAACACCGACCCAAAGCCCTACATCTGGACGAAGACCGCAGACGAAATCCTCGAACGCCTCGCCAGCTATCTGAACAGAATTCCTGACTCAGAACACTAGTGGGAGACCGCCCGGGACCGTCACGGCCAGCGGAGGCAGAGCGTCAACGGGAATGGCGGCCGGTCAGAGACAGCGGCGCGAGCCCGTGCCAGTTCGCGGGCCCGCTCACTCTTTGCTTGGCGGTCATCTGGGTTGGCCAGGCCCTGACCTGCGTGCGCGCGGCCATCAACTCCAGCCATACAGACGGCAGTTTGCCGTCGTCATGCGGCTTGAGGCCGGAGCGGGCCGCCGCGCGGAGCGCTTCGTGTACGCGTGTATTCGGAGAAAGCTGGGACGTCTTCTCCCGGTGGCAGCCCGTTCCAGCTCAGCACATGCCGGAGTCCCGGGCGCTCGGGGTCCTCGAAGTAGACCTCATGGCAGTCCCGCGGATCGCGGTTGACCGCCCATTTGCCCGCGTGCCGCCCGCGGCGGCTGGAGAGCCGACCTCGGTAGGACTCCAGCACCGGATCGGTGCCGCCCACCGGGGTCCCAGGCAGGCGAATGCTGATCAACTTTTCGGTTCTGCCACACCGCGACAACCCAGGTCGCCAGAAGGTGCTCCCTCTCCGTAAGCGTCCAGACAGCGTCTCCCTGCGGGTCCAGGTCCCCGTCCGCGACATCAACACCGCAGAAATCGGGCAGGAGTTCCAGCAGCAACGACTGGATCCCCGGCGAAGGCACATGCGCAGGCCGCCTTGTCGGTCGGACGCATCGCATGGGCTGGCAACAGCTCGACCCCCAGAGTGCGCGCGACCTCGACGAACTGATGGTTCTTCATGATCGCCGCAGGTGGGCCGCCGGGCGAGCGGGCGTTTCATGAGCGACCACCTATGGGACAGGGGCTGCCCGATGGGTCAGGCGGGCAGCCCCTCCAGAAGCCCTTCACCTCGCACGGGAGATGTCAGGCGGCGAATACCTGGGAGTCGTCGGCGAACGCCTTGAACTCCAGGGCGTTGCCGGCCGGGTCGAGCAGGAACATCGTCCACTGCTCGCCGGGTTCGCCTGCGAAGCGTACGTAGGGCTCGATGACGAACTCCGTGTCCGCGAGGCGCAGCCGGCCGGCGAGCCGGTGGAAGGCGTCGATGGTCAGGATCAGCCCGAAGTGCGGTACGGGGACGTCGTGGCCGTCGACCGGGTTGTGTATCTGTTCGGTGCGGGCCGGGGCGAGGTGGGTGACGAACTGGTGGCCGTGCAGATTCCAGTCCACCCAGGTGTCGGCGCTGCGGCCCTGCTCCAGGCCGAGCGTCTCACCGTAGAAGCGGCGGGCGGCGGCCAGGTCGTCGACCGGGACGGCGAGGTGGAAGCGGGGGATGGGGGAGGCGAGAACGGTCATGGGTGGGGTTCCTTCCGGGTGACGTGGGGTGCCTGGCTCTTACCAGTTCTTCGGACATGCCGATCCCTATGATGGGTTCACGGGCTGTTCCGGCGGGTCCACAGTGCCTCGGGGAGGCGCTGCGACGAGTACACCGCTGCACACCGGTGAGAGCCCGACCAGCCCTCGTACCCGCCGAAAATCCCGCCGCCGCCGAAGAAGCCGGTGGAACCGCCGCGTCCGCAGCGTGATCCGGTGCGCTCGTACGGGCCGCTCGGCGCCGGGCCGCGGTGGCGGGTCCATCATCGAGAATCTCCTCGCTCTGTTCCTCGGCACCGCCCGTTTCGACGGGGCACGGTTCCTCGGCGATGCCGATTTCGACGGCGTGCATTTCAACGGTTGTGCGAGTTTTGAACAGGCAACGTTCCTGGGCACCGCCCACTTCGTGGCAACAGCGTTATGAGGACGCGAGGTTTGAGCGGACGCAATTCCGAGGCGCCCAGTTCCGCGGAGCCGCGTTCGACAGCAAGGCATGGTTCGGAGAGGCGTGGTTCACTGGCACGAGTCGCGGCATTGGCCGTGTCCCCCCGGCCGATCTGTCGCATTGCAAGCGGGCTGGAAGCACCGCGCGCGAGATCGTGATCAAGGGTCGGAGAGTCGCTTTTCCGGTCGCGTTCATATGACGGAGGACACAACCGATTTGGGACGTGGGCCACCGTCCGTTCGAGGGTCTCGGACCCGGCGACGCCTGCGTGGCGTCGAACGGGCGGCCGAGGCTTCTGCTGCCCATCCGATCTAGCGCCGCACTTACCGAACTCACTCCGGAATTAACCCTTTTGCGCGCAGCCTGTGACCGCTACGGTCTGCTGGTCTGCTACGCCTACTCGCCCCCGGACCGACACGGCCGAACAGCAGCCCGGATGTTCGCCCCGTCGATCGGCGTCCCCGAGGACATCGCCAACGCCAACAGCACGGCCTGCCTGGCAGCGCATGCTGCCCGGTTCGGCACACACCACCTCGCTGTCGACATGGGTGATCACCTCGGCAGCCCGTCCACCATCACAGCGACCGCCCACCGCGACCGCACGGGACACCGGATCCGAGTCAGCGGCCAGGCAGCGATCGTGCGCACGGTCACGCGATGAGGCCTGCGCGCTCAAGGCGAGGGTGCCGGTCCGCAGCAGGTCCAACTGCTCCGGTGAGAGCCCGGCCAGTTTTGGCGGCATCTGTGGCAGGGGCTCAGGATTGATGGCCGATCACGTCGTACTGGTAGCGACTCGTACCTACTTGTCGGCTCCTCTTCGTTCTGGTCCGGGCCGCGGCCCTTCCGGCGAGGCCAGTCATTGACTCGACCGGCTCGGGCTCGTCCTCGCCCGCCGACGCTCACCCGAGACCAATCCGATCGCAGCCCCGGCCGGTTGATCGAAGCCGTCCGACTTCGACGCCTTCTCCGTCGGCTCGCTGACCCACAGCGCGCCTGCCATGGAGCTGAGCATGCTTCTGATCATCAATCCCGAACACAGGAGGTACCGTGGCCAAGGGCTACTGGGTCAGCGTCTACCGCACCATCGCAGACCCTGAGAGGCTTGCTGCCTACGACAGGCTGGCCGGTCCAGCTGTCAGGGCCGCGGGCGCGGGCGGCTGCTCTCCCGCGACAGCCGGGGCGTCGCACACGACGCCGGAATCGCCGAGCGCACCATCCTGATCGAGTTCGACAGTTTCGAACAGGCGGTCGCCGCACGCACGAGTGCGGCCTACCAGGAGGCACTGGCCGTACTTGCTGACGGCGTCGAGCGCGACTTCCGCATCCTCGAAGGCCTCGACTGACGACCGATGCCGCGTCAGGGAGGAACACGATGCCGGCTGCGGGGATCACCCCGGCTGCCAGCGGTCGGCACTTGGGCGGCAGCGAACAACGTCGAGATCGCCCACACCCCTGCCAACTCCCTCCTGGCTGAACCGCATCGAGGCCCGGTTCACCGCCGCCCTGCGCTACTTCACTCTGGACGGCACCGACCACGCCGACCACAAAGAACAGGGCAGCATGATCCGCCGCTGCATCATCTGGCGGAACAAGCACCAAGCCGATATTCGCTTGCCCGCCATCGTCACGCGGGTCAACATCTGCCTGACACCTCACGAAGGCAGAGAAGATGACCATGCAGACCCATCACGTCGACCACGAACTCATCCAGGCCGCGGCCCACGTCGCACGTACTCGCTGCCGGGGCAATAACCACACCATGGCGGCCGCAGCCCGTGCCCAGGACGGCCGGATCGTCACCGCAGTGAACGTCTACCACTTCACCGGCGGCCCCTGCGCCGAGCTGGTTCTCCTCGGCACGGCGGCCGCCCAGGGCGCCTACGAGTTGGACACGATCGTCTCCGTGGGCGACCGCGATCGAGGGATCGTTCCCCCGTGCGGACGGTGCCGCCAGGTCCTCCTCGACTACTTCCCGGCCCTGCAAGTCATCGTTGGGGCAGGCGAGCGGCTCCGGACGGTCTCCATCACCGATCTGCTTCCCGAAAGCTACGTCTGGGCGGACCACCAGCTCGAAACCGACGAGACCGAGCCACTCGGCACGAGCTGACACCGCCAGACATAGACAGGGCGAACGTGGCCTGATGCGGCACTGGCCGAGGTTCCCAAAGACGCGCGGCACCCGCTGATCGAGCTGGTTGCCGAAGGCCGCTGCTGATGTGATGCCGAACGCCGGTATCGGTCGCCATCGAGGCGTGCCGGCAGTGGCGATACCTTCGAGACCTCGAACCGCTGTGGTGTGGCCTGACCGAAACCGTTCCGCAGGTCGTGCTGCAGGCCCGGATTCCCCGACGCAGGATCCAGATGCGACTCCACCGACGCATGACCGAGATCGGCGACGCCGCTCTCGCTCTGCGCGAGTACGCCTGCGGAACTATCACCGGCCAGCACGTCCTGCTCGCCGTACGCGACAACGACGAAGCCCTGCTGGTCGAACGGCTCTCCGCGCACGACGCCGTACCGGTGCGATTCCGAGTGGGCGAACGCATGGCACTGACGACGACCGGAGTCGGCCTCGTGCTGCTGGCGAACGCGCCGGTCGAAGTCCAGGAGCGTGCGGTGCGCGACTTCACACCGGGTGACGGCGGAGACGCCATCCACACCGCCGAGGACTTGCGTCGCAGCCTCGCCGAGGTCAGGCGCGGCGACTACGCCGTGGCGCGACGCGCTGACCCGAGAAGCCCTCGTACGACGGCTGCCGCCCCTGTTCGCGGCAGGGAGGATGTTGTCGCGGCGCTGTCCGTGGTCGCGCCGACCCCGAAGTTCGATTCGGCGGCGTACGTGCCGGCCGTGCGGGCCACGGACCGCGCGATCTCACGTCAGTTGCAGAGCACCGAGGCCGCTCGGTGAGCGGTTTTGCCGACACCGAACCCATTGACTGTTTGCTATGGCGGGATGCACTCATGGTTGCCATGAGGCGTGATGCCGGAGGAGGAGTTCACTCCTTCGGCTCGGGGAACATGACCGTCATGACGCCCGCGGCGAGGGCAGCCACATCTGTGGCGGGGTCGACCGCCGCCCGCAGACCAAGGCTGCCGCCCAGCGCGCCCAGCACCACGACAACCTGCTCCAGGGGCATGGCCGGCTGGATGTGCAGGCGCCGGCAAGCGCCCTCCAGCAAGGCGACGATCTGCTCCTCATGGCGGCGCTGAGCAGCTACCGAGACGGCCGCGGCATCGGGGTGACGCGTCACCGCCGCCATGAACTCCATGGCGGCGGTGCTCCACCTCGTCGCATCCTGGTCGTCGGTGAAGGCGCTCGGGATCAGTGCGGCGATCAGCTCCTGCCGACTGGACACCCGGTCCAGGGTTTCGCCGAGCAGCTGCAGATGCGCCTCGGTGTGGGCACCGACGACGGCCTGCCACAAGCCCTCCTTGCCTCCGAAGTGCTTGTACACGGCGCCTCGCGTGTAGCCGGCCTCCTCGGCGATCTCGTCGACCGTCGCCGCCAGGAACCCCCGGCGCTGGAGCACCGAGCGGCCCGCCTCCAGCAGCCGCTCGTGCGTGACCTGCTGCTGCTCGGCCCGCGTCAACCTGCCCACCTGACCCACCATCATTCAGTAACAGTAGGTTCCAGAAACGCTACGTTACTATAGTGAGGTCGCTCGGCGCTTCGGATAAGGCAGGAGTCGGCCCGGTAATGATCGAGACAGTGGCCATCGCGGCGGGAGCCATCGGCGCGCTGACGGTGCTCTGCTGGGTGGTGGACCGTGCACTTGAGCGGGCGATGCGGGACGAGCGGACACGCAAGAACGTACGGCCTGCCGAAGAGCCGCCCTTCGACGTCGACCTGGACGCCGGCACGGTGCTGATCCGAGATGACATGAAGGGCGGCGGGGTCAAGGCCATGGGCACGGACGGTAAGGCGGCGACGCATGAGTGAAGTCCTCCCCTGCCTGGTGGTGGCCGGCTGTCTGATCCCGGTGATGGGGTTCTTCACTTGGCTGAAGCGCCTGGTGCTCCGCCGCGGACTGGCCGGGTCCGCTCTACGCGGCGCGCTGGTCTCCTACGAGGAGTCCACGCGCATCACCTCCCACGAGTCCCACATCGAGATCCGCGCTCAGGCCGACCGCCAGACACCGGTCGTCACCGACGACCCACGGTGGACCGGCTGTACCGCAGCGGGCCCGAGCGCGGCCCGGACGCGGCGGTCCCGCCGCCCGGGGAGGCGCCGCCTGCGCCGATGGTTTGGCCGCTAGTGGCTTGGCTCAGAGCGTTGACCAGGTAATTCTCACGGCATCCGTCGGGGCTATGGCGATACTGGCGTGATGATGATGGATGCTACGAACGCGTTGACTGTGATCAGGGCTCTTCAGACGCAGGGTGTGGAGGTGTGGCTCGGGGACGGCGGCTGGGGAGTCGATGCTCTCCTCGGCGAGCAGACCCGCCCGCACAAGGATGTCTCGACGGGGAGGGCAACGGCAACTACACGATGGAGAACGGCGAGGTGTGGGTATACGAGGCCGCCTGGTTCAGCGGGAACGGAACCCTTCAGGGCGAGCCGGTGCGGTGCCTGACCGCGCAGGGCCAGGCGGCATGTCACACGGGGTACGAGCTCGATGAGGAGGACCGCCGGGACATGACGGCCTTGCGTGACCGGTTCGGTGTGGACCTGCTACCCGAGCAGGGGTGTCCGTGGCGGACGTAGGCGTCGATGGCGGCGTTCTGCTCGCTGTGGCTGCGGTGGTCGGTGCCGTTGAGGGCGAAGTAGCGCAGGGCCGCGAATTCGGACTCGATCCAGTTCAGCCAGGACCCGTAGGTCGGCAGGAAGACCAGTTCGCTGTCGTGGGCGGCTGCCCAGGCCCGGACGTTGGGGTGCTTGTGCGGGGAGAAGTTGTCCAGCACGACATACAGCTTCTCTCCGGGCCACCGTGCCCGCAGGGCCTTGAGCAGGCCGAGGAACTCGCGCCAGCGCTTCCTTTCGCGGATGTGGTAGTAGATCTTGCCGGTGGCCAGGTCGAGGGCCGCGAGCATGTGCATCACCCCGTTGTACCGGTTGTAGGTCGCCCGCAGCCGGCGCGGTGAGCGGACCGGTCCCCATGCCTTGCCCTTGCGGGGCATCAGGTTCAGCGGCCCGAACTGTCCACACAGACCACCCGCCCGTCGGCCGGCGGGGTGTCGTAGAGAGCCAGGATCCGGTGCATCTTGGCGATGAAGTCCGGGTCGTTCGAGGACTTCCAGGTGGTCGTCGTCTTCCAGGTGACCTTGCCCTCGCGCAGTATCCGCCGCAGCGTCTCGCGGCTGACCGCGGGGACGACCTGCTGCTTGACCAGATGCTCGGCCAGTTTGGCCAGGCTCCACGTGGACAGGCCGGCCAGTCCCCAGTCGGCGGGGGACGTCCGCGCGATCAGGCAGATGTGCTCGCGCACCCGGCTACTGATCGTCCTGGGGCGTCCCCCGCTCCATTTTGGGTCCGGCGCGTCGAACCCCCGCTCGTTGAACGCATGGATCACATCACGCACGTAGTCGGCTCTGACCTGCGTCAACGAGGTGATGTCCGGCACCGACTTGCCCTGAGCGGACATCATCACCACGATCGCCCGCCGCAGCCTCACCGGATCCTTCGCCGTCCTACTGATCCGCTGGAGCCGCCGGCCCTCCTCCAGACCAACTGGCCGGACGAACACCTCCGGACGATGCCCCACAACCACCTCCATGATCACGACCCGGAGACAGCCTGCCGCTTCGGCTTCGACGGATCAACTACCCAGCCAAGCAATCGAGACGAGCCACCAGCCACCCGGGCGGCAACTGCGCCGACGTGCTCCTGCTCGGCGGTCACTGCAGCCATAGGTGCACACTCCCGTGCCGGGACACCTTGCCCCTGGCGGCAGGGGCCACCCCAACCGTGTAGCCGGCGTGCTCGGTGACTACTTCTCAAGCGCTGCCTGGCTCCGGCGACGTACGTACAGACGGTTGCCCTTCGGGCCGGTCCACTCCAGGCGTACGACGCCGGCCACCGCGGCATCGCCTGTGCGGGACGGGTCGGCCCAGTAACCGGCGGCCGGATTGCGGAAGAAGGTCGCCCACAGGTCTCCGTCGCGGTCCGTGAAGAAGTTGTTGTGCCCGGCGCCCACGCCCGCGGTCCAGCGCTCGGAGTACGGTCCTTCGAAACGGTCGGCGACGGCGACGATCGCGTCGTACTGGTACTGCGTCCGGCCGGTGCCCGCCTCGTCGTAGGTGTAGCGGGGGCTGCCGTAGGCATCGATCGAGGTACGGTCCCACGCGGCCTGGACCAGGTAGTACTTGCGGCCGTGCTTGAAGACGTAGGCACCCTCCAGGTACGGCTCCGGTGTGTACGGCTTCTGCTGGAAGGCCGGGAGGTTCGTCGTCGGGACGATGTCCTCCATGTCGTCACGGAACTTGGCGTAGAGGTTGTTGTGCAGCACCAGCCATGCGTCGGCTCCTTCCGAGAAGAGGCTGCCGTCGATGTGGTAGTACGCGCCGGGCTTGATGAACGGGGGCCCGCCGATGAACGAATCACCGAAGGGCTTTTCGAGGTTGCCTTCGGCGAGGCGGTACGGGCCCGCGACTCCGCCGTCGCTCACCAGCAGGAATGAGCCGACCTTCTGGGAGTGGTCGCCCATGCACGCGACGAGGTACCACTTGCCGCGGAAGTAGTGCAGTTCGGGCGCCCACGCCTCACCCCGCTTGCCGAACTGGTCGTCGTACCAGTACTCCTGCCACGGGGCGACGACCGTGCGGCCGGGGCGGTTCTCCCCGACGAACTCGGGTGACCACACCTTTCCGCGCTCGGCGCCGGGCCGGATGCCGGTGGTGTCGGCCAGTTGCCAAGGGCCGTGCAGGGACCGTGCCGTCCACACGAAGATGCCGTCGTTCCAGGGACCGGCCACGGCGAGGCCGGGTACGCGGGTGGTGCCGGTGGCGACGTAGAGCGCGCGGCCGTCGACGACGAAGCAGTTGACGTAGGCGTCGCGCATCCAGACACGGCCCAACTCCTTGTCTCTGGGCCGGAGTTCCAGGGGAAGAGTAAAGGAGTTGTCCTCCTGCGGCCACAAGTCCTGGCGGGCGTCCGCGAGTCCGTACGGCTCCGGTTCGGGCCAGTTCTGCGGGTAGTGAGACGTCGGGTGCGACTGTGTCTGCGCGGGCAGCGCCTCGGCAGTGGCCGTGGGCAGCGCGGCCACTCCCATGGATCCGGCTATGCCGGTCAGTACGGACCGTCGGCCGATGTGTATTCCGTTCTCGGATCTCTTCATCTGGGCTGTCCCCTTTGTCGTCAAGGCTTGCGGCGTGCTGTCGGCATGTGGTTCATGACTGTCCGGCCCCGGAGTGCGCTTCGGGCCCGTCGGATTCGAAGGCGGAAAGCGTGGTGTCGTAGTCCGTCTCCACGTCGTACATCGGCGTCATCCAGTGGTAGAAATTGTCGCCACGCTCGCGGAGCAGGTCGTACAGCTGCCGGGTCAGTGCCGTGCGTACGCCGAGTAGTTCCGGGTGGTCGTGGCGGTTGTGCAGCTCATCGGGGTCGGCATCGAGGTCGTACAGCTCGTTGCAGGACTCGGGGTTGATCACCAGCTTGTGGCTTCTGGTGCGCAACATCCGCTGCGGGTAGGGGAAGTGGTGACCATGGAACTCGGCGAGATGGTGCTCGTCCCACTGCGGGTGCTCACCGCGTACGAGGGGCAGCAGACTGCGGCTGTCCACGGCCGGCTCCGTCGCGCTGCCCGCCAGGTCGAGAATGGTGGCGGTGCAGTCGGTGAGGGAGACGAACTCCTCGCGCACCTGGCCCTGCGGGGCGCCTGGGACCTTCAGCAGCCCGGGGATGCGGTAGATGTCCTCGTACATGGCCGGCCCCTTGTCGTGCAGCCGGTGGGCGCCGGTGAACTCGCCGTGGTCGGCGGTGAAGAAGACCGCCGTCCGGTCGTCGAGCCCGAGTTCGCGCATGGCGTCGAGGATGCGCCCGATCTGCTCGTCGACGAGCGTCACGTAGCCCCAGTAGACGGCGACCAGCTTCCTTGACTCCTCCAGCGCCATGGTGTCGAAGGCCCACAGCTTGCTGTAGTTCTGCTGGACGGCCGGTTTCGCCGCGAAGGTCTCGCCCACGGAGGCGGGCAGTTCGACCAGCCCGGGGTCGTACATGTCGTAGTAAGCGTCCGGGAGGATGTACGGCAGATGCGGGCCGAAGAAGTGGGTGGCCAGGAAGAACGGCGCCCCGTCACCGTGGTCCTCCTGCGCGGCGAAGCGATGGAGCATCTCGATGGTGCGCGTGGCGAGGTAGTACTCGAAGGTGGCTTCGACCGGCTGGTGGAGGCGGGCGGCAAGGAGGTTTCCCGGGCTGCCGTTGGGCGTGGTGCCCCGCACCGGATCCGTAATGCGGTACGGGGGCAGGCCGTTCTCCGTCAGGTACGCGAGGTAGTCGGGGTGGTCCACGGGGTTGTGCCAGCCGGCCAGGTCGGGGCCCTCGAAGCCGTAGTCGGCGGCGGTGCGCTGCACGCCGCCGTGCCACTTGCCGAGCAGGCCGAGGTTGTAGCCCTCGGCACGAAGCTGCTCGGAGAAGGTGAACTGGCCGTCGGAGAGATCCTCAAGATAGCCGACGTTACGCTCGTAGTTGGCCAGCAGCTTGTGCCGGAACGGAGCCGCCCCGGTGAGCAGACTGGCGCGCGCCGGGGTGCAGATCGCGGTAGGAGTGTAGAAGCTGTCGAACCGTGTTCCCTCGTCCGCGAGCCGGTCGAGGTTCGGGGTGCGCGTGTGCGGATTGCCGTACGCGCCCAGGGTGTCCACCCGGTGTTGGTCGGTCATCAGGAAGAGCATGTTGCGGCGCACGGAGGGCCTTTCGGGTCGGTCCGGCTCGCGCGTCGGCCGGGACGGGCGGACGCATCGGAGACGCCGGAATTTCGGGCACGCCGCCTTGACGCCTCGACAGATGCCGCTTCGGGATGGCTGATTCGGCATCCGGTGCGTGCTCGACGGTGCCGTGCGACGCATGTTCCGGCCCGGCGATGATTTAAGTCAAGAGGGTGGACGCAAATCGTACGGGGGACCCTGCCGAGGAAAGCATCCACTGTTTCGCGTTGCCGAAAAGCCGCCCGGCGGGGTGCCGGGCGCGTCTGCACCGTACATGTCGGCAGGTCAGGGTGGGCCCGTTGCGGCAGCTGTTGACACATAGCCTTCATGTGAACAATTTGTTTCGGCTTATTGACGAAAATACTCGGCACTCACATGCTGTCCTGCATGCACGAACACGACGGTCCGCTGACGCGCCTGCGCCGCAGCCATGAGCAAGCGGTTCTTGGGCTGCTCCGCAGGCACGGCCCTTTGAGCCGCGCAGAGTTGGGCGATCGCAGCGGGCTGTCCCGCACCACGCTTCACGACATCCTCGCCGGGCTGGTGGGCAATGGCTCCGTGGTCACCGGCACACCACACGTCGAGGTTCGCAAGCGCGGGCGGCCGGTCGAGAAACTCAGCCTCAACCCGGCGGCGGGGGAGGCGGTCGGCATCGACTTCGCGCGCCGCTCCGTGCACGTCGCGGCCGTCAACTTCGCCCATGAGGTGGTCGGTTCGGCGAGCGAGGCGCATGCCGCAGACCTGTCCTGGCCCGAACGGGTCGATATCGCCGTACGTCTCCTCGCCGCGTCGGCGACCGTCCAGCTCGACGCACTCAGCGCGATCGGCGTCGGCGTGGTCGGACCGATCACCGACCCCGGCAGCGGAAACGCCCGTGCGCAGGGCATCGACGGCCTGCCGGACCTGCTGCGCAAGCAGTTCGGTGTGCCGGTGCTCCTGGACAACAACACCCGCCTCGCGGCGCTCGCCGAGGCGGTGTGGGGTGCGGCGGCGGACAGCAGCGACGTGCTCTACCTGCGGTTGTCACACGGCGTCGGCGGCGGACTGGTCGTGGGCGGCGCGCTGCACCGCGGCCGTAACGGCCTGTCCGGCGAGTTCGGGCACATCACCGTGGACCCGGCCGGCAGACCGTGCGACTGCGGCGGGACGGGGTGTCTGGAGACCCGTGCCTCGCTCGACGCGGTTCTGCACCGCTACCGCGAAGCCGGCGGCCGGGCCAAAGGCATCGCCGGGCTCCTCGACGCCGCCGCTGCCGGCGAACCGTCCGCCCTGAAGGCGCTGGAGCGCGTCGGCGACGACGTCGGCGGGGTGCTGGCCGCGGTCTGCCAGGCCGTTGGCCCGGGCGTCATCGTCATCGGCGGCGAGCTGGCGGAAGCAGGCCGCGCGCTGCTCGCGCCGGTCGAACGAGCCCTGCGGCAGCACCTGATGCCGATGGCCCGCCCATACGTGGACGTACGGCGCGCGACGCTCGGCGACGCGGGCAGCGCGCTGGGCGGCATCGCCCTCGTTCTTCATGAATCCCCCCTGCTTTCCCACTACCCGCAGCCCGTCCCCGAGGAGAACGCGTGAAGCCACCAGCGAGGAACCCATGGCTGTGATCGCTCCTGTCGAGAAGTCCGCCGCCGAAGGGCGGCAGCCGCAACCGCGCCGTACCCGGCACCGGCCCCTGCTCCTCAACGTCGTCGCGGTGGCCGCAGGCATTGCGGTCTGGGCCGTCGTGGCCGCCCTGGGGCTGGTCGAGAACCTGCCCGCGCCGACGGGGGTGGCGGAGAAGGCCGGCGCCATGATCTCCGACGGCACCCTCGCATCCGATACGTTCGCCAGCCTGCGCCGGGTCTTCCTCGGCTACGCCCTCGGCGTGGCGGTGGCCATCCCGGTCGGCTTCCTCATGGGCTGGTACCCCATCGCGCGCGCCCTGATCGAGCCGTACATCCAGTTCTTCCGCACCATTCCGCCGCTCGCGCTCATTCCGCTGGCGGTCGTACTGCTGGGAATCGGCGAGGTGCCGAAGATCGCCGTGATCTTCCTGGCCTCGTTCATGTCCTGCGTCCTCTCCTCCTTCCAGGGCGTCATCGACGTCGACAGGACACTCATCAACGCGGCCCGGGTGCTCGGCGCCTCGGACCGCACCATCTTCGCCAAGGTGGTCGTCCCGGCCTCCACTCCGTTCATCCTGGTCGGCATGCGGATCGGCCTCGGCGCGTCCTGGGCCACCGTGGTCGCCGCCGAACTCATCGGCGCGCAAGAGGGGTTGGGATACCGGATGCAGAAGGCGTCCACCTGGTTCGACATGGACGCGGTCTTCGTGTCCCTGATCACGATCGGCGTACTCGGGCTCGTCATGGACCGGCTGCTGCTGCTGGCCGAGCGACGTCTCACCGGCTGGCAGGAGCGACGATGAACAGTAAGATCACCTTCCGTGACGTGGTAAAGACCTTCCCGTTGAAGGGCGCGTCCTTCACCGCGCTCGGCGGGGTGAGCCTGGACATCGCGGACCAGGAGTTCGTCACAGTCGTGGGGCCGTCCGGCTGTGGCAAGTCCACCCTGATGAGCATGGCCGCAGGGCTGCAGGAGCCCGACTCGGGCAGTGTCCTGGTCGACGGGACCCCGGTGTCAGGGCCGGGCCCCGAGCGGGGGGTGATCTTCCAGCAGTACGCCCTCTTCCCCTGGCTGACCGTGCGGCAGAACGTGGAGTTCGGGCTCAAGATCGCCTCGGTGCCCGCCGCCGAGCGGCACCGGCGCACCGAGCAGGCCATCAGCCTCGTCGGTCTGAACGAGTTCGCCGAGGCCCTGCCCAAGACGCTCTCCGGAGGCATGAAACAGCGCTGTGCCATCGCCCGTGCGTACGCGGTCGATCCCCAAGTGCTGCTGATGGACGAGCCGTTCGGGGCGCTCGATGCCCTGACCCGGGTGCAGCTGCAGGACCAGCTGCTGCAGACCTGGAGCCAGGAGAAGCGCACCGTGCTGTTCATCACCCACGACGTGGACGAGGCCGTCTACCTCGCCAGCCGGGTCGTCGTCATGGCCGCAAGGCCCGGCCGCATCCATCGCGTCATCGACGTGGATCTGCCCTATCCCCGTACCGAGGAAATCCGGCTCTCGCCGGAGTTCCTGCATATCCGCAACAGGGTGTGGACCGCCGTGTACCACCAGGAAGCCCCGCCCCGGGCGGCCTGACTCGTCATCCCAGGGCCCGCGCCCTGAACCTCCGTACCAGGAACTTCGCAGAATCGACCGGCGCACCACCCCGAGAGGAAACTTCCGCATGCCCAGAAAGTCGATCAGGCGCGCCGTCATGGCGCTGCCCCTCGCGTTCATGCTCTCGCTGTCCCTCAGCGCCTGCTCCGACAGCGCTTCCGAGAACAACAGCACGGTTCGGTTCGGCTACATCGGCGACTACAACGGGGCCAGCCTGCTGGCGATCGCCGACAAGCAGGGGCTGTGGAAGAAAGCGGGCCTGACCGCACACGTGAAGTCGTTCAACAACGGTCCGGTGCAGGTCCAGGCGCTGAGCGCCGGTGACCTCGACTACGGATACATCGGGCCCGGCGCGATGTGGCTGCCGGCCTCCGGCAAGGCCAAGGTCATCGCCATCGACACCCTCACGTACGCCGACCGGGTCATCGGCCAGCCCGGCATGACGTCCATGAAGGACCTCAAGGGCAAGCGGGTCGGCGTACCCGAGGGCACCTCCGGCGACATGATCCTCAACATCGCCCTGGCGAAGGCCGGGATGACGGTGAAGGACATCGACAAGGTCAACATGGACCCGTCCACCATCGTCTCCGCCTTCTCCTCGGGAAAGATCGACGGCGCCGGCTTCTTCTACCCCGCCATCGACACCATCAAGAAGAAGGTTCCGGGCCTTGAGGAGATAGCCAGTACCAAGGACACCGGGGACGCCTTCCCCACCGCGTTCGTCGCCGGCAACAAAGTGCCCGGGGCGAAGAACAGCAAGGTGATCAAGGTGCTGCAGCAAGCCAACGACTGGCGCAAGCAACACCCGGAGGAGTCCATCGCACTCGCCGCCAAGATGCTCCAGGTCACCGAAGCCCAGGCCAAGTCCGACGCCTCTCATGTGGAGACCCTCTCCACCGCTGACCTGGCCGCGAAGACCAGGAGCGGCGAGGTGAACCAGTGGCTGAAGAAGCTGGGCGCGTTCTTCGTCCGCAACAAGCAGCTGGATGACAACCCGGACCCCAGCGACTACTACGAGGGCGATCTCTACGGGCGGACCGCCGGCAAGTAGCCCTCGACCACGAGTCGCTCTCCCCTCGCGGGTGGCCGACTGCCGTGCGAGCCTGCTCGGCCGCTGCCTTGGGAGAGCAGGGTGGGCTGTTGTGATGTGCTGTGGGGTCGGTGCGTGTGCGCACCGACCCCACAACTGGAGTGCGCCGGGGTCAGATCAGGTCGAAGCGGTCGAGGTCCATGACCTTGGCCCAGGCGGCGACGAAGTCCGTCACGAACTTCTGCTGCGCGTCGTCGCCGGCGTAGACCTCCGCGAGGGCGCGGAGTTCGGAGTTGGAGCCGAAGACCAGGTCGGCGCGGGTGCCGGTCCACTTGACCTGGCCGGCCGCGTCGCGGGCCTCGAACTCGTCCTGCGCCGAAGACGTCGATTTCCAAGTGATGCCCAGGTCGAGCAGGTTCACGAAGAAGTCGTTGGTCAGCGTGCCCGGGCGGTCGGTGAGGACGCCGTGTTTCGAGCCGCCGGTATTGGCGCCCAGCACGCGCAGACCACCGACCAGGACGGTGGTCTCCGGGGCGCTCAGCGTCAGCAGGTTGGCCCGGTCGAGGAGCAAATACTCGGCGGGCAGACGGCTGCCCTTGCCAGCGTAGTTGCGAAAGCCGTCGTACACGGGTTCCAGGGCAGCGAAGGACTCGACGTCCGTCTGGTCCTGCGTGGCGTCGACCCGGCCCGCGGTGAACGGCACCTGTACCTCGACGCCGGCGTCCTTGGCCGCCCGCTCGACGGCCGCGTTGCCCGCGAGGACGATCAGGTCGGCCAGTGAGACCTGCTTGCCGCCCTTGGCGTTGAAGGATGCCTGGACACCTTCCAGAGCGCGCAGGACCTGGGCCAGCTCGTCCGGGTCGTTCGCCTCCCAGCCGCGCTGCGGCTCCAGACGGATCCGGGCGCCGTTGGCGCCGCCGCGCTTGTCGCTGCCGCGGAATGAAGCGGCCGAGGCCCAGGCGGCCGAGACCAGCTGTGCCACCGTCAGGTCCGTTGCGAGTACCTGCTCCTTGAGCGCGGTGATCTCCGCGGCGTCCAGCGGCTCACCGGTGCGCGCGGGCAGCGGGTCCTGCCACAGCAGTACCTCGGAGGGAACCTCGGCGCCCAGGTAGCGCTGGATCGGACCCATGTCGCGGTGCGTCAGCTTGTACCAGGCGCGCGCGAAGGCGTCCGCGAACACGTCCGGGTTCTCATGGAAGCGGCGCGAGATCTGCTCGTAGGCCGGGTCGAAGCGCAGCGCCAGATCGGTGGTGAGCATCTGTGGCTTGTGCTTCTTGGACGCGTCGTGCGCGTACGGGATGGTCGCTTCCGCGTCCTTGGCGACCCACTGGTGCGCACCGGCCGGGGACTTGGTCAGCTCGTACTCGTAGGCGAAGAGGTTGTGGAAGAACTCGTTGCCCCACTTGGTCGGGGTGCTGGTCCAGGTCACCTCCAGACCGCTGGTGATGGCGTCCCCGCCCTTGCCCGTCCCGTACGAGTTGCGCCAGCCCAGGCCCTGCTCCTCCAGCGGGGCACCCTCGGGGTCCGCGCCGACGCTCTCGGCCGGGCCCGCGCCGTGCGTCTTGCCGAAGGTGTGGCCACCGGCGATGAGGGCGACGGTCTCCTCGTCGTTCATCGCCATCCGGCGGAAGGTCTCGCGGATGTCGCGGGCTGCGGCGATCGGGTCCGGGTTGCCGTTGGGGCCCTCGGGATTGACGTAGATCAGGCCCATCTGGACCGCGCCGAGCGGATTCTCCAGCTCACGGTCGCCGGTGTAGCGCTCGTCGTCGAGCCAGGTGGTCTCCGGGCCCCAGTAGACGTCCTCCTCCGACTCCCAGACGTCCTCGCGGCCACCGGCGAAGCCGAAGGTCTTGAGACCCATGGTCTCCAGCGCGACGTTGCCGGTGAGGATCAGCAGGTCGGCCCAGGACAGCGCCTGACCGTACTTCTTCTTGACCGGCCACAGCAGACGGCGGGCCTTGTCCAGGTTGCCGTTGTCCGGCCAGCTGTTCAGCGGGGCAAAGCGTTGCTGACCGGCGCCCGCGCCACCCCGTCCGTCACTGATGCGATACGTGCCTGCGCTGTGCCAGGCCATCCGGATCATCAGGGGCCCGTAGTTGCCGAAGTCGGCCGGCCACCAGTCCTGTGACGTGGTGAGCACCTCGGCGATGTCCCGCTTCACCGTGGGCAGGTCGAGCCCTTGGAATGCGGCCGCGTAGTCGAAGTCCGCACCGAGCGGGTTCGCCACCGCGGGGTTCTTGGCCAGGATCTTCAGGTTGAGGCGGTCCGGCCACCACTGGCGGTTCCCGCCGCCCTGAGTGGGGTGCGCCGCGCGGCCGTGGGCCACGGGGCAGCCGCTCGCTTGCGCCTCGGGCACCTCGGGGATGGCCGTCTCGGGCGAATCCGGGGTGACCGGATCGAAGACATGCGACTCGTGGTTCTCGGTCATGGGCAGTCCTTCCGGACCCGGCGGGTCGTGGGGCGCTGAACGGGGGAGGAGGATTCGGGCCGTGCAGAAGGGGCACGTTGTGTTCCAGGGCCTCACCGCGGGCCACCCGGGCGCCTCACGACCACCGGACCGGACGATCCCGGGCGGTGCGACGAGGACGGTGCTGGGCCGGCGGGTGGCACTGCGCGGTCGACCCGCGGTGTCCCGTCACGTGTCTCTGCTGCCGTACCGGAGTCATCCTGTCTCTTGGATGTCGCCGGGATCGATCCTACGATGGACTTCGTCCAAGTCAAGAAGTGCGCTAAAACCATAACGACCGGGGTGCTGCGTCGTCGGATCCTTCGCGGGGGCCGTCCCCCGCGAAGCGGAGCAGAGGAAACGAGATGAGCGACCTCCTTCAACGTCTACGGGGCCGTGGCTGGCGGATGACCTCGCAGCGCCGTGTCGTCGCGGAGGTCCTCGACGGCGACCACGTGCACCTGACGGCGGACGAGGTGCATCTGCGGGCCGCCGCGCGACTTCCCGAGATCTCCCGCGCGACCGTCTACAACACGCTGGGGGAACTCGTCGGGCTCGGCGAGGTGCTGGAGGTCTCCACCGTGGGCCGGGCCAAGCGCTACGACCCGAACGCGCGCCGCCCCCATCAGCACCTGGTGTGCTCCGGCTGCGGCACGGTCCGCGACGTCCACCCGGCCGGCAATGCCCTCAGTGACCTGCCCGAGGCCGAGCGGTTCGGGTTCGCCGTCGGCTCGGTGGAGATCACCTACCGTGGTTTGTGCCCGGCCTGCGCCTGACCGCGGCGGGATCCACGGCTCCTCCGCAAGCCGGGTCATGGGTGCGCGAGGTGGGAGGCGGCCAGTCCGGTGAGGGCCGGGCCGGTGCTGTCGTAGGCGAGGGGGCAAGGCTCGGGGGTGGAACGTAGCCGTCAGGCATGCCGGTGTGAGCGCGGTCCATCAGGGCGGTGTCGAGGAGCTGATGCAGGGCCCCGGGGTCGGTCACGCTCGGCGCGGTGTCGGCCGTGGCGAGAGCCGGGACGGCGGGTAGTTCCGGGTTGAGGGCTTTGAGGATCGGGGTGGTCCAGGCACCCGAGGCCACCACCGCGCGCGCAGCGGTGGCGCCTTTGGGGGTGTTCAGGAGACAGCCCCCCGCCTCGGGGTGCGGCGGGGGTTCCGGCTGGCGTCCGCGTGGTGTTGGGTTGCGTGGCTGGGGCAGTGTCCAGGGTTGCGAGCCAGGCCTGTGCATCGGGGAAGCCCTTCTCGGGCAGGTACCAGGCGCGCAGGGCACGGTCGTTGTCCAGCGGCCGGTAGCCCGGGATATCCGCCGGGGCAGACTCTTCGCAGGGGAGACCGTACTCGTCGGCGGCGCGCGACTGCCGCGAGTGAGGCATCGTCCAGAGCTGAGGAGACCGCGTTCGAGATCATGAAGGTGCCGGTGCGGTAACCATCGTGGCGCGGGGCGGCGGAGCCCGCTTGGCGCGGATCTGCTCCCGCGAGGACCGCCGACGCCCGGCCGTCTCGGCCGCAAGTCGAGTGCGCGGCGGTTAGTCGGGAGGTAGTGCTGATGCTGGCGTAACCGTAGGTCGCGCAGTCTGCTCCCCGCGCCCGCGGGGATGGTCTCAAGGCCGAGGTGCCGCGCGACGGCCGTGTGCTCTGTTTCCTGTGCGGGTGGGGATGGTTTCCCGTGATTCCATGCCTAACCGCGTCTTCGGTTCTGCTGCGCCCGCAGGTCGTCACGGAGTGCCATGTCCGGTCCGGCATTCGGAGTCAGCTCTTCGAGTTCCGTATCTCGTGGGTGGGGGGTACTGGTCCGGTTCCATTTGACGGATTGGTCCTGAGTGGGACGTGGGCCTGTCTGGTCGCCGGTTTCGGGGTGGGTGGTGTCCTGGGCTTCTGGGTTTCTGGGTCAGGGGAATGGGTGGGGGTGGGGGTTCAGTTCTTCTGGGCGGAGCGGTCGGGTGGTGTGGCCGAGGTGGTGCGAGACGGTCAGTGCCCGGTCGAGTCCGGTGATGCGGCGTAGGTGGTGTCCGAAGGTCATGGGGAGGAGGCCGGGGACGAGGACTTTGACGCAGGAGAGAGTGGATGCGGTGTGGGCTGGGGTGGTCTGGTCGATGACGATCGTTTCGAGACCGGTCGTGGCGTAACGGCCCACCAACTCATCGAGGTCCGCACGCAGGTCGGTGTGGCGCGGCCAGGCGTAACGCTTCGCGAGTTCGCGCAGGTTCAGGCGCTCTTGTGGTGGTCGGTTGTCGGGGTTGAGGAGGAAGTCGAGGCGGTGGGCGGCGACGGGGTCGCAGTACAGCAGTGCGTGGTCGTCCATCAGGCGGACGTGGTGGGGGTCTTCGCGCATCCGGGCGGCGTCCTTGGCGCGTTGTGGGTAGATCAGCTGGTAGGCCTCGATGGCGGTGACGAGTTCGTGCAGTGCGCCGAAGATGCCTCGTTCGGGGTCGAGTCCGGAGCCGCCGGCGCACAGCACACTGGGGCGGGGTGTTGGGGGTTCCGTGCCGGGGGTGGGGGGTGGTTGTGTGTCGATGGCGGCGGCCCAGAAGCAGGGGATGCTTTCGGGGCCGGTCACGTCGAAGACTTCGACGCGGTAGCCGGTGCGTTCCTGGATCCGGTCGGTGAGCAGGCCGATTCGCTGGTCGGACGCGGTGTGCAGGTCGAGTGCGGGTGCGGGCATCCTGGCGTACCAGGTGAGCAGGAACGCGTCGCGTTCGGCGAGTTCCAGGAGGCCGTAGAGGGCGGCCTCTTCGATGCAGCCGCCGAGTGCGCAGCCGTTGGAGATTTCGGAGACGAACGGTCGTGCGGTCTGCGGGTGGTGGCGGCCGAGCCGGTAGTACGCGAGGCTCTCGGGGACCAGGACCGGCTGTTCGCGGGTGAGGGAGTAGCCCCAGACCCATGGCAGGACGAGGTCGGGGTGGTAGGGCTGGAAGGGGAAGCCGGGTTCCTGGTAGCGGTGGGGTTCGTGGCTGCCGGTGGTTGCCGGGTCCAGTACACAGCCGGGGTGGCGGGTGGTGAGTTCGCGGTGGCTGCCGTGCACGACGGTGCGCCGTCCTCCTGGGCGGCCTCCGCCGAGCCGTTCCAGTGCTTCGGCGATTGCGGTGACTTTGGCGGTGCGGAAGTCGAGTGCGCGGCCGTAGCCGCCGTCGACCGACTCGGGTGGGCCGACTTTGGCTTCGGCGAAGGGCAGGGTGTGCAGTCCGCGGGTTCGTAGTCCCTTGAGCACGCCGGTTTCGTCGTCGGCGTAGCGGGCTTCCAGATCGGCCTGCTCGGTGCGCAGGTCCCGGAGCCGCAGGATCTCGGGGTCCGGTTTGGGGCGGGGGACGCGTGGGACTGTCGCGCGGGCGGGGGAGTCGTCGGGCAGGCTGCCGCAGTTGTGGCAGTGGGGGTCGGGCAGAAAGAGGTGCCGGGTGATTTCCAGGTCGGTGAGGCGGACCATGGTGACGGCTTGTTCGGTGGCTGCCGCTGCGCTGAGCCGGTTCAGCGCGAGGTGCGCGGCGAGGTCGGCGGCGATCGGGGTGAGCAGCGGGGAGACTGTGCCGGTGAGGCGGCTGCCGTAGGCGGTGTGCAGGGCTGCTTCTTCTGCCGCGTCGGTACGTGCTCCGGCGCGGCGTGTGGCGAGACAGCGGTGGCAGCCGGGCGTGCCGGGGCGGACCAGCGGGCCGATGACCACGCGATCCAGTTCTGCGACGACGAGCAGGAACGAGTGCCCGCCGGTAGCGAGCTCGCGCGCGGTTTCTGATGCTGCGTCGGGTGTGTCGGTTGCCAGGAGCCGGGTCCCGGTCCGTGGTGGGGGTGCGGTGGCGGTGCGGCGGGCGAGGGCCTGGCCGAGCAATCCGCCGTCGTGGTGCACCCGGGTGGCGGCCGGCTGGGGGGTGTCAGTCATCGCAGCGCACCGCTCTCACGAGGTAGGGCAGGATCCCGGTGGCGGCCGGGTCGTGATCGAGCGGCACGATCAGTGTGCCGTGCGCGGGGCCGCGCAGGTCGCGGAGCGCCGCTGTCACCGCTTCGTCGAAGGTGGCACCGGAGCCGAGACCGCGGGGTGCGTGCGGGCCCTGCGCGGTGACGGAGGTTGCCGGGACCAGGTGGGCCGTGCCGTGTTCCGGAGACCAGGCCCACAGGGAGGGCCCGTTGGGGGCCGGGACGAACCGCCGAGGGTCGAGGGCGAGCAGTGCGTAGAGCGCGAGTGCGCGTTGCGCGGTGCGAAGGCGCGCGGTGGTGAAGTCGGGGCCTGTGGCGTGGACTGGGTGTGCTGCCCGGCCGGTGTGCGGGTCACGGACCAGGGCCCTGGAGGCGTGTCGGGGGAACTGTGGCAGGGCCCCTTCTTCCAGGTGTGCGAGCAGCCCGCTGCGCGGGTCGATGCAGCCTGCGGCGCGCTGGGAGAATTCGCCGGGGCTGACGGTCTGTTTGTCGCGCAGGGCGGCGATCCCGGCGAGGAACCGGGCCGCGGATTCCGGCGTCGCGGGCAGTGTGGCCGGGTGTGGGCGGTAGGGGTGGCGGGTGGTGGTCAGGGTCGCGGTGTCCAGCCGGACGAGCGGTTCCGGTTCGTTGCCCGTGCCGGCGGAGGGGCCGTGAAAGGCCTGCTGGAAGCGGTGTGCCAACAGGGTGGCGGCGAAGTCGGCTGCTTCGTTGGGGTATTGGGGCATACGCGGGGCGGTCTGTGTGCCGTGTACGCGCAGCCAGCCGCCGAGCCAGCCGCCTGCGGTGCGTTCCGGGCCGGGGCCCAGCCACCAGGACTGCGTGTCACGGACAGCCGCGGCGAACCACAGGCCGTGGGTGCGGCATTCCTCGTCGAGCAGGGCGATGGACTGCGGATCGTCGCCGGCTGCGAGCAGCAGCATTGCGTCGTGGCCGCCGGCTGCCACTGCGGTCCGGGCTGCTGCGTGGTCGGTCACCGGTGTGATGGCGCAGAGCCCGGTCAGGCGTAGTGCGTCCGTCAGTGCGTCCACTGTGGCCGGGGCACAGAGGACCAGCGCCCGCAGCTGCGGGTAGGGGGCGGCGGGCCGGTCCGGGCCGGGGGTGGCCCGGTCTGCCAACAGGCCGTGGCGGTCGATGAGCTGGAGGATCCGCAGCACCAGGGTGCGACGGTCTGCGTCGAGGCCGTCGAGCAGCTGGGCCACGGTGCGGGTGCCGTCCAGGAACGGAGTGAGCCGGTCCAGCCAGTCGGCGATACCGGGTGCGGCGATCAGGCCGGTGCCGCGGCTGGAGCGCACATAGACGGTGCCGTTGCCGCTCGGGGTCAGGAAGACGTCGGGGCGCAGGAGAGGCGTGGAGTCGGAGGTGATCACTGTGTCCTCGGCCGGGCAGGGGGCGGTACGGTCGGGAGGTCCGGTTGGTTCACAACGGGCCTTCCCTGCCGAGCAGATGACAGGCCGGTGTCCCGCTGCCGCGTTCTGGGCCCAGCAGCACGGCGAGCAGCGTGGTGCGGTCGGGGCGGGTGGACAGTACGGTGTCGGCGGCCGCGATGTCGACGTCGCAGCGGAGTCCGGCGCCGAGCCCGGTGCGCGCGGCGGCCAGGCCGATCCGCTGGCCGATGACGCCCGCCCGCAGGTTGAGCATCCGGTACCAGTGGTCGCCGTGTCCGGGGTAGCCGGCCTCGTAGTCGCCGGTCACGAGTACGGCGCAGGCGGCTTCGAAGCCCGCCAGTTCTCCGGGGCCTCCGGGCGGGAACAGGTCCCGTGGCGTGAGGTCCCCGGTGACCGGTACGAGCCGGCCTGTGCGCGGGTCGTACCGGTAGCAGCCCGCCTCCAGTCCGGTGACGCGCTGGGCGACGACGTAGAGGTCGCAGTCGGCCGGGGCGGCATGGTCCAGGGGGACCGGGCGGGCGGCCTCCGACAGGACCGCGCGCAGGGCGGCCGACGGGACGGGGAGCGGCTCGAAGCCGGAGCGGGCGGTTCGGCGGCGCAGCAGCGGCGCGCCGGGCGTGATCGCGCCCGGAGTCCGGGCGGTGACGACCGCATGGACGCGCTCCGCTGCGGAGTCGAGGCCGAGCAGGCGGCCCAGTTCCTCCTCCGCGAAGCGCGCGTGGGCCGTCGGTGCGGCACCGGCCGACTCCAGCAGGGTGAGCGCCTGCCCGGTCAGTACGCCGGTGTCGAGTGCCTGCAGACGGTGGCCGAAGAGCCCGTAGCGGGCCAGGTTCGCGTCCAGCCGGCTGGTGATCAACAGGACTGATTCCGGTTGTTCGAGCGGCGGGCGGTCCAGCGCGCGGGCGAGGTCGTCGCGCAGGTCGGCGGGGGAGAGGAGTTCGAGTGCGTGAGCCGCCGGCAGGTAGTGGCAGAGGCCGGAGGCGGTGGCCGTGTACACCTCGGCCGGGTAGGTGCCGCCGCCGGACGGCACTGGCCGGCCTGCACCCACGCCTGCGGCGGTCCAGTCGACCCGGGTGATGCCGTTGAGCAGGGCGAGGAGTGCGCCCAGACACTCCGGGAAGGCGGCCCTACCGTGGTCGGCGCAGGGCGAAGGGAATGTGGGCGGGAACGGCAGGGGGAGGACGGGCACGCCCGGATGGTGCTTGGGCGCGGTGCTGCCCGCTGCCGGGTCGATGGTGGGCAGCACACGGCCGTGCCGTGCGTGGTAGCGGCGCGCTGCCGCTCCTGCGTTCTCCGCGTGCGCAGGGCAGGCACCGGGCGGGGCGGTCCTCATCGGTGTGTCCGTGCCGGTGCGGTCGCGTTCTCCGGCGTGGCGGGAGTGCTCGCGGCGGTGGCCAGGACCAGTTCGAGCGCGCTGACCCCGTAGACCTCCTCCACCGCGTTGGCCGCGAGGTGGCAGAGCAGATAGCGGGTCAGGCCGGGCAGCCCGAGGCGGGAGAGATGGAGGTAGGTGTAGTTGAGCATCAGGCGGTAGCGCAGGAAGCGCGGATCCCGGTACATCATCTGCTTGTACGTGGCGCTGCCGCTGATCGCCCGGTGCAGCGGGCTGGACGTGAGCAGTTCGCCGATGCCGTTCTCCTCGTCGGCCGGGATCTCCGTCTCCGGGATCTCACCGGCCTCGTACAGAGCGGTCCAGCGGGTGCCCAGCGGATCGATGGTGGCTACCCAGCGGTGCAGTTCCGACGCCGGGCCCGGCTCTGCCGCGGCCCCGGTGTCCGGCGCCCCGCTGTCCGATGTCCCGGTGTCCGGCGCCCCGGGCTCTGCCGCGCCGGAATCGAGGGCCGTGACCACGGCGCGCACCTGCGCGGTGAGTACCGTGCTGTTGGCCGTGTACCGCTGCTCGAAGGCGTCCCGCACCTGGGGGCCGACTGTGCTCAGGTAGCCCTCTGCGTGCGAACGGAAGGAGACGAACCCGCGACGGATCGATGGGTCCTGCGGGTGCCGGCAGAGTGTGTGCGCGGTGGCGAGCATCAGGCGCAGGGCCAGTGTCTCGCGCGGCAGTCCCGCGGCGACGGATTCCAGGTGCTCGAACAGCAGGCTGTTGGTTTGCTGGTAGAAGAGGGCCAGTTCGTCGGCGCCGACCGGACAGCCCAGCACGTCGATCCGGCGGTCGTGCTCCTCCCAGGTGATCGAGTTGTCCCGGTAGAAGGGGGTCAGCGGGCCGGGTTCGCGTTCGGCTGCGGCGAGACGGCGGTGCAGGGGCAGCAGGTCGGCCTCTTCGAGGGGGGCCGCGGTGGACGGCCGCGCCCGCAGATGTCCGCCGACCAGTTCGCAGACGGCGGGCTCCACCAGCCCGGCGAAGACGGCGGGGGTGGCCCGGACCACCAGGCGCAGATGGGGGCCGCGGCGCCAGTGCCGCAGCACATAGGCCGATTCGACGTGACCGGCGCAGCGCTCGATCACCGGCCGTACGGCGTGCAGGATCAGCTGGTCGGTGTCGTCGCCGAAGTAGGCGATGTGGGCCGCGCGCCACTGTGGCTCTTCCGGCTGCGGGATGGCTGTCACGGGAGTCCTCCTCTGCGGTTCTCTGCTGTCCGTGCTTCTCGGTGCGGGGGGCCACGGCCTTACGGTGGGGCGGCGCCGTCGTGCGGGGCGTCGTCCTGGCTGCCCTGGTGCCGCCGGGAGGTGTGCCGGCGCGGCTGGTCGCTTTCCGGACGCGGCCGGTCGGTGTCCGTCAGTTCCGCGTCCGTCAGTTCCGCTACGGCCAGCAGGGCCAGGGCCCGCAGGGTGGCCTCCTGGCCGATCCGTACGTCGAGACGGTTGCAGGCCAGGTGGGTCAGATGACCGGCCAGCAGGGCAGGGGCGGCGGCCTGTCGCTGGGCACCGCGGCAGGTCGCGAGCCACCGGCTCACCGGGTCGGCCCCGGCCGGGTCCGCCACTTCCGCCAGTGGGGCCGTGCGGGCCGGGTCCGCCACTGCCGACTGTGCTGCCGCGCGGGCCGGGTGTGCCGCTTCCGCCAGTGGGGCCGCGCGGGCTGCGCGGGCGACGGTGAGCAGGGCGGCACGCCCGTTCCTGTACTGGGCCAACACCTCCGGCACCGGCTGTCCCGGCGCAGCACCCGCGTCCAGGGTGCCGGCCAGCAGGGCGAAACAGTGCGCCGTCCGCTGTGCCGGGCTCCAGCCGGCCAGTACGGCGGCGACGGCCAGTTCGCTGCAGGTGGCGAACGCGTCCTCCGCGGCCCGCAGTGCGGCGCCATGGCCGTACTTGCCGTGCTCGGGCCGGTAGGGGTGGAAGGCGAGACTGTCGTTGGGGGCCAGGGTCCCGGGCTCGCTGTCCGGTTCCAGGGCGGCCAACTGCTCTGCCAGTGCCCGGTATTGGTGTGCGGGCATGGGCTGAGAGGGCGGCAGCGTACGGAACAGTGCTATGGCGTGTGCGTCCAGCACGGCGCGTACGGAGGGCCCGGCCGCCGGTGCGGTGAGACGGACCCGCAGACGCAGGTGCGGGCCGCCGTGCCAGTGGCGGAGGAAGAAGAAGCGGTCGGCCAGCCCGCGTTGCCGCAGTTCCGCGACGGCCGCCGGGATCAGCGTGCTCACCACCAGGTCGAGCGGGTGCCCGGTGAACACATGGGCGCTGACCCAGCGGTCCTGCGGCTCCGGGCCCGGCACGCCGCCGGGCGGACGGGTCAGCATGACTGCTCCCGCCGGTCCGCCGCAGGGAGCGGGGCGGTGGGCAGCTCGATCAGGAACTCGGCCGCGTAGCGGTGGCCGTCCCGGTGGGCCGGTGCGTCGTGGAGGTCGGGCAGTGCCTCTGTGAGCAGCAGTGGCCGGCCGGTGGCCGCCGCCCGCTCGAAGACCCGCAGCAGATGGGCGTGGGCGAAATCGACGTACACCGGCTTGCGGTCCTTGTCGTGCAGCGCGGGGCCGGTGAAGCCGTCAGTGGGGCGCGGGGTGAGGACGCGCAGGAAGCAGCGCTGCGGCAGGCCGAGCGCCGCGCGCCAGGTGTGCACGCGGACCAGGTGGGCGGCGTCCGTCTCTCCGGCGGCGCGGGCGGGTGCCCGGCCGGGGTCGATGAACCAGGTCGCACGGCGCAGCACCACGGCCCCGAGGGCGAGACGGGGCATCTTCGTCCAGCCCGGTCCGGGCGCCGCCTCCGGGCCGCGCCGGGGCGGGCCGGTCCGCCCCGGCGGGAGCAGCCGCCACAGCTGCGGCCAGTCCGACCAGAAGGCGTAGGAGGTCTGGCCGAATGCTTCCACCAGCAGCCGGGCGGGCAGCGGCAGCAGCGGTGTGGCGAGCAGGCCCAGATGGAGCGGCCGTACGACACGGCCGGTGGTGCGGTGGGCCAGGTGGAGGCGACGGGTGTGCCGGTCGTGCACGACGTCCAGGTCGGCGGGGCGGATCAGTTGCTCGGGCGGCCGGTGCGAGGTGGCGCCGTCCAGGTCGATCGCGTAACGGGTGGCAGGTGCCCGCTGGTTGAGAGCGCTGCTGAAGGCGGCGTCGAACTCGGCGTAGAGGGGGGTGTCCGCGGGGCCGTCACCGGGAGGCCCCGCGTGGGCTGCCCCGAAAGGGGCCGGTGTGTCGAGCAGCCGGGCGATCCGGGTCAGGCCGGTGCCGTGGCCGCAGGTCACCGTGTTGAGTACCAGTCCGAGCCCGGTGGCAGGGTTGGGCAGCGTCTGGACGTAGCAGGCATGGCGGTCGCCGGAGGTGTCCGGGTCGGGCCAGGTGCCGCAGAGGTCACGGACGGCCTGGGGGCCGAGACGGACGGTGCCGTCGGACGCGGGCGGGGTGTCGGCGATCAGGCGGCGCAGTGCGTCCTGCCGCCGGGCGTCGCGCTCGGTGGGAGCGTGCGGCGCGGCTGTGGACCACCAGGCGCCGAAGTCCTGGAGGAAACGGGTGAACGGCTGCTTGAATCCTGGGCCGTAGGCGGTCACGGCGTGCTCCCGCAGTGCCTCGCGCGGCGGTGCGAGGGTGTCGAAGGGGGCGAGCAGTGCGGGGACGTGAGCGAGGTCGGCGAGAGCCGGCCGCCAGGCAGCCGGGTCCAGTACGGCGGCCGTGCCGACGGCGACCGTGTGGTGGAAGTACAGCGGGCCGCGGTCCAACTGCTCGCTCCGGCCGAGCAGTCCGAGCTGTCGGGCGGCGGCCGTGGTGTGCTGCTGCAGGGCGGCGGCGATGCCCCGGTGCAAGCCGGGCCCGGCGGTCCTGGCGGCGTCGATCCGGTCGCGGATGGCACGCAGGTCGGCGAGCAGCGGGGCGAGGCGGTGGCCGTCGTGGGGCTCCGGCAGGTGCCTCCCGAGCCAGTCGCAGAGCGTGGCGGCGTCGAGCTCCTGGTCGGGCGGGCCTAGGCGGATCTCCAGCAGGCCGGTCCGGACGAGCCGGGCGACGACAGCGTCGGCGTCGGCGGTTGTGGTGCTCCCCGGTCCGGGGGCGCGGAGCAGGGCACGCAGCCGCTCGGGGCTGCCTGCCTCGCAGACCGCCGCCAGGATCGCGGCCAGCGCCGGGGTCGCGGGCAGGGCACGCACCTCGCCGGACGGGCCCGGCACGGTGAACAGCCACCGCTCTCCCCCGGGCGAGGCCACCGGTGTGGCCGACGGGTTGACGCGCAGTCGGACGGCCGCGTCCAGCTCGGGTACGTGGGCGAGAGCGGCGGCGATACCCGCCAGCGGCAGCAGACTCGCCTCTGCCACAGAGGCCCGGACGGAACTCTCCAGGCGTACGCCGGAGCCGGCGTCCGCCGCCCACCGGCCGAAGCCGCTGGAGGCGAAGGTCGTCAACGGGCTGGGCTTGGCCATCGCGCGCCCCGCGTACTTGGCGAGCCGGACGGCTGCCCCGTCCAGCGGCCGCCGTCCGGCCGCGTCGCGCGCCTCCCGGCGCAGCAGGTCCTCGTACAGATCCGCACTGGCGTAGTCGAGACCGGTGGCGAACGCCGGGTCCTGGAAGAGCGCGTCAAGGGCCGCTGCCGCCGACCGGGTCTCCGCAGGCAGGACGTTCCCCAGTTCCGCGAAGAGCCCGGCCCGGGTACGGCGCAGAGCGGCATGGGCGTGGAGACGCCCGGTGAGCGCCCCGCCGAGCACCTCCGGCGGGGCCGCCGCGTCCAGCAGGGGGCTGATGCGGGCGCCCCGGTGCACGGCTCGGCGCAGGCCCACCAGCCTGGCCTTGAAAGGGCGCGCGGGCGCTGTGCCGATCAGGGCGTACAACGCGTCGCAGAGCTGCGCCGCGTCGTCGGCCAGCCGCTGGTCCAAGGACGTGACGTGCAGGGCGAGTTCGGTGCTGCGAGGGATGCGGGAGGCGTCGAGCGCGGTGGTGGGCAGCCCGGCGATCCGTACGCCCACGGGGGCGCTGACGGCGGGGGGCGCGGCCGGGGGCGGTGTGTTCCGGCTCATCAGAACACCACCGGGACGCGGAAGGCGGCGCCCGGCCGCGCCGTGCCGATGGCCACCTGGAAGAGCACTGTCTCCTCACCCGGGGCCAGCCCGAGCAGGCGTTCCGCACCGGCGGCGTCGTAGCCGTTGTGGACCCGCGCGCCCAGGCCCTGACGGGCAGCGGCCACGCAGAGCAGATGCGCCGCCGCGCCCGCGGTCAGGTGCAGTCTGCGGAAGGCGTCGGCGCCGTAGCGCGCGACGGCGGCGCCGCGACGGACGGCGATGTAGGCGGTACAGGCAGTCGAGCGGAAGTTCATCGACACCCGGCCCTCCGTCTGTCCGATCTGTTCGAGCGACGTTTGCGGGTCGCCGTCGCTGACCTGCCGCAGATGGCCGTCGCTGTGGACGTAGTGGCCCGGGGAGAAGCCGGTCACACGCTGTACCAGCAGGTGGCAGGAGAAGTCGGTGAACGGCGCCGCGGCGAGGGCGGCGCCGAGATCGGTGAGCAGTGCTTTCGGTGAGAGCACCGGTTCCGGGTCGAACAGCGCGGCGCCGGAGTGGCGGGCACGGAGCACGGAGGCCAGGTCGGGCGGGGGCCAGGACCGGTCGCCCGGATGCTTCACGGGCTGCAGGATCTCCAGATAGCCCATCGGGTGTTCCGCCCCGGCGGGCAGCAGGTTCGCGCAGAGGCCGTGCAGTGTCTCCTGGTCCTGTCCTGGCCGGGTACGCAGGCCGAGTGCGGCGGCGACCAGGTGCACCGCGCCCAGCAGCATTCCTGCCTCCTGGGCGCACAGCCGCGGGGCGTAGTCGCCGTAGAGCCGTGCCGTCCGGGCGAACCGGCTGGTGATCACGGCGAACCGGGAGTCCCCGGGGTCAGCGGCCTGACGGCTGGTCACTGATGCGGTCTGCATGATCAGTTGATGGTGGAGAGGGTCGAACCGGAATGCCGCGGTGGGGGAGACCAGGGTGAGTTCGCTCGGGTAGCGGCACCGTGCGGAGGCCACCGCGCGGTGAAGCGGCCAGCCGCCCGGGGTCAGGTCGTGCTGGAGCAGACCGTAGGAGTAGTGCAGCAGCGCGGAGAGGACGGCCGGGTCGGCGAGGGTGGCCGGGGAGCCGGGGGCGGGCGCCAGATGGAGCGGTGGCGGCGCCAGTGGAAGGCGCGGCCCGTGGGGGAGGAGGCCGGGCTCCGCGCTGCCCGTTCCCGGCGCAGGGGATCCCGTGGCGAGGGTGGCCGGGATGGCCCTGCGGGAGTAGACCGCCTCCGCCCAGAGCGCCAGGGGAAACGGGTTCTCGCCTGCGAGGCTGCGAGGTGTCCCGTCGGTCATCCCGGCTCCGCGCCGAGAAAGCGGCCGGTGGTCAGGTCCAGCACCTCGGCATCGGTCACCGGTGACGGTGCTGTGCCCCCGCCGGAGTTGTCCAGACCGGCCGTCCGGTGCAGCAGGTGCAGGCAGAGCTGGTTGGCGGCGAGGGCCGCGACCGGGCCACCGAGGTACGGACTCGGCTCACGCACGCGAGCCGGATCCCCCGCACGCGCGGCGCCCGCCGCGGGGTCATCGCGCCCACTGCCGGGCGGTACGCAGGAGGCCGGTGGCTCTGGCGCGGCGCCGGGGTCACCCACTGTGCTGATCACGATGTGCGCGCCCCGCCCCACCGCCTGTCCGTACGGAACCCCGGCACGTATCGCGAGCGCGCGGGCCTCGTCCGCCGGCTCCCTCTCGTACACGTCAGAGCCGAGAAGCACCACGCCGGCGTCCGCGGGCAGGCCGGACAGGTTTCCGCTCAGCTGCTGGTAGCGGAAGCACCCGCCCTCCTGCTGGAGCAACGCGACACATTCGCGCAGCCGTGCCACATCTGCCGGGTCCCCAAAACCCTCCTCCACTGTGCGCAGCCGCAGGCGCACATGTGCCACACCCGACGCGAGCAGGGCCAGGACCAGCGCACTTGCCATCCGTCCGGTGCCGACCACCAGGGGAGCGCAATCGCGATACCGCTCGAAGCGGTGCTCGGGCGAGTCCGCGCGCGCCGCGATGAAGTCGATCAGTGCGGCGTGGCGCGCACGGACCTGCGCGCTCAGCCCGTGTGGCAGATCCGCCGTGGCATCGCGTACGAACCCTTCCCGGGCCAGCAGTTCCACCAGTGAGCGGACATGCTGCGCGGCCTGTGGCGGGAGGTCGGAGGTGAGCTGGTCCAGGCTGCTGCGACCGTCCAGGAACGGCCGCAGCCGCTCCAGCCACGGGTGGATTCCCGGCAGTGCGAAGGCCGCCGTGCGCTGGGGGCCACTGATCACCACGCCCCGGTCGGAGGGCAGCAGACGGGTGTCGGGAAGCAGCCTCGGCTTCATGACCACCTCCATCGGGATTCCTCAGCGGGAACGCGGTTCCGCAGGCGTGAACAGGCGTGAAAGCGCCGGACGAAGCTGTGCTCGCGGCCTCTGGGCGGCCGACACTAGCGGAGCCGAATGGTCTAGTCCATCCCCTTCACAGTTCCCAACTGTCACGCTAGTGTCCGAACTGGGCGCCCAAACATGTCTGTTGATGCTCCATTAGTTCGAAAGGAGGGCTTTGATGAACGAGAACAGCAACGGTTCACCGTCGCTCGCTGCCGCGGTCGCCGACCTCGCACTGGACCTCGACCTGGGCTCGCTGGCCGGGGACGAGCACAGCCAGTCGCTGACGGCGGGTCACGGCATGACGGAAGCGAGTGCGTCCTTCTGCTGCGCTCCGCCGCCGAACTGCTGCAACTGCAGCTGTTCCTGAGCCGGTAGCGCGTGCCGGGCGGGCAGTCGGCCCGGCACGCGCGTCCGCCCCGGTGGCCCGCTGATCACCGCACTCGTCGAGGAACCCTTCTGTCACCCTTCTGACTCTGCCTCTGCAGCTGCCTCGTCGCGGCGCGTACGAGCGCAGGACGAGGCAGAGGCACCGGTACCGGCGATTGCGCGTCCAGGGGGGCCGTCGGACACATCGATGGACGGCCTTGCAGTGGTGCAAGGGCCGGTGATCCGTAGTCTGCCTGGTATGGGGCGCCATGCTCGGAGCCACCTTCTTCGCTGCCACCGGCGGAGATATGGAAGCCATCGGCACTCCCGACCGGCTGGCGGCATTCGCCGGCCTGTCGCCGGTTGTGACGACCAAGCCGCTATCACCGCGGCCTCCTGCGGGCCTTCTGCCTCTCGTCCATGGCCAGCCTGCGATCTCGTGCCCGCATCGCGGACGTACTACGAACGCAAGCGCGCCGAAGGGAAATGACACAAGCAGGCCGTGCTCTCGCTCGCCCGCCGCAGAGCCAATGTTCTGTGGGCCATGACCCGCGACGGAGCGTGCTATCAAGCCGCACCACCATTCACGGCGGCCGCTTGATTTCCTGATTGGGAAGTCATTTAAGGCTCGCGCTCAGTCTGGGAGACTGGAACTCCGGGGGCATGACGCATCGCATCGAGTCCGAATAGGTATTGGCTGAGCTCCTCCACCGCGATGTCGAGTCGTTGCGGCAGGGCCCCCGGGCTGACATTGAACTGCGCGGTCCGCTCGCGGAGTTGCTGGAGTATGCGGCGGCTGGCGACGATGAGGGAGTGATCAGCCCTTATGCGGCAGATTTTGCCCGAGCAGTGTGGGGCGACCGATCGGACGCCTGAGCAGTTCGACGCGGTTTCGTGCCGACTTTATGGCGGGCAGGGCGGTTGAACGCCTCGTCGGTGGCGAGGACTCTGCCCACGTTGTGGCGGAGGGCCGGGAGGCGGTTCTTCGAGCTGGGCGGCCTGCCTGGTCCGGAGCGGGTCGGTTTCGGTGCGCCGGTCTTCGCGTGTAGGTTCCTGAACCCTCTGCGGACGGGGGTGGGTGTCAGTTTGTTCGGCTCGGTCGGCTTCTTCCAGGGCCTGGGGAGGTCGGTGGCTACCCGGGCGGCGGCCATGGTCGAGAGAGCCACCACGAAATGGGGCGGTCATAGCGCCTCGGCGCATTCGTCGACGAACGCGCAAAGCCGGCGAATAAGACTCAAGTAGAAGGGGGTGGGGTCCGAGTCGCCCTGCATGTGAGGCGCATCCTGGAGCCACTGCTGCCACAGGCCACCCGGTTCCCGGAAGTGGTCGGCTTGACCACCTCCAAGGTTCAGGTCGATGAACTGGAGAGCGCCCATGACTACGGTTTGGTCGTATCCGAGGTCAGGGCGACGGAGGTAGCGATCAAGGTAGGTGGCGAGCAGATCGGCGTCGCCCGACGTTCCGGAACTGGCCAAGGCCACGCAATAGGCCAGCCCAGCACAGCAGACCTCGCTGGCCAGCAGGAGTTCCCCGAGGCGCTCACGGAACTCGGTCCGGCGGGAGACAGCTACGAGCCAAGCCGCAGTTCTTCGTTCGCGCCAGCCGCCCTCAAGAAGCTTGGCGATCTCATCTGAGGTGATGAGTCCCGCGTCCTCACGGAGATCTCGCATGAATCGGTCGTACTCAGGACTTTGCATGCGCAGCAAGCTGCCGCCGAGCTTCAGGTAGCGCCGCTCGGGCGTGACATAGTGGCGCACCAGGGCCAGCAACTCGGCATCGTCTTGGGGATGGCGTATCACACGGCCGATCTTGCCTTGCCGGTGCAAAACGAGGCCAGCCCATTCCTTGCGCTCCTCGTGCACCGCCCTCACCGGCCCCAGCGCGACGGACTGGACGAAATTCGTCAAGCGCGACTGGACCGGGACGCATCAGCAGCCGGCGAAGTCGGCCTGCTTGGTGCGTCCCAGGGACTGGTAGAGCTGACCGAGTTGGAGGATGTACTCGGGTTGAAGGACGCGCTGCACGGTTCCGGTTGAGGTCGGCGATGGCCGCACCGGTCCTGCCGAGCGCGGCCTCGGCCCCTGCTTTCGCCTGGACAGGGAGGTGTAGGAGGGCGCGACCCGCAGACCCGCCTCGGCGGCTTCCTTCAGCTCGGTGGCGGGGTCTGCGTTGTTGAAGGCGAGTTCGCCGAGGTAGTAGTCGGCGAAGGCCTGGTCCTCCGGGCCCCGCGGAGTCGTTCAGGGCCCGTCGCGTGTCGATCCTGGCGGTCGCGACGTCGCCCCGAAGTTCGGCGACGTACGACGCACGGTAGAGGGAGGGCGCTGCGGGCTTGAGGTCGACCATCCGCTGGGTCGCGTCGGCGGCTTCCCAGTAGCGGCCGAGCTGGGTGTAGGCGTCGGCGAGCATCCCGTACAGCGGGGAGCTGTACGGGTTGACGGTGACGGCTTGCTTGGCCCAGCCCAGGGCATCCGTGAACCGGTGGCGGCCGGATTCGAGTGCGGCCATCCCGTCCATGGCGGTGAAGTTGTCCTTCTTCTGGCTCGCCAGTGAGCGTTTGAGGACGCCTTCGGCCTTGGGGTAATAGGTCGGGTCGGCAGTGGACTTCGCCTGCTGAACGTAGTCCAGGCCGGGAGTCGCCAGGGCCACCGCATCGCGTGGCGCCGTGTGCAGTATTCGTATTCGCTCCGGAACCGCTGCGGGCGATCCGGGTGAGGCCGGTGCGGTCTGCGGGAGCGAGAGGGCCCCGATGTCCGCCGCGGTGTGGCGGGGGACCGCCCACAGACCGCCCGGCCGCCCTTCCTCGCCCTGAAGGGCGGCCGGGCTCTTCACGTACAGAAGTCCCACGGAACGCCCGCTCCGGTAGCCCCGGGAGCACCGCTGGGGCCCGGAGCCTCGGCCATCCTGCGCCGGCCTTGCATCAAGAGCAGTGTCAGCGGCCATACTTGATCACGCGGGGGTTCTCCCGCGGCGACGCGACAAGGGGGAAGACGGCGTGAACGGCGAACTGGGCAAGGTCGAGGTAAGGCTCCGGTGGGATCCGAGCCCGTTGGGGGAGGCATCGCACGATCTGGACATCATCGGCGCGGTCTACTCCGCCGACGACCCGTGGGGGCGGCCGGTGTACGTCGTTCACACCGAGAGCCGTTCCCCGGACGGCACGATCACCATGGGCCGGCACAGCGAGTCCGGCCAGGGCCTCGGCTTCGATGAAGTGATGGTCCTGGAGTTCGACCGGATACCGTCCGACTACGGCCGGGTGGTGGTGGGGGTGGCGATTCACCAGAACGCCGGGCCTCTCACCTTTGGCGAGATCGCGAACCCCGGTGTGGTCGTCGTCGAGCGGTACCGGGAACTCCTCGCGGACGACTTCGGGCAGCTTGCGGGGTCCACTGCCGCGACGGTCGCGGAGTTCACCCGGGACGGCTCCGCGGGCTGGGGGCTGCGCGAGATGCTCCGCGGCTTCGACAGCAATCCGGTGGACTTCATGGCGGAGATGGGCACGGTCGGTGAGTGAAGGCGCCTGACGTGAACGGGGGTGTGTCGCGTTCTCGAAGTGGTGATGACGCCTGGGCGCAGTGGGGTTGAGCAGAGCTCCCGCTGCCACCCCCGCACCCCGCCCGGATCTGCGGGTACGCAGTCCGGACGGGGTGCGGCGGGATATGGCGGCCCGCCACGGGGCGGTCTCAGATGTCGTGGCGCTTCCCGCCGTCGGCGCCGCTCCGGTTCGCAACTGCGGCCATCTGCTGTCGGGCCGCTGCCGCATCCTGCCGTGGCAGGCCCACCAGCCAGTCCGGGGACGGCCTATCGTGCCCGCTAGTGCCCGCGCCAACTCGCGCGCACGATCGGTTCTCTGCTGACGGCTCATCTGGGTGGGCCGGCCGGCCACCGATGTCTTCGCTGCCAGCAGATCCAGCAGGACGGGCAGCAGCTCCACGTCGCTGCGCGGCTTCAGCCCGGTGCGCACGGCCTCCCGCGAGACCTGTGCCCACACGATCTTCCACTCCGGGCTGCTCCCGACTCGCGGCACGGTCGAAGCACGCGGCCCCGCCGCACCAGGTCGGCGACATGGTCTGGGACCTGGACGCCGTAGACGCCACCCGCCGCGACCACGGGCCTGCAAGCAGCCTTCGACCTCCTCGGCCACACCACCACAGCCATTCAGACCACCACCGGGCCCACCTCACGGGTGCTCAGCGACGGAACCGCCGGCGCCCAACTCGGCGCCTGGGCGGATCTGCACCCCGCGGGCGGCTGCTCCGCCGACCTGCGCCGCCTCGGACACCGATCACCCGGAAGCGCCGGCTGATCCCGGAGCGCGGCGGTTGTCCACAGGGGTCGCAATGGGGGAGTGGGGCTCGCAGCGTCCTGTTCTGTCGACGAGGGGGAGCGGGACGAGGAATGGTGCGGATCTGGACTGGCTGCCGGTGCAGGTGCTGGACGAGTCGTCAGGGGTGGAAGAGTTCGAGCTGAACAGGCCCCGCCGAAGCCGGATTGTGCACAAATCAGCTTCAGCAGGGCCTGTTGTCGAGCTCAGTCGACTCTGACGTTGAGATTGTCGGCGACGAGGAATTCCGGGTACCCGAAACGTTCACCAAGAGCGAGGAACATCTCGCAGCGTTCTTCGCTGACCTCCACGGAGTACGCCTTCATAACCCTCAGGAACAACCGGTATCCGAGGTCCGCACAGGCTTCGCCGACGACCTGTTGCAGCGCAGGCACCACACCCGGCACAGAGTGCTTCGCGGCCGCCTGCTCCAGCTCATCCGCGACAGGACGGATCTGGTCCAGAACAGCGCTCCGCAGACCGGCATCAGTCACCGGATGCGGTGGCGGCGGGACGAACGCCGCGTCCAGCCGGCGCGCACTGGTCGTCCACACCAATTCGATCCGGCGCATCCAGCCCCGCCCGGTCATCCCATGCTTCGCGGGATCGAAGTACGACTTCGTGACGCCGAGCCACACAGTGCGGATCACCTCATCCGGCAATGACGAGTCCAGCAGCCTCCGTACGTCCTCGCCGATCTGCATGCCAGCAGTGCGTTCGAACTCGGTAATGGATTCGTCCACGATGCCGAGTTGCACGTCCACCGGCCCACTCTTGGGGACAAACCGGTTGAAGTCCTCCTCGGAAAGCCACACCGGGTACTCGGACTTCGACGCCATCCAGCTCAGCCCGATATCCAGGATGAACTCCTCGTACTTCCCCGCATCGCTCGCTTCGCCCTGGTTCATGTCCTACTCCATGGGTGTGGCGCCATATAGCGTTGACGCGGATCAGGAGCACGGCGGCTGCTGACGCTAGGCGTTCCTCGCCGTTGTGGCCCCTGCTCTGAAACAGATGATGCCGTTTCGTGCCTTCGCCGGGTCGGGGCCGCTTGTTCTGGGCGAACCCAGGACTCGGGTGCGTCGGCGGAACTCATACCCTCAGGCACAGCTTGGGCCTTTGTGAGTCAGGGGCCACGCCGCCGTGTTGGCGTCCTTATCCTCAGTGGGTGAGTCTGATCGAGGTGGTTCCTGGGCAGGTCGAGCTCGTCGTTCGGGGAGCGGGGTCACAAGCCCCCTCTATCCGGTTGTCCGACTGGTCGCGGACTGATGAGTTCGAGGTGGTATTCGCCGTGGAGGCCGTCGATGACGGCCTGCACGCACGGGTCGAGTCCGTGACGGTGTCTGCCTGGGACGGTGCGGGATACCTGACCGAGTTTCTCGACGGTCTTGCGCGCGGCTTCCCCGGTTGGGAGGGCGAGCGGTCTTGGGTCAACAACGAGCTGGTCGTGACAGCGACGTTCGGTTCAGGCGGTCACGTGTGTCTGAGCTGGACCCTGCGAGCGGACGTCTTCTCCAACGGCTGGGAGTGCACTGTGACGACCATGATTGAGGCCGGCGAAGAGCTGACGACTGTTGCTGCCGACGTGCGGGAATTCTTCTGCCAGGGGTAGTCGTCCCAAGGCCCCGAAGTGGGGCACTCACGCGCTCTCAGGCTCTCGGAACTGGAGGGCTCCCAACTTCGCTGGTTCCCCGTGGAATCCAGCCTGTTGGTGACTTTGCATGATCTCCTGGGGTGTATCGGCTCCATGTCCCGCCGATCTCATTGCGGAGGCGGCTGGTGGTCTTGTCGTGGTAGCCGAGAGCGTCCGCGACGACGGGTGCGGGAAATTCGAGGAGTTGCTGCCGCATGGCGGCGCCGCGGGCGGCCGCAGTCGGGACCCCGGCTTGGTTCAAGAGCGCGGACAGGTGGTCGGGGCGGGCCGGCTGCCCCGACCGGCGACCCGGGAAGAGCCAGCGGGACGCGGAGTTGGTGGCAGTTGGCTGCGCTACCAGCTCTCCGGGATCAACGCAGCCATCGGCCTGGCCCAGCTCGACCACTTCGACACGACCGTGGAGACCCGGCGAGGCCTGTGGTGCACCTACCGGACGCCCTGGGCCCGCTGGAGGGCGTGACGCTCGTGGACGTCGGCCCACAGCCGGCTGTACCGCACCTGTGCCAGGTCCGCGTCCCTCAACGCGACCAGATGTTTACGGAGATGCGATCCCGGGAGGTCGGCGTCGGGGTCCACTACCCGCCCAACCAACTGCAGCCCGCGTTCGCGCCCTGGCGGCGGCCACTGCCCGTCACTGAGAAGGCTGGGCAGGAACTCCTGAGCCTGCCCTTCCACCAGCACCTGACCGAAGACGACATCCACCACGTGGTGTCCGCCCTCGGCCAGGCCGTCGAGACAGCGAGGGCTGAGCGGTGAACATCCTGACGGTGTGCGCCGCGCTGATCGAGACAGGCACGGCGCTGCGCCTGCGGCCGCCTGGCGTAACACCCCGCCCCGGTCAGCCGGATGCGGCGGACAGGATCACGTCCACGAGCCTGTCCGCCGCATCCGGCCTCCCGTGCGCCCGCGCCCGCTCCGCCATTGCCTCACGCCGTGCCGGGTCGGTGAGGAGCGGGCCCACCGCGTCCCGCAGGTTCGCACCGGTCGGCTCACCGAGCAGGGCCACTGCCGCCCGCGCCTCCTCAAGGTGGCGGGCGTTGTGCGCCTGCTCGTTCCCGGCCGAGGACGCCAGCGGGATGAACACGGCCGGCTTTCCCAACGCGGTGAGTTCGGCGAGTGTGCCCGCCCCGCTCCGTGAGATCACGACGTCGGCCAGAGCCAGGACATCGGGGAGTTCCGGGCCCACGAACCCAGTGAGGTGGTACCGGCCCGCCAGCTCCGGAGACAGGACAGCCGCGTCCCGCCGCAGCTCCTCCACGTTGGCGGGCCCGCACTGATGGATCACGTTCGCGTGCCCCAGCAGCCACGGCAGCACCGCCTTCACCAGCTCGTTGATCTGCTGGGAGCCCTGCGCGCCACCGGTGACATACACCGTCGGCAGCCGCCGGTCGAACTCCTGCAACTCCAGTGCCTGGAGGGCCTTGTCCGCGTGCCCCGCCAGCACCTCGGGCCGGATCGGGTTACCCGTCACCACCGCGGCGCCGCGCACCGAGTCCGGCAGCAGCGGCAGCGACGACTCCGAGGAGACCGCGATTCGCGTCGCGGAACTCGCGAGCTTCCGGTTGGCCAGGCCGAGCCGGACCGTCTGCTCGTGCAGGACCAGCGGGCGCCGGCACAGCCGTGCGGCCAGCCCAGCCGGGACTGCGACGTATCCGCCCGTCGCCAGGACCACGTCCGGATGGAAGGCTGACACGATCGACCGGGCCTGAGCCACGCCGAGCGGCACCCGCGCCATGTCCCGCACGTTCGCGGCGGACAGCATCTTGAGCGGATTCGAAGAGCGGCGGATCTTCCCCGTGGACACCGTCTTGAACTCGATGCCCTCTGCCGGGGCGACACGCGCTTCGAGACCGTCCGCCGTGCCGATCCACAGGACATCCAGCGTGCTGCCCGCGTCTGCGAGGCGGCCTTGCAGCGTACGGATCGCTGTCAGGGCCGGGTAGGTGTGTCCGCCAGTGCCTCCGCCCGTCACGAGCAGCCGGAACGAACGCGGTAGCACGGAGGAAGTGTTCACCCCACGCACCCTACTGGTTTCCACTTCGCGGCCAGGGGCACCAGAGCGCGGCCGGTTCGGGAGAACAGGGCCGTCTCGTAGTGGCGGGGGCCTCGCTCAAGGGAAACCGGAGCGGCCGAACACTTGACGCTTGGTGTGTCCGGAACGTGGAGGGAGGCTCCAAGCGGCGGGCGCAACTGGTCGGCGGCGGTGTTCGAGCCCGCGTTCCCGGGGGCAGGAGTGCGGCGACGGGTTCGCCGCTTCCGCCCGGTCCGTGGTCGACGAACCCCATGAGCGGGTGGTGGCCGTAGGTCTTCTTCCAGGTTGGGGCGGCGTCCTGCTTGTCCGAGTGAGAGACCACCAGGACTCCGTCCAGGTCCACGGTCACCTCCCCACCGCTGTCCGGTGCCCGATCGCCGGCCAATGTCCAGGAGCGTTGGCGCACTTTTGATCGCGCGTTGCGGAGCGCGGTCAGTGCCCTTTCGCCCGCGTCGGCGAGGGTGCCGACCAGGCGGGAGACCGCCGGCTCGGAGGCGACCGGTCCGAACACGACCGGCTCGGCCCGCAGCATCGCGATGTCGGCGAGGCAGTCCCTGCCGAGCGCGACCGTCAACGCAAGATCCACGAGTATCTTGCCTGGATCATGGACGGCCCGCGGTTTCCGCCAGGGGGCAAGTGCTGCGGATACGGCCTGGTCAAGGCCGGTCTTGCGGACCGTTTCGATCAGCAGGACCGAACCGGCCCGCGAGACCACGACCCGGCCGTTATCCCGGACCCGGACATGGGGATAGGACCCAATAGGCTGCTTCACCTGGAAAGTGCCTCCGACAGGGGCGGGAACAAGGACTTCAGCAATCCTCATTCTCGCTGGTCAGAGGCAATTTCTGCTTGCCGATCACCTACCGGACAGCTGCTTCACGAAAGCGCGAGGCTAAGGGTCTGCATCTGGGGTGCTGGGCTCACAGGCTCGTGGGCCTCGCGACGGCTTGCAGTGACCCTGCGGGTAGCCGGTCGGTGCCCCAACTGCGCTCGATGTAGTTGATGATCCGCGCGACGTCCACCGCGGGCACCCGCTCTGGTTCGCCGTGTTCGAGCGGGTCGGCGTGGAAGATATAGAGCCGCGAGGCGAACTGGTCGAACGGTAGTGAGGCCTCGCCGAACCGCTCGCCGTTGCCCGCGGTGGAGACGATGACGCCGTCGCCCCAGTCCTGGCCGCTGTCGTTGTTCGGGTTGAAGAAATACACCCGCATGATGTCCTGTGGGTCCGGCGCGGCCCGCAGGATCGTGATCGCGTGCCAGCCGACGTAGCGGCCCGCGCTGTCGGTGACGGCGATGCCGGCCGGCTGTGGATGGATCAGCGGCTGCTCGCCGTTGTAGGAGGGGTGGTAGCTGGCGTGGAACTGCCGCAGGAACTCGTCCAGGTCGATCAGGTTTCCGGTCGCGACGTCGACGTTGATGTGGAACCCACGGGCCGTCCACCAGCCGTGAAACTCCGGGTTGACCCAGCGGTGCGGGTCTCCTGGCCGTGCGGCGCAGCGCCGCCCCATCTCGGCGTAGATCCGGTCCAAGTGGGGCACCACGAGCAGTGACACGGGGTCTAGGTCCATCGGCAGCGTGGTCGCGACTCCGGTCGCGCTGTCCTTCGATGAGATTGGCTGGCCCTCGAAGTGCATGAGGATCTCGTCGTCGCGGGCCGCCCAGGCCACTACTTGCAGCAGGTAGTCCGGGTCGTTGTAGGCCCACATCGACAGCGCGCGGGCTGACTGGCAGGTGGGGTTGTCGCCCTGGCCGACGCCGAGCGGCTGGCCCAGCATCGAGAGCACTCCCGCGACCAGCCGCGCCTGCGGCCCCGGCGCCTCGCCGAAAACGGTCGTCAACCGCTCCTGCGCGACCGGGGCGAGATCGAGCGCCAACTGGCGCCACAGCGCGGGCACCACCGGCGGCTCGTAGAGGATGCCGCGGTCGAGCAGCAGTGCCAGCCCGTAGAGGCTTTGCGCGGTTTGCGGGTGTATGGCCATTTCGATCAGCCGGTGCACGAGTTGGCTGTAGCGCAGCAGGCAGTTCCGGCCGGTGTCGGACAGGCCGAGCGCCTCCCCGAGGAGGTAGTCGCCCTCGCGCAGGAGGAACCGGAGCAGTTCCGCGTGGTAGGGCGACACCAGGCCCGTGTCGTGCATCGCCCGCGCGAACCCTGTCGCCTCGTACTGCAGGCCGCCGGCGTCCATCGCCTCGAGCCGGGACCGGAATACGGCGATGCCCGGGTCCTCCCGGCACGCTTCGGTGGTCCCGAAAAGGCTCGTGATGAGCCGGTCGATGCCCTGCCCCGAGGACACGCCAAGTGCGATGTCCGGGTCGTTGCGGTAGATCGCGATCCGGGTGATCAGGGACTGTACTGCCTCGACCTGGATCGGACGCTGGCGCAGGATCCGCCAGATCTCGTCGACCAGGTTGTCCAGGACGCTGTCGTAACCGATCTCGTCGGCGAGGTGGCGGAACAGGTCCCGGATGAGCTGTGCGGTCCGGCCCTGCTGGGTTCGCTCCGCCTCGGTGGGCGGAGTGAACAGCAGCTCCAGGTTGGTTGCCAGTACCTGGGACAGGAACTGGCGGGCGTCTTCGGCAGGCAACGTCGGGTGCGCGAAGTCGCCGCGGGCGACGGCGAGCATCCGCAGCTCGCTGGTCGCCTCTATGACGACGGTGTCCGCGTCTGCGCTGTGCAGGCCCGGGCCGGCCAGCGACGGGATAAGGATCTCCGGTGACGCCCAGTCGGTCTCCTGGAAAAGCCCGGCTTCCTCAAGGGCCTGCGCTCTGGCTTGGACCGCCGCGATGCCGTCCGGCTGCATGAGCACCCGCCGCAGTGCTTCCAGGACTCGCCGCAGCTTCGTGTGTTTGCCGAAGTCGCGGGTTTCGGCCATGGCCTGGATGGCGTCGTCGAGTGAGGACACGCGCTTGTCCAGTGTCGTGGCCTCACAGCTGACATCGTCGGTCGGTTTCAAAGGGTTTCCCTTGGGTTGGTCTCCTGCGTCCACGGGGTCGTCAGACGTAGAAGTCGAGCTCTTCCTGCTTCTTCAACAGGTCGCGCATCCGGTAGGGGTCATCACCGAAGAAGTACAGCAGGCCCCAGTGGGTGCCGAACGCGGTCCTCTTGGTGACAGTCTCCTCGAGCGGCGTCGAGAGGTCGTGCGACTCGTAGTAGTCGTCGTCCTCGGTCTCTTCCGGGATCACCAGGTCGCTGACGACGCGGCGGCGCGGATAGACACCGAAGCAGCCGGCGACCCCCGACGCGTCGACGACCTCGCGTGGGAAGAAAGCGTCGACCTCCTCCTCGGTCGTCTTCGGGTCGAAGGCCAGCACCAGCCCGTGGTATGCGTTGAACCCGTATGCCCGCTCCAGCAGCTCGAACACCTTGAAGCCCGGCGGCCGGTAGGCGACCTCGCCGAAGTACATCTCGCCGTCACTGGTGACAAAATACTCTGGGTGCACGAATCCGAACTCGATGTCAAACGTCTTGATGAGCTTCTCGATCTGCGCCGTGATCTGTGGTCGGTACTGTTCCAGTTGTGGAGTTGCGGGCACGAATACCGAATACCCCAGCGTGACGTATTCGGAGATATTCAGGAACTTGATCTTCCCGTTGTGTATCCAGGCTTCGACCGCGAACTCCCAGCCGTCGAGGTGGGATTCCATGAGAACCGGGAATTCCTCTTCCGGAATCGTGTCGACCTCGTCAGGGGTGCGGATGACACGGTGCCCCAGGCATCCTGCCTTGTCGAATGCCTTGAGATGGATCGGGTCGTTCGGGTCACCGTCCAGCTTGAGTAGGGTCTGATTGACGCGCTTGAGGAAGCGGGTCACGTCGTCCCGGTCGTGGGCTTCCTCGAATATGCCGACCCGGATGCCGCCGAGTTGCGCGCGGCGTTTCATCAGCGCCTTGTCCCGCAGCAGCATGGCCTGACCGTACAAACGCGGGTTGCCCAGCAGAACGGAGTTGATTGCCCCTGCCCATTCAACTGTTTCCTCGTACAGCGGGATCGCGACGTCGACACCTTCGTTCTGAAGAGTCTCGGCAATCTTCATGGAGCGGTCGTTGAGCCGTTCGAAATTCCACTGCAAATAGGGGATGTCGTGTTCGGCGCAGTACTCTTCGGCCCATTCGGGAGCCACGACGACGTATCGCCGGTCGAACCGATCGAGGGCTTCCACCGCATTGAGGCTCCAGCCAAGAAGCGCTACATAGCCTTTGTCTGGATTCTTGGTGGTCGGTTCGCCCTGTGTCATAGACAGTTCCTCCTTCGACGCATGCGCTCATCGTCGTTGTGACTGGCACGACCGTGCCCGGCAATCTGACTCGCAAGCACCTCATGCCCGCGCGCAAGAACCTCATTCCTGCGTGCAGGTACGAAGACGGCATTTTCTCGCGGGTACGCCACCCGTTCGGGGTGGCGGGGGTGACGGGGGACGGGGCAGGCGGGAGCCGATGCGGCCCGCTAACGAGTTCGTGCATGGTTTGGCGGTGGCGCGTCGAGTGCCGAGGTTTGGCCCTCGTGTTCACATTCGCACACTGCTGGCGATGGTGGCGGTCTGCTGGTGGGAGAGCAGTCCGGCGACGGCTTGGATGATGTCACTCATGTGCTCGCGGCGGCCGTGGTGGTGGGCGAGGGCCCGCCAGTTCTTGAGGTGCCGCCCGATGCCGTGCTGGACGCGAATGCGGCGTGAGGAGCGGGCCTTGCGCTGGCGTTCGTGCATTTCCTCGTACCACTCGGGCGGGTTCTTCTTGAATTTTCGGTGCGGCGGTGTCACCACGCGCCCGCCCGTCTGGGCGCCGAATCCCTGGTAGCCGGCATCGGCCAGGATCTCCACGGCAGGCCCCTCTGCCAGTAGCTTGACCAAGCCCAACTTCCGGGCATGCGTGATGTCCGCGCAACTGGCGGGCTCGGCCGGGCTGCAGAACGGCAGTCGCCCCTCGGCGTCTGTGACGACCATGTATTTGACGGCGTTCTGCTTGTTCTTGCCGGAGATGAACTTCTCCCGGTCCTTGCGCCCGGTGGCGGGGCGTCGGCCCCGGATCTCGGTGCCGTCAATGATCCCAGTCGGGCCGTTCGCTCCGAGAGGTTCGATGACCTCGGCGAGCGAGCCAAGTCGGATATCAGGGGTGACGGTGCAGCCCCGCTGGGCCAGCAGGGGGCGTACTTCGCTGTTTGCGCGCGTGATGGTGGAGCGGTCGACGCCGAACCAGCAGGCCTGAACATCGGGGGTTGCGCCGTGGTGGAGGTGGACGAGGGTCGCCAACAGGCGGTCGACGAGAACCAGTTTGTACTTTGCCCCGGCGCCCACGGCTCGCCGCCTGGGCCGCGCGGTCAGGACGGCCTGGTGTCGTTCATGCCACAACGGGCCAACCTCGGCGACGAGTGCGGTAATCACATCGGGCGTTCGCGCACGAAGACCTCAAGATCCGCAACATGGTCAAGGCCCCGGCCCCGGCCCCGAAGCCCGACCCCGCCCAGCCAGGCAGCTTCCTGCCCAACGGGGCGCCGCGAAGGCCGGACTCAACCACTCGATCAACGATGCCGGGTGGGCGGTGTTCCTGACGATCCTGCACGCCAAGGCTGAAAGCGCCGGACGGGAAGTGATCGCCGTGGACCCCCGCAACACCTCCCGGACCTGCCCCGAATGCGGGCACGTCGCAACGGAGAACCGGTCCACCCAGGAGAAGTTCCACTGCGTCTCGTGCGACCGACAGGCGCACGCGGGCACGGCTGCCGGGGACCGGTCCGGCCCGGTCACACGCCTGTTCAGCCCTCGGGCAGGGCGGTGAGTACCAGTGCTGTGAGTGCTGCGCGCTCCACCATGCCGGTGATCGAGGTGTTCTCGGACCGGGCATGTGCTCCGGAGCCGACCGCGCCGATGCCGTCCAGCACGGGGATACCGGCCGCCACGACGAAGTTCCCGTCGCTGGCACCGCCGACCGCGGCCTCGCGCAGGTCCCAGCCGAGCGACGCCGCACAGGTGCGTGCCACCGTCGCCAGCTCCGCGACTCCTTCAGTGCGTTCGAAGACGGGTCGGTTCCATCCACCGGTCACCTCGATGGACGTGCGTGCATTCACCGGCCGCAGTGCGGCCAGAGCCACGCCGATCCGGTCCTGTTCAGCGCTGGTGGCTACCCGGATGTCCAGGCGGGCGGTGGCCTTTCCGGCCGTTACGTTGCTGCGGGTGCCGCCCTCGATGACGCCGACGTTGAGTGAGGTGCCGGCCTCCGGGTCGCGCAGGCAGGTCAGTTGAAGAATCTGATGGGCCATTTCTTCGACCGCGCTGGCTCCGGCTTCCGGGTCGAGGCCGGCGTGCGCCTCCTGGCCGGTGACGGTGAGGGTGAACAGGCCGACTCCCTTTCGTGCCGTCTTGACGGCGCCGTCGGCCGCGGCTTCGAAGACGAGGGCGGCGCGGCTGCGCCGGGCCTCCGCGACGATGGCCTCGCTGGAGGTGAGGCTGCCGGTCTCTTCGTCGCCGTTGAGCATGAGCGTGCAGGTTGGGCGGGGCAGACCGAGCGCGTCCAGCGCTCGCAGGCCCCATACGGCTTGGACGAGTCCTGCCTTCATGTCGAAGACGCCGGGGCCGGTGATCCGGTCGCCCTCGCGCCTGAACGGCCAGTCGTCCAGGGTGCCGGTGGGCCAGACCGTGTCGTAGTGGCCCAGCAGGAGAACCGGCCGGCTCCCGGTGCCCGGGTAGCGGCGGATCAGGATGTCGCCCGTCCGCTCGCGTTCCAGTATCTCTTCGGTCTCCGGGGCGCCCAGGGTGTCGTCGAGCCAGCCGCGCACCCACGTCAGACAGGCGTCGAGCGCCTGCCGGTCGTCACTGGCACTGCCTTGGGAGGTGTAGGCGGCCAGGTCGTCGACCATGTCCTCCCGGTGCGAGTCCAGCCACGTCGCGACGGCGGCCGCTGTCTGCGGGTCGGGGCGGGCGCAGCCACCGTGCGAGCCCTCTGCCCCGGCAGATCCGGCAGATCCCTCGGGCAGCTGGGTCGGCGGTGTGCCTGCCAGGCGGTCGAGTGCGTCGAGCCGGGTCTCCGCCATCAGGTCCGGGTCGTGTTCCAGTTCGCGCAGTCCGTCGATGACGGCTCGCAGCACCGGTGTGCCCACGGCGTGGCGCTCGGCTTGCGTGAAGACCTCTGCGTAGTGCGTGGTCACCTCGACCGGACGACGGCGTACTGCCAGGTCACGCCAGATGCCGCTGCGGTCCTTGGCTTGCGTGGCGAGCCAGGCGGTGAGACGCCTGGTGGCGGCACGGCGCACGGAGGGTTCGGCACCCCGCCGGAACGCGTCGGGCTCGAAGGCGTCGAACGCCTCCAGCTTCACCCCCTGGGCCCGAGCCACGTCGAAGACCTCGGCGGCCACCGCGTGCATGGTGGGTGGGTGGCGGTGGATCAGTTCGGCCATGGGTGCGTCGGCCAGGGCCGTGGCGGCCAGCATTGCGCCGAACCCCGCCTTGGCCCACAGGTATCCCTCGACGTTGTCGCTGGCCACCGCCGGCCCCCAGCACTGCAGGTCGGTGACGAGCGCACGGACCCGGTCGGAGACGGGGGCGCTGTGACGCTCACCGACCACCAGGGCTCCGGCGCCGCCGTCGAGGATCACCCCGGGTTCGATGACGTCGGCGAAGATGTTGACAAAGGCGGCGACGGTGCGTCGCGGTCCGATCCGGTCCGCTATCAGCTCCTCGTTGAAGCCGTTCTGGAACGAGACGACCCAGCCGTCCGGGGCCAGCCGGGGGGCGATCCAGTCGAGAGCGGCACCGGTGGCCTGTGCTTTGACGGCGAGCAGTACGTGGTGGACGGTGCCGTCGAACGCGTCGGGTGTCGCCGCTTCCACCTGTACGTTCTCGCGGTCCTCACCCCGGGCGACGGTGAGCCCCCGGTCGCGGATCGCCGCCACGTGCGCGAGGTCGGTATCGATGAGCTGGACGCGATGGCCCGCGCGGGCCAGGGCGAAGGCCAGGGTGCCGCCGATGGCTCCGGCTCCGACGACCGTGTAACTGCCGCTGCTCATGCGGGGTTTCCTTTCGTGGCCTGGGCCGGTGGTGCGGTGGTGGGGGAGTGCGGGCTGCCATCGGAGGCGTCCGTGCCCTGCGGTGGCCAGATCCGGGGCAGGTGGAGGGCGCCGGTGGAGGATCCTCCGTCGACGCGCAGGGTTTCGCCGGTGATCCAGGAGGCGTCCGGGCCGGCGATCCAGTGGACCGCGCGGGCGATGTCCTGAGGGGTGCCCGCCCGGCCGAGCGGGTTGGCGCCAATCGCGGCGGCGTACTCCTCGGAGACCGGGTTGCAGGAGCTGTCGACCGGGACGAATCCGGGGCTGACGGCGTTGACGCGGATACCGTGCGCGCCCAGTTCGAGGGCGGCGGCCCGGGTGGCCATCTCCAGCGCGGCCTTGGAGCTGGCGTAGGGGCCGCCGCCGGGACGGGCCCGCAGCGCCGAGCCCGAGGAGATGTTGACCACCGCGCCGCCCCGGCCGTGCTCGCGGGCCAGCCGGGCGAACGCGGCGGTGGCCAGGACCGGGGCGCGCAGATTGACGGCGAAGAGCCGGTCCCACTCCGCGGCCGAGACTTCGGCCATGTCGAGGGAGGGATAGACCCCGGCCGCGTTGACCAGGACGTCGACCGGCCCCCGCGCCGCCCAGGCCCGCTGGACGAGGTCCTCCGGGGCCCGGGGGCCGGTCAGGTCGACGGCGAGCGTGCCTGCTGGGCCGGTGGGGCCTTTGCCACCGACGTGTGCGGCGATGCGCTCCAGGGCCTTCGGGTGGCGGTCGGCGAGGGTGAGGACGGCGCCGGCTGCGGCGAACTCCTCGGCGATCGCCCGGCCGATCCCTCCGGCCGCGCCGGTGATCAGGACGTGCATCAGCGGAACTCCTTGTTCTTGGTCTCGGGCATCGTCACGTAGACGAGGAACGAGATGAGCGACGCCCCGGAGACGTACAGCCATAGAAGGTCGCTGTGACCGCTCTCGTGCATCCAGGTGGTGAGGTAGGGCGCGGTGCCGCCGAAGAGGGTGACGGCCAGCGCGTAGGGCAGGGCGATGCCGGTGGCCCGGATCTCCGCGGGGAACTGCTCGGCCATGATCACCGCGCAGTTCGCGGAGTAGCCGAGGATCAGCAGCATGCCGGCCAGCTGCACCAGGAACAGGCTGAGGAAGCTGTCGCCCAGCAGATGCAGCAACGGCCAGGCCAGCACCGTGAACCCGCCCGCGAAGACCGCCATGGTCGGCTTACGGCCGAGGCGGTCGGAGAGCAGGCCGGCGAACGGCAGCAGGACGATGAAGACGACCAGGCAGAGCGTCTGGGACAGCAGCGCGCGGCTCAGCGGGATACCCGTGGTGAGGTTGGCGTACGTGGGAAGGTAGTTGACCCAGATGTAGTACGTCAGGGTGCCGGCGATGGTGATGCCCGCGACGCGCAGCGCGGCACCGGGGTGTTCGACGAACATCACCTTGAGCGGGTTGGAGCGTGTACGTCCCGCTCCCCGGGCCCGGGTGAAGGACTCGGAGTCCTCCACCGAGACCCGCAGCCACAGACCGACCAGTCCGAGCAGTCCGCCGGCGACGAAGGCGATGCGCCAGCCCCACGCGTGCAGGGCGGCGTCGCTGAGGACGGAGGTGGTGATCGTCCCCAGAAGTGAGGCGATCAGCGCTCCGCCGGCGACCGACACCTGCTGCCACGATCCGGCGAACGCGCGGCGGCCGACGGCGGCGGACTCCACCAGGAACGCCGAGGAGGAGCCGAACTCGCCGCCGGCGGAGAATCCCTGGACCAGCCGGGCCACCAGCAGTACCAGAGGGGAAAGCACCCCGATCGAGTCGTAGTTGGGGGCCAGGGCGATGACGAAGGCGGCACCCGCCATGAGCGCGACCGTCAGGGTCATGCCCTTCTTGCGGCCGTGCCGGTCGGCGTACACGCCGAGCACGGCCGCGCCCACGGGCCGCATGACGAAGCCGACGGCGAAGACAGCCAGGGTGGACAGGAGAGCGACCGCACCATTGCCGGAGGGAAAGAACTCATCGGCGATGATCTTGGCGAAGATGGAGTAGAGGGCCCAGTCGACCCACTCCACGGTGTTACCGATCGTGCCGGCGACGATCGCCTTGCGCTGCTTGCCGGACAGCTTGTGCGTGGCGCTCACGGCCGGGACCGCGGGGGACTCGGTACTCATGGCGTGTGCTCCGGGAACTCGAAGGAAGGAGTCGCGGTGCGGACGGCCTCGGCCAGCTCCGCGTGGGTCGCGAACCAGACGCCGGGGTGCGCGGCGATGTGGTCCAGCAGCTCGCGCAGGACGATCAGCCGTGAGCGGTGGCCGATGACATGCGGATGAAGGGTGAGCTGGAAGACGCCACCCGACCGGTACGCGGCGTTGAACTCATCGGTCCAGATCTCCAGCACGTCGCGGGGACGGCTGTGCGGGCGGACCGCGCCGTAGCGGTCCATGGTGAAATACGGGGCGTCGTCGCGGATCCAGTCGACCGGTATCTCGACCAGCCCGGTGGGCCGTCCGGCGGCCAGGATCTCGTACGGCTCGTCGTCCGCCATCAGCGACGAGTCGTAGGCGAAGCCGAGGTCGAGAATGGTTTGCAGGGTCGAGTCCGAGAAGTCCCAGGACGGAGTGCGAATACCAGCCGGGCGTTGCCCCGTGATCTCCGTCAGGGTGTCCAGGGCCCGCCCCACGAGCTCCTTCTCGTCCTCGGCGCCGAGCAGGGTGTTGCGCTCGTGTATCCATCCGTGTACCGCGATCTCATGACCGTCGCGCGTGTAGGCCCGGGCCTCGTGGGGGTGAAGCAGCGCCGAGACGGCCGGCATGAAGAACGTCGCCGGGACACCGAAGCGGGAGAGCAACTCCAGGATTCGCGGTGCACCGACCCGCGCCCCGTACTCGCCCTGGGCGAGCAGTCCCGGGCTGGTCTGACCGTCCCGCAGCGGAATGGTCTCGTGGTCGGAGTCGAAGGACAGGGCGACCGCGACCCGGGCGCCGTCCGGCCAGCGCTCCGGCAGCAGCCGCCGCCCGGCACGGACGGCCTCGACGTGCCGGCGCCACTCGCTTTCGGGCCACCGCCAGCTCTGCCTCGCGGTGTCCGGCTCTGTTGCGGGCATGGTGCTCTCCAGTAGCTCGGGGACTGGGGGAAGTTCGCCGCTCGCACCCAGCTCATGGGCGGGCGGCAGGTATGCAGATGTGCGGCTTTTGCGCAGACGAGGCCGCGTGTACGGGAGCCGGGCGCTGGCTCGTCCCGCCGACGGACTCAGCCGGACTGATCCAGCCGGGTCCAGGCACCCTTGACGGTGGCCAGGTGCACGGTGACATCGGAGGCGTTCAGGCCCGGCAGGGCGCCGATGACCTCACTGGTGTAGCGGAACAGGTCGGAACGGCGGGGCAGCACCATGTGGCCGACCAAGTTGAAACGACCGGTGGACGCGGCCAGGAACTTCGTGCCCGGGTGGCGTGCGAGCTGGCGACCCGCCGCGTCGAGCCGGTCCGGCTCGACGGACAGCCACACCATGAATTCCGCCTGATACCCCAGAAGAGCAGGGTCGACCAACGTCCGGAAGTGCAGGGCTCCACGCTCCACAAGCCTCTCCAGCGCCCGCGAAACACTGGACTCACTGCGCTCCAGCCTGCGCGCCAGTGCACTGACCGGCGTCCGGCCGTCCTCGGCGAGAGCGCCGGCAACGGCCCGCTCAAGAGGGGACAGCGCCTGTGGCGCCTGGTCCCAGTCCTCACGGTCGAACGGCGGGGCGAAAGTGGCCGACCGCAGGTCGGCAGTGGCCTCAGGGGGCAGCAGGCCGGTGTCCCACATGGCCGCCGAGGTGAAGTTGCGGATCACGGCGACACATTCGGTGCTGGTGATCAGGTGCGCGCCCGGCAGGTCAGTGAAGAGCAGCCGCATGAGCTGCTCGTTGTCCTCGGCAACGAAATCGACGATCAGATCGGCGGTTCCGGTGACGACCGCCAGGAACCGCGTCTCCGGGCACGCGGCCAGCAGTTCGGCGAGTTCCAGCCCCTTACCCGGCTTGGCATGCACCCGTACCAGCATGGACGAGCCACTCTCGGTACGGTCCAGCTCCAGCGCACCGACCACATGAACAAGCTTGCGCTCGCGCAGCACCTGGTAGCGCCGCTGTGCGGTGGTCTCGCTGGCTCCCACCCAGCGGGAAACGGAATTCCACGAGGCGCGGCCGTTGAGCTGGAGCGCGGCGATGACGCGGCGGTCCAGCTCATCGATCATGCCTGCATGGGCTCGGGATGACATGGCACGGACCTTAATCAGCGGCCAGAAACCCGTCAACGGCGGAATCCTGCATCAGTGGCCAGCGCAAAGGCCGTCTCCAGCGTTATGCGGGTTTCGGGAAGGGAAATGCCGCAGATAGGCCATGGTGGTTGGGTGCGGCACGAGCCTGCAGGATTACCTCGCGAGGACGCGTAAGTTTCCGCAGCTCGGCTTCTGCGCGACGCCGCAACACCGACTCGTTGATGAGGGCGATGAGCCTGAGTGGCAAGTTCTCTGCGCACAAACTGCTGCCACGTCACTCGGACGGCCACGAGCCGGTCGATCTGCCCTTGCCCAGCCCAGCCCAGCCCAGCCCCCGTACGCGCGGCGCCCTTGCGCCACATGGCCTCCGGGGTCCGGATCCTGCTCCAGGGCCATCGCAGCGATCTCGACGTCGATGCGCGCCTGATCGGCGTCCACTGACCTTTCAGAGGGCGGTTCGTGCGGCTGGATTTGCCGTCACAGATGGTGTGAGTACGGGCGGAATCCACCGGTCCGCAGACGGTGGTCTGTTGGGGCGGCGGGTGAGTGAACGCGCGCCGTGTCCAAGCGACTTATCGGACGAGCAGTGGGCTGTGATCGACCCGGGCTCGCGACGTCTGCCAAGCCCTCGACCGCGAACTGCTGCCGAGAGCATCGAAGGCACGCGCTGGAAGTCTCGGCGAAGAGTTCTCGGTGGCTCTTGCGGACGGCGGGCCCGTGGGAAGCTCCCGCCCTCCTGGAGCTGCGTACGCCGGACGCCTTCGACCGCAGCCATCTTCTACAGGCGAGATCCTGGGCTGGGCGAGCGGCGAACCTGGTGCCTGCGACGTGACCTAGGAGGACGACCACGTCCTCGTCCACGACGGCACGCGAACAGTGGCCACCGTGAGGGACGGAGCTGTCGAATGCCTCCGGCCCGCAGATCCGGCCCCGCTGGACCATGCATATCCGCGTCCCCGACCCCGCCATCACGACCGCGGCGGCACGCTCGGCAGGCGGCACGGTGACTTCCCTGAGTCCGGTGCCCGGCAGGACGGACCACCATGCCTTCATCCGTGACCCGGCCGGGGCCCTGTTCGCGGTCACGGACCTCGGAGGACCGCTGCCAAGCTGACCGATGGGTGGGGACAGGTGCAATCAGAGGCTGGGGTCGGCACTGCGGCAGAAGAGGACGGCCGAATGGCGCAGCCTGCGAAGACGCGCAGCCTGCCGCATGGTGGGAACGAAGCTGGATGAGGCCGATATCTCTCGGCTTCAGCGGACTCAGTGTTGGGAAGCGATTAGTAAGGAGCGATGATGAGGGCTTTGACCTGGCACGGCAAGCGCGACGTCCGGGTGGATACCGTTCCTGATCCGCAGATCACTGATCCGACCGACGTGATCGTGCGAGTTACCTCCACGGGTATTTGCGGGTCGGACCTGCACCTTTACGAGGTGCTCGGCCCCTATCTCGACCCCGGGGACATCCTCGGCCACGAGCCGATGGGCATCGTGGAGGCGATCGGGCCGGAGGTCACAGCACTTTCGGTCGGGGACCGCGTCGTCGTTCCCTTCAACGTCTCGTGCGGCACGTGCTGGATGTGCGGGCAAGGCCTGCACTCGCAGTGCGAGACCACACAGGTCAAGGGCCGGGGGATGGGCGCTTCACTCTTCGGCTTCTCCAAGCTTTACGGCCAGGTGCCTGGCGGCCAGGCGGAACTCCTGCGGGTGCCGTTCGGTAACACCCTCCCCGTCAAAGTGCCGCACGGCCCCCCTGACCAGCGGTTCGTGTATCTGTCCGACGTGTTGCCCACCGCCTGGCAGTCCGTCGCATACGCAGACATCCCCCGGGGTGGCAGCGTCACCGTGCTCGGACTCGGACCCATCGGCGATATGGCCACCCGTATCGCTCTGCACCAAGGGGCGGGCCTGGTCATCGGCGTCGACCTCGTACCTGAGCGTCTGGCCCGGGCACGTTCCAGGGGCGTGCACACACTCGACCTGAACGAGTACGGCAAGGACATCGGAGAGAAGATCCGCAGGCTCACTGGAGGCCGCGGCACCGATTCCGTCATCGATGCCGTCGGCATGGAAGCCCACGGCGCTCCCGTTACCAAGGCCGCGCAGCAGTTCGTCGGCCTGCTGCCCGACGGCCTCGGCGAAAAGGTAATGGGCCGTGCCGGAGTGGACAGCATGACGGCGTTCAACACGGCCGTCGACGCTGTCCGCCGGGGCGGCACCGTCTCACTCATCGGCGTCTACGGGGGCGCTGTCGACCCGGTCCCGATGCTCACCATGTTCGACAAGCAGATCCAGCTCCGTATGGGCCAGGCGAACGTCAAGCGGTGGGTCGACGAGATCCTGCCGCTCCTGGACGACGAAGACGTTCTCGGCGTCGACGACTTCGCCACCCACACTCTGCCCCTCGAAGACGGCCCCCAGGCCTACAAGACCTTCCAAGCCAAAGAGGACGGCATGATCAAAACCGTCCTCACCCCCTGAAGCGCTGGTGGACTGACTACCTCTTCCCGCAAAGATCAGACGAAGGCGAAACACCGCCGAGTCAGCTGTGCGTGCAGGCTCCCCTTCACTCTTCTCACCCCGTCTTTGGAGGGTTTCCGTGACAGGCGACAGTGAAGTCCCACAGGATCCCGTCACCAAGCATCCGCAGCCGGAATTCGAGCAACAGGATGAAGATCACCTCGGGTGGACAGGGCCGATGGACCCACCGCCTGACCATGGAGAGGACTCCTACCGGGGCCACGGCCTGCTGGAAGGCCGGAAAGCTCTGGTGACCGGCGCCGACTCGGGCATCGGCCCGGGCCGTCGCCCTGGCGTTCGCACGGGAGGGCGCAGACATCCTGTTGGCCCTCCTCCCCGACGAGGAGGAGGACGCAAAGGAAACGTCGCGCCTCATCACCGACGCGGGGCGAAAGGCCGTCCCGGTGGCCTGCGAAATCCGGGAAGAACAGCAGTGCGGACTACTCATCGACTGCGCTGTCACCGAGTTCGGCCGCATCGACATCCTGGTGAACAACGCCGCTTATCAGATGCCTCAGCCGGATGGGACCCAAGCGATCTCCACGGAGCAGTTCGACCGTGTGATGCGCACCAATCTCTACGGCATGTTCTGGCTGTCGAAAATGGCATTGCGCACATGCCCAAGGGCGGGTCGATCATCAACTCCGCGTCTGTGCAGGGGTACAAGCCCAGCCCGCACCTTCTCGACTACGCGATGACGAAAGGCGCCATCGTCACGTTCACCCAGGGAATCGCCCAGATGGTGGCCGCTGACGGGATCCGGGTCAACGCGGTAGCTCCCGGGCCGGTATGGACCCCACTCATCCCCGCCACGCTTCCGGACACCGCCACCTTCGGAAAGCAGTCGCCGCTGGGACGTCCAGCCCAGCGAGCGGAACTGGCCCCCGCTTACGTCTTCCTCGCCTCACCACAGGCGAGCTACATCACCGCGGAATTCGTCAACGCCACCGGAGGGACACCACTGCCCTGAGAGACCGCCCGACACGATCTCCCGAAGTTCTCCTCTGCCCACTTTGAGGTCGGGGCGCCCCAGGCCCCGATCCTGTCGGTAACTGTCACAGAAAGGCGCATCATGGCTGACGAACCCCTCAACGGTCACCGTGTTCTTGTCCTCGTCACCAATTACGGCGTCGAGCAGGACGAACTGCTTGTTCCGCTCAAGCGGCTGAGCGAGGACGGCGCGGACGTGACCGTGGCCGCTGCCACACCGGACCTCATCCAGACCCTGGTGGGGGACAAGGACACCGGCGAGACCGTACGGCCCTCCGCCACCTTCGAGACGGTCGACCCCCTCGCGCACCAGTTGCTGCTGCTCCCCGGCGGCACCCTCAACGCCGACAACCTCCGCCTGAACGACAAGGCCATCGACATAGTCAAGGCATTCGCGGTCTCCGGCCGGCCCATCGCGGCCATCTGCCACGGGCCCTGGGCCCTGGTGGAAGCGGACGTCCTCAAGGACAAGACACTCACCTCCTATCCCTCTCTGCGTACGGACATCCGCAACGCGGGAGCCAAGACGTGGGTGGACGAACCAGTGGTGAGCGACTCCGAAGGCGGCTACACCCTGGTCACCTCCCGGACCCCCAAGGACCTCGACGACTTCCTCGGTGAGGTCCACAAGGCACTCGTCGGCTCCTGAACGAACGTGATGGCATTGTCGTTGTCCTCGCCGGCGCCGTCCTTCGGCTTCCACTGGTGGACGCCGGCCGGGCTCTTTTCACTGGCGGCCCGCGCGAGCATGTGCAGGACACGGCGCAGAAGCCTGTCACCCGCCTCGATGCGCAGGCCCTGAACTGTCACCTTCCGCAGCCATGGCCGCCCGCACCCGCTGGTCCTCCCGAGCGGAGCTGACGTCCTGCTCCAGGGGCGTGCGGCTCACGGCAGTCGCGAGGTCCTCCAGTGCTCGTTTCTGCACCTTCGCCTCGCGACGTGCCACAGGGCTCCGGTCCGCGGCGGCGCCGTTCCACGCTTGGAGGGCCTCGTCCACGCGCCTCCAGTCCGGATTCCTGTGCTCGCGCACGTCGGCCGCCGCCTGTGCGGTGTCTGCCTCCAGGGCCTCGGCGAACCGCTCCGACTCGGAGACGGAACGGCTGTCGGCCGGCGGGACATGGTTCTCCATGAGTGTCGCCGTCCGGCCGAACCTCTTGAGTGCTTCCTGCGCCTCCTCGGCCTCGCGCGACGTCAGACCCCTGGGGCGGATCGGTTCTTGCTTCGCCCGGTCGTAGGCCTCCTGCCAGGCGGCGCCTGCCTGCCTGCTGGCCAGCAGCGCCCTGCGTATGTCGGCGCGGTGCTCCGGGGTCGGTTCGGTGTGGTTGCGGAACACCGCGGCTGAGTATCTGCCGTTTGCGGCGATCCAGTCGGCAAGCCTGCCCGGCAAGCGGTGCGTCTCCCACGCGGGGAACACGACATACGCCAGCATGGCCAGGGCGCCACCGAGCAGGGTGAGCACCACCCGCTCAGGGACCGTCTGCTCCCATGCCTGGCCGCCCATACCGAGCAGGAAGACGGCGTACGCGGCGGTGAAGCACTGGGAGTAGGCGTAACCGGTACGGATCAGCGTGTACGACAGGCCGGCTGAGACCACCATCAGTACGCCGAACACGTGGGCGTCCGGGCCCACTACCCGCACCATTCCGGTGGCGAGAGCCACTCCCGCCAGAGCGCCGGCGAGACGGGCCACCGCACGCGTGTACGTCCGGTGGAAGTCCGGCCGCATCACCATGACCGAGGCGATGGGGGCCCAGTAGGTGTGGCCGAGGGGCAGCCGGGCGGCGATCAGATAGCCGAGCGTGGCCACAGCAGCCAGGCGAACGGCGTGCCGGAACACGGGAGACTCCCAGCGGAGTTCACGGCGAACTGACCGGACGGCGACCGAGAGCAGACGGAACTTTGTCGGGCGCACCAGGAAGGTGGCGTCCGCGGTGCCGGGTGTCGTGGCCGTCTGCTCGCGCGCTTCGCCACTCCCGGCGATCTCCAATGCCTCCCCGATGAGTTCCACGAGATGCTCGGCTGCCTCCCGTGCGGGCCCCTCCAGCACTTTTTGCCCTTCGTCGAGGTGAAGGACGTCCGTGCTGTTCGCCTGCACCTCGGCGGGAGTGCCGAGGCGGATCGAGCGGGCGGCTGCATCCAGGACGTCGGCGGTCGCGTCGAGCAACTCCCGGGCGCGGTCCCGCCCGGGTCCGTGTGCCGGGGCGCCGACGTCCGGGTCGGCGAGGGTGGCGAGGACAGGGAGGATGCGCTCGGCCAGTCCCCGGGGGCCGTGGAGGACGGGGGGACGGGTGCGGGCCTGTGATGGCGTCACGGCGGCCGCGTCCCGGGCCGTCATCAACGGCTCCGGGTCGAACCGGGCGGTCGGGTCGTGACGCAGTCGGCGGGCGTAGTCCGCTACGGAGGCCAGGGCGTCGGCGAGTGCGTCACGATGCGCCCCCCAACGGCGGATCGGGAACAGCAGGATCAGCACGGCCTGCACCACGCCACCGAGTGCGATGACCCCGGCGTGCTCCAGGGCTCTCCCGGCGCTCGTGGGCAGGGTGATGGTCACGAGCATGCTGCCGACGGTCGTCGCTGCGACGATCCCGGCGGTCGACCCGACGGCCCACGCCATCCCGGCGGCGAAGGCCCATGCGGCCAGCAGCGGGAGGAACGTCACGAGCCGTCCCGCTGCCAGGTAGCCCACGAAGGTGCTGAGCGCCAGGCCCACACCCGTGCCGAGCGCGATCACCTTGCGTGGACGCCAGGTGCGCTGGAAGGTGGCGCCGCCCGCGGAGTAGGCGCCGAGGGCGGCGGACGCCGCGAAGGCGGGGGAGACCAGCCAGAGTGCCAGCCCGATGGCGATCGCCAGCCCAGCCGCCGTGCGCAGTGCGAGCAGGGGCTCCAGCCGTGTCTCCTCGATCGTGAGTCCGGATCGCACGACCTCTTTGAAGGCCCGCAGCCACGTCACGGGTGTGAGCGTAGCCGGAACCTCCTGCCGGGCCGCGTCGGCGCGCTGCCGCCCCCCTGACGCGATCGACGCCCCCTGCGTCGGTGGACGGGGCGGCCGCGGCTGTGAGGTGGGCCGGCACGGCCCGGTGGAGGAAACGGATCGTGGTCCACCGGCCGTCGTGCTGCGGGTGGTTAGATCTCTGTGACTGGTCGTCAGTAGATGGCCACTGGGTCGACGAAGGGGAGCGCGCAGGAAATGACGGGCAGGCTCGTCCAGGCCCGGACCGGGCATCCTCGGCACGGGCGCCGGGGCGAGGCGCGGTTGCCCGGTGTCATCGCGACGCTCAGCGCGATCGTGCTGTATTTGGTCTTGCCGCAGCGCCTATTGATCGCGCCTCGCTATCTGCTGCCGGCGCTGGAAGTGTTGTTGCTCGTGCCGCTGGTAGCGGTCAATCCCAAGCGTCTGACCCGCCAGACGCCGGTCTTCCGCGTTCTGTCGCTGACGCTCGTCCTGGTGATCGCCGCGAGCAATCTGTTCGCCTTGGGTCTGCTCATCCATGAACTGGTGTACGCGGGGGTGAAGGACGGGCGTTCGCTGCTGGTGGCCGCATTGCAGGTCTGGGCCACCAACATCATCGTCTTCGGTCTGGCCTACTGGGAACTGGACCGGGGCGGCCCCGTTGCCCGTACCCAGACACCGCGCGGCGAGCTGCCGCTGGCCGACTTCCGCTTCTCCCAGGACGAGAACGACGGCGCGGTCCAGGAAGTCGCGGACGGATCCAGCGTCGTCTCGGACTGGATGCCCACGTTGGTCGATTACCTGTACGTATCCGTCACGAACTCGACCGCGTTCAGTCCGACCGACACCATGCCGCTGTCGGCTCGCGGCAAGGTCATGATGAGTGTTCAGAGCATCGCCGCTCTGCTGACCTCACTCCTCGTGATCGCCCGCGCCGTCAGTGTCCTTCAGTAGACTGCCGGTCTGGCCCTGGAGCGTGTCCTGCCATGCGCGGTCGAAGTGCGGGTTCTCCGCGGCAATCTGTTGCCTCTTGCCGTCGGCGACGAGGACCACCGGCACGCGGGTGCCGGGCTCCAAGGAGAGCCCCTGCTCGCCCGCGACTCATCGCGGTGAGTCGAGCACGTTGCGGATGCGGGTGGCGACGTGCAGGTTGAGGCGGGTCTCGACGTCACTGAGATCATGCCCGGTGATCTCTCGGATGCGCTGGAGGCGGTAACGGACGGTGCTGCGGTGGATGAGGAGCCTCTCCGAGGTTGTGTCGTAGCTGCCGCCGGTCTCCAGATAGCGCGCGAGCGTCGTCACCAGTTCGGTGTGGTGGCGGGCGTCGTAGTCCAGCAGTGGGCCCAGCCATTCGCCGACGAAGCGGTCGGCTTCCCGTTCGCCGTCGCCTGTGCCCATCATGCGGCACAGGCCCAGTTCCTCGAAGCCGGTGCTGCCGTACGGGTCCTGGGATCGGCGGCGGACGGTGAGGGCGCGTACCGCCTCGTCGTAGGAGTGGGGCAGATCGGTGAAGGCGTCGCAGTGGCCGCCGACCCCGATCGTGCCGGCCCCGGTGCCGAGTTCGTCCGAGAGGGCCCGGTGCAGCTCGTTTCCCGGATCACGCCGGTCCTCGTCGGCCATCAGGACGACCGTGGTTTCGCCACGAGAGCCGACGAGCACGTCCCGGCGCAGCCTTCCGGCCGCTCGCACCACCGCCTCCCCGAGTGTGGCCGTCCCGGTCGTGCCGGGCCATTCCAGTACGGCAACCTTGTGCGGTCGGTGCAGGTCGTGGCCCAGGGCTGCCGCCTGGGTGAAGACGTCGTTGGTCGCCTCACCTGAGATCAGCCGGTTGACCAGGTCGCGTCTCAGTTGGGGTTCCAGCTCGGCCAGCCTGCACTCGTGCGCGAGCTGGGGAGCCAGCACCAGCGCGGCCTGTTCGAGCGCCGAGGTGTCCGTTTCCGTCGCCCGTCGGTCCGGGTCGACCAGCGCGACCACGCCGAGCAGATCGCCGGCCATCTCGATGGGGACGATCAGCCGGTCCCGGTCCCGGACGGTGCCGGGCAGGCGTCGGGCTCCGTGTATCAGGGCGTCCCGGCGCCGGGTGTCCGACTGCGGGCGTGGTCCACTGTTTGGTCTTGTCCGGGGTTCATCCTGGCGGGGACCAGCACGGGCCCGCGTGTTGCCGAAGCGGTCCTCGGTGAGGGCCGCGAATCCCGTGTGGTCGTGCAGGGCCTGCAGGATTGCCTGCGCGCCTCTTCCGGAGACGGCGGCGCGGGAGAGCGCGTCCTGGGTGGCGAGCCGCGAGGCCAGGGCGGAGACGGTGGTGCCGAGTCCAGGGGTGGGTGGGCCGCCCTCGGTCCCCGGTAGGTTCCCGGTCTCTGGCAGGTCTCCGGTCCCCGGCGTGCTCTCCGACTCGACGCGGGCCGGATCTGCCCGGTGCCCGGTGAGGCGCGCGAGGGCGATCCCGGTCTGCTGTGCGAGCAGGTCGGTCAGGGCGGTCTCCTCGGCCGAGGGTGTGGTCGGGGATCGGACGACGAGATAGCCGAGGCAGTGATCCCGGTATCGCAGAGCGATGGCTCGTGCCCACGGCGCATCCGGCTCGTGCAGGTGCCGGCTGCGGCCGTTCAGAGCGTCGATCCGCCGGTCGAGCCGCTCGGCGGCCACCACGTCGGTGACGGGTGCTCCAGCTGGGGCTTCGCGGGTGAGGTCCACCGCCGGTTCCCGCGCCGCGGTTTTCCCCTGCCGGGCGACGGCGGGGGCAGCGGTCTGGCGCGGGGGGCAGCGCCGCGCCAGACCGTCGTGCACGGTGTAGGCCGCTTCAGCGGTGAAAGGGCCGGTGGCGGCGATCGCCGCCATGGCCCCCCACAGCACCTCGCGCTCGTCCTCACCGTTGAGCATGACCGTTATCAGTCGTAGCAGTGCTTGTCGCGCGGCCACCGGCTGCGGGGTGGGGTGGAGGGGCCCGGCGGTCGGAAAGGGAACAGCGTCCATCGCAGGTCCATTCGCGGCTCGACAGCGGCTTCCCGCGTTTCACGTTACGCCGCTCGGCACGGGGTCTCACCTGCGAACCGTGTCGCGTCCCTGTCTTCGAGGGCCGGAACATCGGCGCGGATTGGTCCTGCCGGGGCGAGGAAGCGCGCCGCGTACCGCGTGAGGCTGGTTGACAGGTGCGGTATGCCCCGGCTCCGTACGTCTGGCAGCGCGCCTGTCGATCCCGCGTCGCGACGGAGGAGATTCTTATGGCGAAGGCAGTAGGCATCGATCTCGGTACCACCAACTCGGTCATCGCGGTCTGGGAGAGCGGTGAGCCCTCTGTCGTCCCGAATGCGGAGGGGGACAGGACGACCCCGTCGGTGGTCGCCTTCTCCGATGACGGCCAGCGGCTGGTGGGACAGCTCGCGCGCCGGCAGTCGATCCTCAACCCCAAAGGCACCATCACCTCCGCGAAGCGGTTCATCGGACGTCGCTACGACGAGATCTCCGACGAGGCCAAGGCGGTCTCCTTCGACGTGGTCGAGGGGCCCGGCGGGGTGGCCCGCTTCGAGGTGAGCGGAAAACAGTACGCGCCGGAGGAGATCAGCGCGCAGGTGCTGCGCAAGCTGGCTGATGACGCCGGGAAGTCGCTCGGCGAGAAGGTGACCGAGGCGGTCATCACCGTACCGGCGTACTTCAACGACGCCCAGCGCCAGGCCACCAAGGACGCCGGGAAGATCGCCGACCTCGAAGTCCTGCGGATCATCAACGAACCGACAGCCGCGGCGCTGGCCTACGGGCTGGACAAGAAGGGCCACGAGACGGTCATGGTCTTCGACCTCGGCGGCGGCACGTTCGACGTCAGCCTGCTGGACGTCGGTGACGGCGTGGTGGAGGTCCGCGCCACTGCAGGCGACTCCCATCTGGGGGGCGACGACTTCGACCGCCGGCTGGTGGACCACCTGGCGGACGGCTTCCAGAAGGCCGAGGGCATCGACCTGCGTAAGGACCCGCAGGCTCTGCAGCGGTTGTTCGAGGCGGCCGAGAAGGCGAAGACCGAGCTGAGTTCGGTCAGCCAGACCCAGGTGAGCCTGCCGTTCATCACGGCGGACGCCTCCGGGCCGAAGCATCTCACCGAGACGGTCCGGCGCTCCACCTTCGAGCAGATCACCTCGGACCTGGTGGAGCGCTGCCTCGAACCTGTCAGGACGGCGATGAGCGACGCCAAGGTCACCGACAACGACATCGACGAGGTCATCCTCGTCGGCGGCTCGACCCGCATCCCGGCCGTGCAGAACCTGGTCCGCCGGATGACCGGAGGCAAGGACCCGAACATGAGCGTCAACCCGGACGAAGTGGTGGCGCTGGGCGCCGCCATCCAGGCCGGCGTGCTCAAGGGCGAGGTCAAGGACGTCCTGCTGCTGGATGTCACCCCGCTGTCGCTGGGCGTCGAGACGGCCGGCGGCGTGATGACCAAGGTCATCGATCGGAACACCACCATCCCCGCTCGCCGGTCTGAGACCTTCTCGACCGCTGAGGACAACCAGCCGGCCGTGGACATCGTGGTGCTCCAGGGCGAACGCGAACTGGCGGCCGACAACAGGGTGCTGGGGCGCTTCCGGCTGGAGAACCTGCGGCCGGCCCGGCGCGGGGAGACCCAGATCGAGGTCACCTTCGACATTGACGCCAACGGCATCCTCAAGGTCAGTGCCAAGGACAAGGACACCGGCGCCGAGCAGTCGATCACCATCAGTGAGGGCTCCAACCTCGACCCGTCCGAGGTCGAGCGGATGATCAACGAGGCCGAGAGCCACCGCACCAGCGACCTGGCCCTGCGCGAGGCCATCGACGCCCGCAACGAACTCGACGCCGCCGCGTACCAGGTGGAGCGCCGACTGGATGACCTTGCCGACGCCGCACCGGAGCACGAGCGCGCCCGGGCGCGACTGCTCATCGACGAAGCGCGTACCGCCGTCAAGGAGGAGGCGCCGGCGGAACGGTCCCGGAGCCTGACCTCCGAACTCCAGCAGATCCATGCGGCGCTGGCCGCCCACGCCGCTGGACCGGGCGGAGCCGGGGGTGAAGCCCAGACGGGCGCAGCGCCCGGCCAGGGTCCCGAGGGCGGCTCCCCGAGGGGCGACGACGACGTCATCGACGCCGATTTCGACAAGAGCTGAGGCGGCGACATGTCGGATCAGGAACAGACGCGTCCCGCCGAGGACCGCTCGCCGCCCGAGTCCGAGCAGACGTCGCCCGAGCGGACACCCGCACCACAGACGACCCCGCGGGCCCCCGAAGCCGCGGAGCAGGAGGCGGCACCTACACCCCGTAGCCCCGAGGTGGAAGAGCTGGAGGACCGGTGGCGACGAGCCCTCGCAGACCTCGACAATCTCCGCAAGCGCTACGCCCGTGAGCTTCCACGGGAGCGGGAGGCGGAGCGGGCCAAGGTGGCCGCGGCGTTCCTCCCGGTCGTCGACAACCTGGAGCTGGCCCTCGCCCACGCGGGCGCCGACGACCCAGGCGCGATCGTCGGCGGAGTGCGGGCGGTACGCGACCAGGCCGTCGAGGTGCTGCGAAACCTCGGCTACCCCCGCTACGAGGAGACCGGCGTCCCCTTCCACCCCGAGCAGCACGAGGTCGTGTCGGTGGTGGCTGAACCAGACGCGCCTGCGGGCACCGTCGTCCAGGTGCTGCGGCCCGGCTACGGCGAACCCGGTCACCAACTGCGGCCCGCCGCGGTAGCGGTCAGCCGCAAGCAGGAGTGAGGCCGCCATGGCAGAGGACTACTACGAGGTGCTGGGCGTTCCCCGCACCGCCGACGCCGCCGAGATCCAGCAGGCGTTCCGTACCCTGGCCCGCCGCTACCACCCGGACGTCAACCGTGATCCGGCCGCAGAGGAGCGCTTCAAGCAGATCAATGAGGCGTACAGCGTGCTCTCCGACCCCGACACCCGGTCGCGCTACGACCGCTTCGGCCCCGACTTCCGGCAGATTCCGGAGGACTACGACGAGCGTGTCGCGGCCGGCCAGGGCTTCGGCGGCGGAGCCGGCGCGTACCGCGGCAGTCCCTTCGGAGGCACCCGAGGCGCCGACCGGGCAGGTGCCCGGACCTGGACGGAGACCGGCTTCGATGCCTCCGGCGTGGACTTCGAGGATCTCTTCGGAGGCATGTTCGGCGGCCGGGCGGGCGGCGCCGGGCGGGGGAGCCCGATCCCCGGCGCGGACCAAGAGGCCGAACTCACGCTCAGTGTGGAGGAGGCGTACAGCGGCGGCCGGCGGAAGATCACCCTCGGGGGGCCGGGCGGGGAGCGCGGCTACGACGTCACCATCCCGGCCGGCGTCGTGGACGGTCAGCGCATTCGGCTCGCAGGGGAGGGCGGCCGGGGCCGCGGCCCCGGTTCCGCCGGGGACCTCTATCTGGTGGTCCGCATCGCCCCCCATCCCCGCTACCGGCTCGTTGGGCGCGACATCCACGTCGATCTGCCGGTCACCGCGTGGGAGGCCGCGCTGGGGGCGATGGTGCCGGTCTCCGGGCCGGGTGGGACGGTCAAGGTACATGTGCCGCCCGGTACCTCCACCGGCCGCCGGCTGCGGCTGCGCGGCGAGGGGATGCCCCACCCCAAAGGTTCACCCGGTCACCTCTACGCCGAAATCCAGGTGATGGTGCCGCCCTCGCCCAGCCCGCGCGAGCGTGAGTTGTTCGAGGAACTCGCCGCCATCTCCTCCTTCGACCCGAGGGAGCAGACATGAGAGCCGAACACCGTTCTCCCGCCCAAGGTGCAGGACAGCCCGGCACCAGGGCTGCCTATCCCCTGGTGCGGGTCTACCGGACCAGCCCCAGCCCCTATCAGCTCCCCATGGACGGAGTGGCCAGCCTGAGCGGACTGCCGCCCGAACTCGTCAGCCGCTTCGTCGCCCTCGGGCTGGTGGACGCCGAGCGCGACGCCAGGGGCCGGCTGTGGTTCCGGACCAGCGCGCCGTCGGCCATCGCCCGGGTGCAGCGGCTGCGGACCGGACTGTGCCTCAACTACGCGGCCATCGGCGTCGTCCTGGACCTGCTCGACCGCATCGAACGCCTGGAAGCCGCACTGAGGCACAGCGAACGAGCCGCCAAGGAGCCCACAACATGGACATGAACCGCCTCACCCAGAAGTCCCAGGAAGCGCTGCAGGAAGCGCAGAGCGTCGCAGTACGGATGGGCCAGACCGAGGTCGACGGAGAGCACCTGCTGCTGGCTCTGCTCGATCAGCAGGATGGCCTGACCGCCCGTCTGCTGGCAGACGCCGGCGCCGACCCGGCCGCCCTGCGGGCCGCGGTCGAAGCCGATCTCGCCAAACGCCCCCGCACGACCGGCCCGGGCGCCGCCCCCGGCCAGGTGATGGTGACCCAGCGATTGGCCCGGCTGCTCGACACTGCCGAGCAGGAGGCCAAGCGGCTCAAGGACGAGTACGTCTCCACCGAGCACCTGGTGCTGGCCCTGGTGGACGAGGGTTCGACCACTGCGGCCGGCCGCCGCCTCGGCGAACAGGGCGTCACCAAGGACTCCTTCCTCGCCGCCCTCACCACGGTGCGCGGCAACCAGCGGGTCACCTCCGCCAATCCTGAGGACGCCTACGAGGCCCTGGAGAAGTACGGCCGCGACCTCGTCGTCGAGGCCCGCACCGGTCGCCTCGACCCGGTGATCGGCCGGGACGCCGAAATCCGCCGGGTGATCCAGATCCTCAGCCGCAAGAGCAAGAACAACCCAGTCCTGATCGGCGAACCGGGCGTCGGCAAGACCGCCATCGTCGAGGGACTGGCCCAGCGGATCGTGCGCGGCGACGTGCCCGAAGGGCTGAGGGACAAGACGGTGTTCTCGCTCGACATGAGCTCTCTGGTGGCCGGAGCCAAATACCGCGGCGAGTTCGAGGAGCGGCTGAAGGCCGTACTGGCCGAGGTCAAGGGCGCCGAGGGCCGGATCCTGCTGTTCGTGGACGAGCTGCACACTGTCGTCGGGGCCGGCGCCGCCGAGGGAGCGATGGACGCGGGCAACATGCTCAAGCCGATGCTGGCCCGCGGCGAGCTGCACATGATCGGCGCTACCACGCTGGACGAGTACCGCAAGCACATCGAGTCCGACGCCGCCCTGGAGCGCCGCTTCCAGACTGTCCAGGTGGACGAGCCGACCGTCGAGGACGCCATTTCCATCCTGCGCGGCATCCGTGAGCGGCTGGAGATCTTCCACGGCGTCAAGATCCAGGACAACGCCCTGGTCGCCGCCGCCACCCTCAGCCACCGCTACATCAGCGACCGCTTCCTCCCGGACAAGGCCATCGACCTGGTAGACGAGGCCTGCGCGCGACTGCGGACCGAGATCGATTCCATGCCCGCCGAACTCGACCAACTCACCCGCCGGGCAACCCGCCTGGAGATCGAGGAGGCCGCGCTGGACCAGGAGACCGACCCGGCCAGCCGCGCCCGCCTGGAGGATCTGCGGCGTGAACTGGCCAACCTGCGCGGTGAGGTGGATGCCAAGCATGCTCAGTGGGAGGCTGAGCGCCAGGCCATCCGCAGGGTTCAGGAACTGCGCCAGGAGCTGGAACGCGCCCGGCAGGAGGCCGAGCAGGCCGAACGCGCCTACGACCTCAGCCGGGCCGCTCAGCTGCGCTACGGAACCGTCAGCGAGTTGGAGCGCCGCCTGGCCGCCGAGGAGGAGCAACTCGCCAGCAAGCAGGGCGAGAGCCGGCTGCTGCGCGAGGTGGTCACCGCCGACGAGATCGCCGAGATCGTCTCCGCGTGGACCGGCATCCCCGTCACCCGGCTCCAAGAGGGCGAGCGGCAGAAGCTGCTCAAGCTGGACGAGATTCTGCGCGAGCGCGTGGTCGGGCAGGACGAGGCCGTCCAGCTCGTCGCCGACGCGGTGATCCGGGCCCGCTCCGGGGTACGCGACCCGCGCCGGCCGATCGGCTCGTTCATCTTCCTCGGCCCGACCGGCGTCGGGAAGACCGAGCTGGCCAAGACGCTGGCCGCAGCGCTGTTCGACAGCGAGAGCAACATCATCCGCCTTGACATGAGCGAGTACCAGGAACGCCACACCGTCAGCCGCCTGGTCGGCGCGCCCCCCGGGTACGTCGGCTACGAGGAGGGCGGCCAGCTCACGGAGGCGGTGCGCCGCAAGCCGTACTCCGTCGTCCTGTTCGACGAGATCGAGAAGGCGCACGCCGACGTCTTCAACACGCTGCTCCAAGTGTTGGACGACGGCAGGATCACCGACGCGCAGGGACGTACCGTCGACTTCCGCAACACCGTGATCATCATGACCTCCAACCTCGGGTCGCAGCACCTGCTCCAGGACGCCACCCAGGCCGGCGAGATCAAGCCCGAGGCGCGGGCGCTGGTGATGTCCGAGCTCAACGGCCATTTCCGCCCCGAGTTCCTCAACCGCGTCGACGACATCGTCCTCTTCCACCCGCTCGGCATCGCGCAGATCGAGCGCATCGTCGATCTGCTCCTCGACGAGCTGCGCGACCGCCTCGCCGAGCAACGGATCACGCTCGTCCTCACCGAGCCCGCCCGCCACCTGATCGCCGCCGAGGGCTACGACCCGGTCTACGGAGCCAGGCCGCTGCGCCGCTTCATCTCGCACGAGGTCGAGACCAGGATCGGCCGCGCGTTGCTCAGCGGCGAGGCACGCGAGGGCGTGACCGTCCTCGTCGACGTCGTAGGCAGCGAACTGGCCGTCACTCTCCAGGACGAGCCGCAGGAGCCGTGATGAATACCTGTCCAGAAGGCCGTGATGGCCGTACCGACGGCGCCGAGACCTCGGTGCGGACGGTCGCCTGCGCCAACTGCGGCCGGACCAACCGCGTACCCGCCGCGGCGGAGGGCAGCCCGCGCTGCGGAAACTGCCGGGCCCCGCTGCCGTGGATCGCCGAAGCGGGCGACGCCGACTTCGGGGAGGTCGCCGAGCAGGCGAGCCTGCCCGTGCTGGTCGACCTCTGGGCCGCCTGGTGCGGCCCCTGCCGCATGGTGAGCCCAGCCCTCGAACAGGTCGCCAAGGACCTGGCGGGGCGAATCAAACTGGTCAAGGTCGACATCGACAACTCGCCGGCCCTGGCAAGGCGGTTCGAGGTCCAAACCATACCGACTCTGCTGATCCTCGACCACGGCAGGCCCGTCGCCCGCCAGACCGGCGCCGCGCCCGCGAACGCGCTGCGCCAGTGGGTGGACGAGTCGCTGCCGGCGCCCCACGAACCAGCCGATCCCACCTCCCGGAGGCCATGATGACCAGCTTTCCCGACCCGCACCTGTCCATGGTCCGGCCCGTTGAGCCCAGAACGCCGCAGGGTTGCGAGGAGTGCCTGCGCACGGGGTCTCCATGGGTGCATCTGCGCCTGTGTCTGACCTGCGGCCACGTCGGCTGCTGCGACTCCTCGCCGATGCGGCACGCCCGCGCCCACGCGGCGACCGACGGGCACCCGATCGTCCGTTCGTTCGAGCCCGGCGAGGACTGGCGGTGGTGCTTCGTGCACGAAGCGATGGTCTGAGCCCGGCGAACTCGCCCGGCGCTCCTTCCAGCGCTGTTGCTTCTGCAACTGTCACCGACGCTGTTTGCCACCCCTGCTTTCCGCTTCCACCTCTGATCCCGAAGGGAGCGAATCGTGCCGATGCGCGCGCCGACAGCTGACGTCTACGGCGCCTATCCGACGCTGACGGACGACCAGATCGCGATCCTGAGATCCTGCGGACAGGTACAGCCGGTCGGCGAGGGAGAGCAGCTCTTCCGGGCGGGCGAACCCAGCGAGAAGTTCTTCGTCGTCCTCAGCGGCAACGTAGCCGTGGTCGAAGGCCACGGCGACCAAGAGCAGGTCGTCCAGTTGCACGGTCCGCACAGCTTCCTCGGCGAACTCGGCGTACTGGAGGGCCAGACCGCATTCCTCAGCGCGGTGGTGAGAACACCAGGCGAGGTGCTGGCGGTGGGTTCGGGTGCTCTGCGCGAGCTGCTCAGCCGCGAACCCGCACTCGGCGACATGATCCTGCGGGCCTACCTGCTGCGCCGTACGATGCTGGCCGGCGCGGGCACAGGCTTCCGCATCATCGGCTCCGCCTTTTCCCCGGACACCCGGCGGCTACTGGAGTTCGCTGCCCGCAACCGCCTCCCGCACCGCTGGGCCGATCTGGAGAAGGACACCGAGGCCGAGGTGCTGCTGATGCGTCTTGGGATCGCTCCGGAGGAGACCCCGATCGTTGTCTGGAACGACTACCGGGTGCTGCGCAATCCCTCCAACGTCGAACTCGCCCGGGTCATCGGGCTGCGCACCGAGACCGCCGCGAAGGCCGTCTGTGACCTGGTGGTGGTCGGCGCGGGACCCGGGGGCCTGGCCGCCGCGGTGTACGGCGCCTCCGAGGGACTCTCCACCGTCGTGCTGGACGCCGCGGCGACCGGCGGCCAGGCCGGCACCTCCTCCCGGATCGAGAACTACCTCGGTTTCCCCGCCGGGATCTCCGGCATGGAGCTCGCTGAACGTGCCGTCGTACAGGCCAACCGGTTCGGCGCCCGGATTGACGTCCCCGCCGAGGCCGTCGGCCTTGAACAGCGGGACGGGAACAGCGTGGTACGGCTCGCCGACGGCGCCACGGTCACCGCCACCAACGTCGTGGTGGCCACCGGCGCCCGCTACCGGCGGCTGACCGCCCCCGGCGTCGAACGGTTCGAAGGACTCGGGGTCCACTACGCCGCCACCGTCTGGGAGGCGCGGACCTGCCGCCTTGACACGGTGGCGATCGTCGGCGGCGGCAACTCCGCCGGCCAGGCAGCCCTGTTCCTGGCGCGCGAGTCGCCCGCCGTCCATCTTCTGGTCCGTGGCGAAGACCTGGAACACAGCATGTCCCGCTATCTGATCGACCGGATCGAGCGGCACCCCCGGATCCATGTCCGGCTGCACACCGAAGTCCGGGAGGTGACCGGCGAGGACCGGGTCGAATCCCTCGTGGTCGAGAACAACCGCACCCGCGAGCAGCAAGTGGTTGCAGCCCGCGCCCTGTTCGTCTTCATCGGCGCGCGTCCCGCCACCTCCTGGCTCGCAGACGCCGTCACCCTGGACCGGCGCGGCTTCATTCCGACTGGGCAGGACGTGGCCCAGGTAGCAGCGGACCTCTGGAAGCCCCTAGCCCGAGCCCCGCTCGCGTTGGAGGCCAGTCTGCCGGGAGTCTTCGCCGTCGGTGACGTCCGCAGCGGCTCGGTCAAGCGGGTGGCCTCCGCAGTCGGTGAGGGCGCCATGGCTGTCCGTCTGGCGCACGAGCACCTCGGGGAGGCGGGACCACCCGCCATCCGATGACCTCAGCTCATCCACAACGCGAGAAGGGGCTGGACGCGTTCGATGAGCTGTCAACGGTTTGGTGGATGGCTGGTCGCCTGGGGCAGCCCGGAAAGCGGTGGTTACAGCGTGGCCGTCGGCCCGTTCGTCGTCGGCTATCAGTACGCCGGGCCGCGGGCCCGCTACATGTTCTCTTGCGGATTCCGATGGAGTTCGAGAGATTACCGACTGGTTGGCTCGGGTTGAAAAGGCCATCCGCATCGGCGGCTGCTCCCCGCTCCCGGCCCTTGACCTGTGTGGTCTCGCACTGCGAGTGCAGGCCTTGCCCGCACATCCAGCACGTGCCGCACGAGACGTTGAAGGGAACGACGCGGTCCCCGACCGAAAGTGCTGTGACCTCCGGCCCCATCGCCTCATTGCCGACCTCTACAAGACCGAGATCGGTATCCCCCTCGCGTTCGACATCGCAGCCGAAGACGAGCAGGACGTCGGCCCGCGCACTCGCCGCGGACTGCGCGACCGCATTCACGCGACCGGACTCCTGGACCGCTATGTAGCCGAAATCAAACAGCTACTGCTGCCCGACAGACCGAACGCAGGAGACGAGCTCGACCGCGTCCCGCTTCAGAGCGACCAAGGCCACCAGGTGGCAGCTCGCGTCAACTACGGAACCGAAGAAACGCCCATCTGGTCACCGTCACCGTCCTCACCAACTGCCCACCTGGGCTTCGGAGATTCCGCACCCGCTGGCTGCTCGAAATCTCGGCGGGTGTCTTCATCGGTAACCCCTCAGCCCGCATCCGCGACGTCTTGTGGCACGAAGTCCGCCATTACGCCGGCCAAGGCCGCGCCCTGCTCGCCCACACCTCGAACAATGAACAGGGCTTCACCTTCCGCACGCACGATCACGCATGGCATCCGACCGACCATGAGGGCCTGACCCTGATCCAGCGCCCCGTTGCCCAAGCCCCGGTGAGGTGGCGCTCGACCGCCACGGTGTATGAGGCGGGCGGGGCCGACAGAGGTACGACGCGAGCACGCGGCAACAGAGGTGTGCCTCCGCTCCCCGCCCGTCCGCAGTTGCCCGGCGGCGGCATCGGCTTCGGTGATGGGCGCCGCCGGGCATTCAGACAGGATCGCAGCAGCCACTGACACCGAGCGGCCTCGGACCCGACGTGCCTACGCTCCGGGGCACTGGAGAGGAGGCCTCTGCCGTATCTCAGTGGTCGATCGGGGCTGCAGCCCGTAGTACGGCGGCGGCATGGGCGTTCCACTCGCGGAGAGTGTCCGTGGAAGGGATTGCGCCGGGAACAAGGACGTAGTCGCGTCGGTGGAGGACTGTCCTCATCTCCGGCTGCTCGCTGAGGTACTCCCAGTGTGCGGTCTCGCTCTGCTCCGGGGCTCGCCCCGTACTCAGAAGCCGATGGATCTGGTCCGCCAGGCCGAGGAACTGGTGGTACAGGTTGCTGCGCTCTTCTGCCTTCCCCATGTCTTCCCTCACGTTTGTGTCGCGCTGTGCTCACATTATCCACACAAACGTACGGGGTCTCCAGTGATTGGCATCGCCGGAGCGAGAGGGCACACCGTAAGGACAGCTGTGGGCAGTTCGGTCGATCCGGCCTGGATGCCGGCCAGTCTTCCCTGGCCGCCACCGGCGAGTCGGGCCACCTGGTTCGCGACGCGGCACACAGGGTTGCGGGGAGGGGGAGCAGCGTGACCGCTGCTCTCGCTGCCCAGTGGGCAAAAGATGAACCTGTGCGGCCCGGGCCGCCGTTACCGGTGCTGACCGCTCCTCGCCATCCGACGGTGGCTTGAGCCAGCGGCCTTCTGGGCGCGCCGTCGTACGGGTGACGATGTCCGTTGCGCGGGCGGAGTACCGCCATCTGTGACGCATGATCACTTCTCGTGGATGGCTGTGCACCGCTGTGGAGGTCCGCGAGCAGTCCCAGCGCCAACTGCCGTACACGCAGGCGAGGTTCCAGCCGGGTGAAACGGCCCGCGATCCGGCCGATGCGGGCCGTGGAACATCGCCTGCCATCGGGCAGGCACTACGCTGTGACCTGCGGCCATCGCTTCATCATCAGTCCACACACCTGACGATGATCACCGGTGGCCCCAGATGTCTGGTTACCGGGTTCCTCCAGCAGGATCACCACTCGGCTGAAGTACTGGCTACGCTGTACTTCGAGGATCGAGGAGAAGGCATGGAACCTTGCCTGGAGTGCGGTGCACCGATAGCTCCGCGATCCTGCGACGAGCTGTTCCACGCCTTGCTCGCTCTGGACCATTCACGTCAGGCACCGTGGGGGCCGCTGCACGGTGTCTCAGTCTCCTGCTTCCTGCTCCAACATCCCAGTCGGCTTCCTGCCGACGACGGCGCGATGGCTTGGGCGCTCCTGCGTGCGTACCTCGAAGGCGGCCTCGACGAAGTGAACCAGCTCGTCGGTCATGCTCGTCGTAGCAACTCCCATCGTGCGAAGGGCGAGCCTTCACGAGTGGTCCGGGACGCGGCCTTGCTGCACCGGGACGCGCCGCGATCCTCTTTCTCCGTCACGATCCAAGACGTCGCCGTCGATGGGACGTTCCCCTCGTCGGAGTTCACGCAACGCGTCAAGGCTTGGGTCGCCGCGACGGTCGACGCGTGGAGCTGCGGCACGTGACCGGAGAGGCCGTGGCCCGCCGAAGACGGCCCACGCATTCATAGGTTCTTCGGCCTGTCCACGACCGCACTCACGACGCTGGTCCGCCTGAGGCCGACTTTCCCCGGCCTCCGCCGACGGGATCCGCTTCACCGTGCCCGTGCAGACCCTGTACGCGGGGTCGAACCCCCGGTATTTCGGGCTGCGGCACAAGGGCGCCACCTGGCTGAACGTGGTAAACGACCGAGTGATGGGGCTGGGCGGGGTGGTCGTGCCGGGCACGCTGCGCGGCTCGCTGTTCATCCTGGACGCCATCCACGCCCGCGACGGCGGCCCGAAGCCGGAGACCGCCATCACCGACACCGCGTCGTACTCCGAAGCGGGCCCCGCTTGACCAGGGGATGACCGTACGGCGGGGCCAGGGTTACACCCTGCGCGTCAGCACCACCCAGGCGAGCCACCGCCAGATCCTCAACCACTGCCGGCCGCTCGACGGCGCCCAGGGCGTCCCGACGATCCCGGCCCAGCGCAAGGCCCGCCGCGAGTACGAGAACCGTGTCAGCACACTCACACCGCCCGGAGCGTGATCGTTCTCATCGCCAACTTCTGTACCGATTTCCCCGAGGCCGTGATCGAGGACATCCGGCCGTGTCCAGGTAGTCCGTGACGGCCCCGTGAGGGTGTCAGACCTGGCCGTAACCGCCGTCGACCTGGTAGTCGGCGCCGTTGACGTGGGAGGCCGCGTCCGAGGCGACGAAGGCGATGACGGCGGCGACCTCTTCCGCGGTACCGGCCCGGGTCATCGGGGTCCCGGTGGCCATCGTGGCGATGAGCGCCTCGCGTTCCTCGGCGGTGGCGGCCAGTTGTGCGATACCGGGCGTGTCCGTCGGGCCCGGGCTCACCACGTTCACCCGGATCCCGCGTGGGGTCAGCTCAAGGGCCCAGGTACGGGCGAGGGCGCGGACCCCGGCCTTGGAGGCCGCGTAGAGACTCCGCCCGCGCGACGCCTTGTGCGCGGCCATCGAGCCGGTGAGGACGATGACACCGCCGTCCGCCAGCAGCGGCAGCGCCTTCTGGACGGTCATGATCGTGCCGGTGATGTTGACGTCGAAGACCGTCCTGATGACGTCCAAGGTGATGGTTCCCAGCGGTGCGGTCGCGATCGCCGCCGCGTTGACGACCAGTACGTCCAGCCGGCCGCTGCGCCGCTCCACCTGCGCGAAGAGCCGGTCGAGGTCGTCGGCCGAGCGCGAGTCGGCCCGCACCCCGATGACATCACCCGGTATGTCCGCGGCCGCCGCCGTCAGGGCGTCCTGGTCCCGTCCCGTGATGTAGACGGTGCCGCCCCCTTCGGTGATCTTCCGCGCGGTGACGTGGCCGATACCGGCACTCCCGCCCGTCACGACCGCGACCTTGTTGTGAAATGCGTTGCTCATGGAACTCGTCGTCCGTTCATCTGGGTAGCCGTCCTTGGGGAACCTCGTGCAAGACGTCCCGGGAACGTCCTGAGGAACACAGGCGGTTCGAGCCTGCGCCTTGTGCGGACACTGGTTCCAGAAGCCTGCTGATACTGGTACTGGCAGCACCAGGCCGACGCCTCCCGGCTCTGGCACAGTGGACAGGTGCCGACGACCACGAACCGGACCGAACTGCGGGAGTTCCTGCGCTCACGACGCGCGCGGGTCTCACCCGAGGATGTCGGCATCCTCCCGGGAGTCCGGCGGCGCACCCCCGGACTGCGCCGCGAGGAGGTCGCCCAGCTGGCCGGTGTCGGCATCACCTGGTACACGTGGCTGGAGCAGGGGCGGCCGATCAACGTCAGCTCCCAGGTGCTCGACGCGGTGGCCCGCACGCTGTTTCTGGGTGCCGCCGAGCGTGACCACCTCTACCGTCTGGCCGAGGTCCCCCAGCCCCCGGTCATCAGCGATCCGCCGACCGAGCTCCCCGGCCACCTCGACACCGTCCTGGGAGCCCTGGACCCGTTGCCCGCCATGTTGGTCGACGCCCGCACCGACGTGCTGCGCTGGAACCGCGCATACGCGGCCCTGCACCCCGCTCTGGTCAGTGCTCCGCCCGGCAAGCGCAACACCCTCTGGCACCTCTTCGCGGCACCGGAGGGGCAGCACCACATCGTCAACCGCGACGAGCAGGCGCCCGAGGCCGTGGCAGGGTTCCGCTATCGCTACAGCCAGAACGCGGGCGACCCGCGATGGCAGGACTTCGTCACCCGTCTGTGCACCGCCAGCCCGCTGTTCTCCCGGCTCTGGGCCACGCACGACGTCGCTCCACCGCACCTGTGCGACAAGCGCTATGACGTCACGGGGATCGGCGAAGTGAGCCTGCGTGCCACCGGCATGGAACTGACCGACCACCCCGGCGTCCGCCTCGTCGTCCAGACCCCCACCGACATGCGCAGCCGCGAGAACATCGACCGCCTGCTGCGCGGGTACTCAGCGACGGAACGGCCGGCGCCAAGCTCGACGCGTGGGCTGACCTGCAACCCGCGGGCAGTCGCTCCGCCGACCTGAACCGGCTCGGACACCGATCCCCGGGAAGCGCCGGATGACGCCTGCATCCCGGTGACTGGGCACCAGGAACGTCAGATCAGTCGGGGACCGAACCGCTCCTGAGCAGGCAGAGCGACGCCAGATTCCGAGCCCTGATTCGAAGGCCGCGAAATCGTCTCACCAACAGCCAGCGATGCGGGTCCAGGGCCACCGTCAACCACCTTTCTGCCAGCCCGAAGACATAGGAGCAGAGGCCGGCCCGCCGACCCTGGGAACTCGGCGTGTGGGAGTGGGTAGTTCCAGATGTGGATGTGCCCGTGTCAGCCTTGCTGTGTGGTGCCTGTGCGGGCCAGTCTTGAGGTCGACCGGCCCGCCGAACAAGGGCCACAAACGAACGGGGACTTCTTCATGCTGCGCAGAATCACGACGGCACTTGCTGCTGGTGCGTTGCTTGCTGGGATCGGACTGGCAAGCAGCGGGACAGCGTCGGCCGCGCCCGCCGGCGGTCCCTGGGTGGGATGCCCGTACGGGGCTGTGTGCATCTATGGCCAGGACGTCAATCCATGGGGCAGCCCCCACCCGACGGACGTGTATTACAGCTACGGTGCCCACAACTTGAGCGGCAAGTACGGCCACCACTACATCGTCAACAATCAGTACAACGGCGCCAGCGTCAGCCTGTGCTCGGGCTACAACGGCGTCGGATGTCACCCTCAACTCCCGGCGCAGAACGCGCAAACCTACGACCTGACACCCGTCAACTCCATCACTCTCAACCGCGACCCCATCCTGGGATAGGCGCTGTCTTCAGCAGCCTCGCGCCGGGCATGAGCCGCCGCTGCGGGGGCGGGGGCTGGCCCGTATCAGGGCCATTGGACGACGAGTTGAGCGCGTGGTACGCGGTGCGCAGGGAAGGGAGCGATGCGAGTAGGTCGTTGTGGCTCGGGGCGGCCCGCTATGGGGCCGTCTCGTACTCGACGGTCGACTGCCCACTGGGACGACATGCTCCGGGTGGCGGGCTCCCTAGGGACCGCTGCGCGACCCGGACGCGCCAGAGCTGGACGAGGACGACCGGTCGCGCTGGGGCTCGACTGTCATCGGCTGATCCTGGGCGCGGCGGCTGATCTTCTTGCCCAGGCCCAGCGGCGGGGAACGGCGCGCGCCGACCTGACCGCCGACGGCCTGGTCCAACTTGTCGTCGGGATTGCGCTGTCCACAGCTCGTGGCCACGACGCGCAACAGCCCGACCGGCTGGTCACTCTGGTGCTTGATGCCGCGTACGGGACACCACTTCAGAACTAGTGATCGCAGCGATGTCCTCTGCACGTCAGCTTGTACCTGACTGTGTACATCAGCTCGTACACCGACAGGGAGGGACCACCTCGCCCTGCGAGCGATCTGCCTCACAGTAATGTCGGTGCAATACAACACAGCCGGTGGCCGGCGTCTCGAATGCCGCGTCCGCAGACGGCCAGCTCAATCGTCACACGAACTTCACCGCACACGGCTTCTGCGGATGCAAGCAGGATGTTCATCATCGACGCCATCCGATCCGGCCTGCCACCCCACATCGCCCAGGCCATCGCCGGACATGCCAACATCACCATGGGCTACCACGCCGTCTACCCCAACGAGACCATCGAGGCCCACCGCGCCTTCATCTCCGCCGCCGAGCACTGCGCCCGGCCGAGGAGTACCGCGCCCCCACCGACGCCGAATGGGAAGACTTCCTGGGCCACTTCGAACGCCGCAAACTCTCCGTCGGCACCTGCGCCCGGGCGTACGGCACCGCCTGTATTCACGAACACGCCTGCGTCCGCTGCTCCCTGCTCCGTCCCGACCCGGGACAGCGAGACCGCGTGGTGGAAATCCGCGACAACCTCATCGTCCGGATCACCGAAGCTGAACGTGAAGGATGGCTCGGCGAGTTTGAGGGGCTCCGCGCCAGTCTCGCTGGGGCACAGAACAAGATCAACCAGATTGACGCCTCCTCACTAAAGCACACAGTGGACGTCGGTCTCGCCGCCCGACGACGATGAACCGCGGTGAACCAGCTCAGCGGTCCGGCGGCGGGCGACGCCAGCGCGGTGAGCCGGGCGAAACCCGCGGCGCTCGGCGCGCCAGGATCCACTTTGGCGAAGGCGTCCCGCGCGAGCTCCACTCGCCCGGAGCCCGGTACCGGCTGGCGAACGGGTCGAAGGGGCAGCCCAGACGGGCCAGCGCCTCCTGATCACACCGACGGGCCCATTCCGCGATCGCACCCAGAGAGTTGTGCCCAGCCGCCGTCATTGCGCACACCCCGATCGCAAGCAGCGTGGCCAGCCGGTATCGAACGCCCCGCGGATCACGCGGGTCGGGCACCTTGGCCAGCGCCAGGAGCAGTCCGTCCGCCGACACCTTCCGGACCGCATCGGTGGACGAGCAGGGAGACGTGCCCAGGGATACGGACATGAGACGAGCACGGCAGCCTTGCTGATCTGGGAGCGTAGAGAACTCAATCATCCCCAAGAGCCGTGCTCGTCTCATGCCAGGGCTTCGGTGATCAACCGGTCAAACTAGGAGCGACGGGATCCCCCCCCGGGGGCCCTGGGGGGGGGTGTACCAGTCCAGGGCACGCGGGGGAGGGATTCGCGATACCCGGCTGGCCCGTGACGGCGCCCGCTGTGCGGAGGTGCCGTGGTCAGATGGCGGTGCGGCCGCCGTCGACGTTGAGGATCGTGCCGGTGATGTAGCTGGACTTGTCCGTGGTCAGGTACACGATGGCGTCGGCGATCTCGCTGGCGTCGGCGACGTAGCCCAACGGGGCCTGCTTTCCGAGCTCGTCGAGGCCGTCGCCCATGGCGTCGACGACTTTCCGGGTGCTGGTGGTTCCGGGGCTGACCGCGTTGACACGGACACCGGCCGGGCCGAACTCCGCGGCCCAGGACTTGGTGAGCAGGTTCAGTGCGGCCTTGGTCGCGCCGTAGACCGCCATGCCCGGAACGGCGAACTGGCCAACCATCGTCGAGGTGTTGACGATCACGCCCTTGCCGCGAGCGGCCATCTTCGGCGCGAGCTCTGCGACGAGGAAGAAGTGTCCCTTGAGGTTCGTGTTGAACATCATCTCCCAGTTCTCCTCCAGCGTCTCCGCCGTCGGGCCGAACACCGCCGTCCCAGCGTTATTGATCAGGATGTCGATCTGGCCCCCGGAGGTCTCCAGTGCCCGTTTGGCCAACTCGCGGGCCGATGCCGCGTCGCTGATTTCAGCGCGAACGTAATCGGCCTTGCCGTCGGCCGCGCGGATCGCGGCGACGACGCCGTCTCCGAGTTCCTGGCGACGGCCGACCACGATCACGTGTGCCCCGTGCTTGGCGAGTTGCTTGGCCGTGGCCTCGCCGATCCCGCTGGTCGAACCGGTCACGAGGGCCGTGCGCCCCGCAAGGTCCTGCTCTGTCATTGCCTCTCCTTGTTGAGATGCCGTTGAGGGTTGGGTGGGCCGGTGAGCGTTTGTGTTTTGGTCTTGAGGGTGTTCCGTAGGGTCGATGCGTTGGTTTGCTGGTGCGCTGGTGGTGTTGCGGGCGATCGGCACCACGGTCAGTGCGGGGGCTCGGTGGTGTGGTGTGGTGCCGGGTGGTGGGGCGGGTCAGCCGCGGATCTTGCTGGTCTCGCGGGTGAACTGGCGGTGGCCGATCAGCTTGTAGGCCACACGGGCCGGAGCCGGCAGGACCTTCATGAACCTTCGCCGTTCCGTGCCATCGGCTTCCTCGGTGATGTGGCCGAGGATGACCAGCCGCCGCGTGAGGGAGATCGCGCTCATGCCGTGCTTGCCGAGTGCGTCCCATTCGCTCTGCGTCAGTGTGACGGCGACGATCGGCAGTATTTCCCGCTCCTCCTCGGCCAGGTGCTCGATCAGTGTCGGCATCATGGCGTCGATGCGAGCGGCCATCCGCTCGCCCACGGCAGCGTCCGCGCTCGCCGTCCACGCCGGCAACTCCGCGTCGATGGCCGTGACGGCGTCGTCGACCTGCGCGTGCTGGGCGTCCATCCGGTCCATCAGCTCCGGATCGAGGGTGGCTCGCTCACGCAGCAGCGGAAAGAGCAGCTCGTCCTCGCCGGTGTGGTGCGTGTGGAGGAAGGTCAGCATCTCCCGGGCGTGCGCACCGATGACCTTGGACCGCGCACGGTCACCGGCCGCGGCGCGAAACAACCGCGGAAGCTGCCCGAACTCGCGCCGGAGGACGCGATGGATCAGCACCATCTCGTGGGTGTCGACGCCGGGGGCGGAAGCACTCACCGTGACTCCTCGGCGGCCGCGGCGTTCCGGACGGCCTCACGCGCCGTGATAGCCGGCCGGCCGATGAGCTTGACCAGGTCGTCACTGTCGGTGAACAACTCTCCGCGGGCCAGCCCGGCATCGGCATCAGCCACCGCGGCGGCCATCTCCGGAGGCAGCCCGGCACCCGTCAAAGTCGCGGTGTAGTCGGCGACCGGCATGTCCCGGTAGTCGATGGGGGTGCCCAGGACCTCGCTGAACGTGGCGGCGAGTTCGACCAGCGTGAACGGCTCTCCGCCGAGTTCATAGGTCGCTCCGAGGTGCCCGTCCTGCGTCAGCACCGCGGCCGCGGCCGCCGCCAGGTCACGTCGGCCGGCCGCACTGACACGCCCGTCGTGAGCACTGCCCAGCAGTGCGTGGTACTGGCTGATCATCGGGAGCTGGTCGGTGTAGTTCTCCAGGTACCACCCGTTACGCAGGATGACGAACGGCGACCCGCTCGCACGCAGATACTCCTCGGTGCGGCGATGCGCGCCTGCGAGCATCATCTGCGCGGTCGAGGCGTTGAGGATGCTGGTGTACACGATGCGGGAGACACCCGCCCGGCGCGCCGCGTCGATGGCGTTGCGGGCGTTGTCGAACCGCTCACCCACCGTCGTCGTGGAAACCAGCAGCATCGTGTCGGCACCCGCGAAAGCGTCGTCGAGGCTGCCCGGGTCGGCGAAGTCCGCGCGCCGCACGGTGACCCCGTTCCGTGCGAGGTCGGCGAGCTTGCCGGTGTCCCGCCCTGTGGCCACGATCTGCTCCGGCGGCGTTCCGGCGGCGAGTAGTTGATCAACGATGAGCCGGCCGAGATGACCTGAGGCTCCGGTGATGACAGTGGACATGGTTTTTCCCTTCGACAAGTGTTCGGTGTGAGTGCATTACGGCGTGGGCGAATCACCCTGGCGTCACGGCCGAGTGCGACGAGCCGGTGTGTCAGTTCCAGCCGCCGTCGGCTTCGATGGTGGTGCCGGTGATGAAGGACGCGTCCGGGGAGAGCAGAAACGCGACCACGGCGGCGATTTCGTCAGGCTGGGCCAACCGGCCCAGTGCGCTCATAGAGCGGATGAGCGCGGGAAACGGCACATCGGCGAGTGCGGGATGGACGTAGTGGGGGGCATAGCCGGCCATGCGAGTGGCGGTGGCGCCGGGGGCGACCGCGTTGATGGCGATGTTCCGCTCGGCCAGCTCGGGAGCGAGATTGCGCACCATGGCCGGAATGGCGGCCTTACTTGCCGCGTACAGGGCGTGCTGACGGACCGCCAGGCGCGCACTGACCGAGGAGCTGAGCACGATCCGGCCGCCGTCGGTCATCGCGGCCACTGCCGCCTGGGTGACGAACAGCTGCCCGGCCACATTGGTCTGGAAGAGGCGGTCGAAGTCGGCCTGGGTGATGGTTTCCAGCGCTCCGAAGTGCTCGATCCCGGCATTGCTGACCAGCAGGTCCAGGCCGCCGAACTCGGACACCACCGCGCCGACGAGCTCGTGGGTCTGCGTCCTCTCGCCGATATCGGCCGGGAAGGCCGACGCGGCACACCCGCTGTCGCGGAGTTCGCCGACGAGCGCCTCGGCCGCCTCCTGATCGGATCGGTAGTTGACCGCGACCGTGGCCCCCTGGGCAGCGAGCTTCCGCACGATCGCGGCGCCGATTCCGCTGCTGCCTCCGGTGACCAGGACCCGCTTGCCTGCCAGGCTCGATGTCGATGTCATCGCGCTACCTGCGCCCTCTCTGTGTTCTCCGGGTTCTCCGGATGTGAACTGACGGTTGTGCACAGTCCTTGGGTCGCACCGCCCGTCCCTTCGTCGAGCAGTCACTCAACTAGTCAGGAACATTTACTACTGTACTCATACGGCAGCGCCGACGGCAACAGCGGCCGGCATGAGGTCGCCGAGGGACGGACGGCACTGTGCGGAACCCGGCGCGATCGGAGCCGCACGCGCGCCATCACGGCCGGGGCCGACGGCGATCCGGCCCGGCGGCATTGACGTAGGGTGTGAACCTCGCGGGATCAGGTGGGCGACGGAGCCGAGAGCGGTATGGACGACGAGCAGCGGGTTGATCTAGGGGTGGCGCTGTTCATCCCGTACCGGTACACCGAGGACCGGATGTTCCGGGCCCTGCAGGATGCCGGGTTCGACGACTGGACTCTCGCCCAGTGCCGGGTGTTCCAACGCGTCGCCCCGGATGGTTCGCGCCTCACGGACCTCGCTGACCAGGCGCAAATGAGCAAGCAGAGTGCCGGCGTGCTGGTCGATCAACTGGAACGCCTGGGCTATGTCCGCCGGGTCCCCGACCCTACGGACGGCCGCGCCCGGTTGATCGTGATCGAGGAACGCGGCCGGCGGGCGATCGAGGTGGCCTCAGCGACACTCGACGAGATCCTCTCGGAGTGGAAGACCTACCTGGGCACGCGCAACTTCACGTTGCTGCACCAGATCCTGGATCAACTCCGCGAGATCACCGACCCCTACGCGCGGTAGACCCGGCCACGCCGAGCCGTCCCGCCCCCGGCCCCCTGTTCGCCCCGAGCCGCCGGGGCGGCGGGCGCCGACAAGCTTCGACTCCACCGTGATGTAGTCAGCTTGCTTGACTTATTCGTCAGTTATTCTGACGGTAGGGCGCGTGGCTGCCAACGAGGTCTTTCAAACAAGGAGTGAGGCATGAGCGACAACATCGAGCAGAGCGATCCGGTGGCCCTACTGGAAGGTGAGGTGTGGGCGCTGGCCGCAGTGGTCGCGACCTTGCGGGAGACCGGGACGAGCTCACTGGAGGAGGCCCTGGCGGCGGACCCGGCGCGTACCGCGGTGCTGGAAGCGGCCGGCGTCGTGCGACGGGACGGGGAGAAGGTGATAGCCGCCCCCGTGTTGCAGCTCGGTCCCGCCTCCTCCAACATGGCGTCCGCCCGGCTCAGTTCGATGCGGCAGGCGGTCGCCGCCGCCGGCGGCGAGGCCGTGACGGGGTGGGACGGGCAGAGCGACAACGTACTGCTCGATCAGGGACGCGCCTCCGCGGGCACCGGGCACGCGCTCGCCACGCGTCTCGTGCCCTCCCTGCCGGGACTCGCCGGCCGACTCGCCACCGCGGGCAGCCGCATTCTGGACATCGGCACCGGGACCGGCGCGCTCGCCCTCGCGCTGGCCCAGGACCTGCCCCACGTCCATGTGACCGGGATCGACAGCCTGGAGCGAGCGATCCGGCTGGCCGGCCAGGAATTGGACAAGGCTGGACCCGAATCCGCCGACCGAGTCGAGGTGCGGCATCAGGACGCTGTCGATCTGCGCGAACGGGATCTCTACGACCTGATCTGGCTGCCCGCACCTTTCCTGTCCGACGACGCGCTGAACGCCTGCCTCCCTCACGTGACGGCTGCCCTCACGGACGGAGGATGGCTGGTGGCCGGCACCAACCCGGCACCGCCCGAGCCGCTGCTCGCAGCCGTCGCCGACTGGACTGCGGCGCGCAACGGCGGCAGCGCGCTGACCTCACACCGGATGAAACAGGCGCTGAGCGACCTGGGGTTCCAGGACCTGCGCCAGATCCCCACGGCGCCCGGCGGCCCGGTACTCGTGGCCGGCCGCCGCCCGGAGCACGCCGCGTCCGTGTCGTAACCAAGCGGTCGAGCGGTGACCGACACCCCGCGGCGCTTCCGCCGAAGGGGGTGCCGCGTCCACGCTTGCGCCGCTTCAGAGCCGTTCCTCATTTTGGTGGTCGCGGAGTGGTCCTTACCCAAGGCTTCGGGAGGACCACTCCACGATCCCGGTTCATCGTGCTGCCCTGGCCGCTGACTCACCGAGGGCGTTCGGGGAGAAGCTGGTGCTCGTCCGCGTTTCGTCCGTGCCCTGCGACGGAGCGGTTCCACGACGAGCACCTGGTGTGCACCGACCGTCTTGCCCGGCTGACGGCATGACCAGAGCCTCCCGCGCTGAAGGCGCCAGATGCCACGCGTGCCCCACCAGGTGGCGCAGACACCACCAAGGACCCAGAACCCACACTCTTTCGGATCAACAGCACGTCGACCGGCGACCGGACCCGACATGCCCCAGCCTGCGGAGGGTGGCGTTTCTGCGCGAATCGGGCAGAGCCGAACTGCACGTTCAGGCCGGCGGTATGGCGTGGTCGTGAATGTGGGTGATCACGGCGTCCAGGGCCGCTTCGAGGGCCTCGGTGGTGTGCTGTGCTTGCGCGAGGACAAGCCCGCCCTGCACTGCCGCCAACAAGGCGAGGGACAGCGTGGTCGCGTCGGTCTCCGGCCGCAGGGAGCCGTTGTCGACCATGGCGGCCAGGCCGGCGCGAATCGCTTCGGACCACACGGTGAAGCTGGCGGCCAGAGCGTCGCGCGCCCACGGATGGTCGTCGGACAGCTCGCTGGACAGGGTGCCCAGCGGGCAGCCCCCGGCCCCGTTCTGCCGGCGGGCGGCGTCGACCACCACCTCGCGCCATGACTGCAGCGCCTCGATGCTGTCGAGCCTGGCCAGCAGCGGTGCTTGGTGGGACAGGATCGCCTCGGACTGGAATGCGATGACCGCGCGGGTGAGGTCGTCCTTGTCGGCGAAGTAGTGATAGATCTGCGACGAGCTGACGCCGGCGGCATCGCGGACAGCGGGGGTGCTGGTGCCCGCCACGCCGCGGCGGTACATGAGGTCGGCCGCGGCCGCGACGATCCGCTCGCGCGTCGCACGCCCTTTCCGTGTGCTGGGCTCCTCCTGCGGCGCTGCGCGTGTCGGCATTGAACCCCCTCAAGACTGGACTTGCCTATCCAATCCTACCCCCCTTAGATTGGATAGGTCGATCCAATCTAAGGGGTGGCGAGTGAGTACTGAGTTGACAACGGTGCTGATCACGGGTGGAACCTCGGGCATCGGCCGGGCGACCGCGCAACTGTTCAGCCGGCGCGGTGCCACGGTGATCATCACCGGCCGCGATGAGGACCGGGGCAAGGAGGTCGCCGCCGAGACCGGCGGGCGCTTCATTCGCGCCGATCTCGCCGCACCCGAGGAAGTGCGACGCCTGGCTGCCGAGGCCGGCGAGGTGGACGTGCTGGTCAACAACGCCGGCTACTGGGAGTTGGGCCCGACCGCCGAGACCACCGACGCGGCCTTCGACGCGATGAACGCGGTGAACGTCCGGGCCCCGTTCTTCCTCACCGCGGCAATGGCCCCGCCGATGGCCGCACGTGGTCGCGGGGCGATTGTGAACGTCTCCACCATGGTCGCCGCCCGTGGGGCCGCGGGTATGGCCGCCTACGGGGCGAGCAAGGCGGCCCTGGAGGCGTTGACCCGCTCCTGGGCGGCCGAATTCGGCCCGGCCGGCGTGCGCGTCAACGCCGTCGCGCTCGGACCCAGCCGGACCGAGATCACCCAGAGCATGGGTGACTTGCTCGACACCCTCGCGGCCGCCAGCCCGCTGGGCCGGGCGAACGAACCCGACGAGGTCGCCCGCGTCATCGCCTACCTCGCGGGTGAGGACGCCCGGCCGATCACCGGAGCCGTCCTCGCCGTTGACGCGGGCCGCGTCGCCACGCTCTGACCGTTCGTCACTGTCCTTCCACAATCGACCAAACTTGAGGGAGCCAACATGATTCTGGTTACCGGCGCGACCGGCACGGTCGGGTCAGAAGCCGTGCAGCTGCTGTCCGCAAGGCACCAGCCCGCCCGGGCATTGGTCCGCGACCCGGACCGTGTGACGAACCGCACCGACCTCGCCGACGAGATCGAGATCGTCACCGGCGACTTCGACCGCCCGGACACACTGGACGCGGCCCTGCACGGCGTCGACACCGTCGTGCTGGTCAGCCCGGCCGTGCCGGCTCAGGAGATCGCGGTCATCGACAGCGCGGTCCGGCAGGGCGTATCGCACATTGTCAAGATCACCAGCAAGGCGTCAGCCGATTCCCCGGTCGACCGGCGGCGTGGACAGGCGCGGATCGAGGCGCACCTCGCGGCCACCGGCGTGGCGCACACGCTGCTGCGCTCGAACGCGTACCTGCAGAATCTGCTCGCGCTGGCCCCGATGATCCGCCAGACGCGGGGCTTTGTGATGTCGGCGGGCGACGGACAGGTCGGGATGATCGACGCCCGGGACGTCGCCGCCGCCGCGACGGCCATCGCCACCGCGCCGGGCGAGCACGCGGGCCGCACCTACTGGCTCACCGGCTCTGCTCTGATCACCTACATCGACATCGCCAAAGAACTCTCCGCGACACTGGGACACGAGATCGAGTACCGCCAGATCCGTCCGGACGAACACCGGGCGGTGATGATCAAGGCGAGCGTCCCAGAACTCGTCGCGATCTCCAACGCTCAAGCGTTCGGGCTGATCGCCGACGGTGACGCAGCCTGGCTGACCGGCGACGTGGCGACCCTCACCGGCACCGCCCCGCGCAGCCTGCACACCTTCATCGCCGAGCACGCCGCGGCCTTCGCCTGAGCCGGGAAAACAACGAGATCCACGAATCCTAGGGTGACATGGCATCCTGGCTCCCCACCGGCCCGTCGCAGGCGTTCGGGCCTGACCTGATCAGGCAACTACTGGCTCGCGGTGACCGAGTCGCGGCCATCACCGACCAATCCGGGGACGTGGCGGCCGTGAACCGCGAGTACGGCGGCGCGGTGTGGGTCCGGGCCGTCACGCAAAAGGACATCGGCCAGCTTCGCGACATCGTGTCGGCAGCGTTCACCGACCTGGCTCGCATCGAGGTCGTCGTCTCCAACGCCATGTACGGGTTGGTGGGGGCTGCGGAAGAGTTCACCGACGCCGACGTGGTCGCACTGACACGGCAGCTGTAGATCTGTGGCTGCGTTGTGAGTCGTGGCTGGTCAGCGGGACGGTGGGGTGCCTGCGGGCATGAGTGCGGTTACCGTGATCATGAACGTTTGTGACGACTTATCAAGAGCAGGTGGCCGCTGAGGCCGCAATAGCCGAGCAGGCATGGACGGCGGCACTCGGGGGGTGAGCGAAGCATCGCGGACTGTTCCGAGAGCCGTGAACAACGGGTCCTGCTGCGGGAGATGACCGAGGCAATGCTGATGGAGCTGGACTCGCGTAACTCTGCTGGTCGCTCGCCGAGGCGCTGGGCTCTGACGCGTTGCGAGGCGGTCATGCGGGACGTGTGCGAGTCCTTCGAAGCCGAACTGCACAGGTTCAACGGCGAAGGCGATCACGTGCATCTGCTCGTGCACTACCCGCCGAAGGTCGCCCTGTCCAAGCTGGTCAACAGCTTGAAGGGCGTCAGTTCCCGCCACCTGCGGGCGGAGTGCACCGGCCGGACCAACCGGATCGGCACCGGGCCGGTGTTCTGGTCCCCGTCGTACTTCGCGGGTCCTGCGGCGGCGCACCGCTGAACATCGTCAAGGACTACATCGAGAACCAGAAGCATCCTGCCTGACCGTCAGAGCGGGGGCGCAGCGAGTTCCGGTGCTCCGCCCCCCGGTCCAGGGATCGCATTCCCGCCCGGCCAGAAGGCCGGGATTCCCCGCGACGATCAAGAGATGGCGTGCCACGTCCGCAGTGTGCGGGGACGGAGAAGATCGGGCGACAGATCGCACATGGATTCGATTCTATCCGATGCCTATGTACGCGAAATGAGCGGAGAATGTGCGGTGGTTGCGCGGTTCGTAGGGTAGATTGAGGCTCAGGAGGTGTTCCATGTCTGAGTTGTTCGATGCTGTCGATGCGTTGGTCGCGTCCGCGTCTGCGCTCCCGCCGCCGGAGGAGCGCAAGCGGTTGCGTGTGGCGCACGGTCTGACGCTGGAGCAGGTGTCGGGTGCTCTGAAGGTGCGCCGCGCGACCGTCAGCGTCTGGGAGTCCAGCAAAAACAAGACGGAGCCGCGGGGTCCGGAGCGTGAGGCGTACGCGCGGCTGCTCAGGCAGCTCGCGGAGCTCTACCCCGCGCCGGCGGCCACCGCCGCACCCGGACAGGACACCGTGGTGCCCGAGACGTTCACCGGCCCCTCCGCGCCCGCGCCTCGCGAAGCCGGGTCCGCCGATCTGTCCCCGGAGTCGGGTTCGGTGCCGGAGACTTCGGCTCTGGCCGACGCGCCGGACGTCCAGCAGCGTCCCGTCCGTGCTCCCGCCTCCCGTACGACTGCCGTCACCAGGGGGCCGTCGGCGTCGCGGCGTCCGGCTGCGAAGAAGGCCACGGCCAAGCCCGCCGCCGTCCCAGCCGGTGTCGACCCGCGTTTCGCAAACGGGCCGCTCGCGGTCGTCGACATCGACGCTGACGGGCAGGTGCTGGCGTACTGCGTCGGCGGCCTGGTCCTGGACGTGCCCGCCAAGTCCATGCCGGCCCTGGTCGACTGGACCCTGCGCGAGGCGAAGTTGGGCGCGCCGAAGCTGGTCGGGCCGGGCAAGGACGCCGACCCGCTGCTGGTGCTCACCGAAGCTGCGCTGGAGCGCTACGGCCTCCCCGTCGCCCTCACGGAGGAGGAGCGGATCGCCGGGCGGATTCCGGAGGGCCACAAGGTCATCAAGCAGCTGGCCCGCGCGGAGTGGAAGCTGACGAAGCGCGGGTTCGGGCCATGGGCGCGGATCTACCGCCCCGCTACCGGCTCGGAGAGGGCCTGCGTCCAGCTGTGTATCCCGTCGTGGAACGCGCTGGACACCCGGCACTGGGGCACCGCCGGCCAGCTGCCGCCGGCGGAGCTCGCCCGGCTGCTGGGGACGTACGCGTCGAGGGTGATGACGCCGCGCGGCTCGACTGCCGTCACCGGCCTGGAGCTGATGACTGCCCTCCACCCGCCGACCCGCGCCTCCGAACCGGACGTGGACGGCAAGCGGCACTCCGATCACAATCCCGGCTCGCTGGGGAAGGAGCCGGTGGACTGCGCGCCGTGCGAAGCCCCGGACGGGCACCCGCTCCTGGCTGATTTGCCGCGCTTCCACGTCCGCGGCCCGGCAGAGAAACTCTTCGAGGAGGCGTACGACTGGGCGCGCCCGCTCACCGACGCCGAATGCATGCACCGCAAGCTCGTCGGGCTCGACGTCAACATGGCCTTCGCCGCCGGCGCCAACGGGCTCATCGTCGGCCTCGGAGCCCCAACGCACGTCAAGGCACCGGCCTTCGACCCGAAGCTGCCCGGCGCGTGGCTGGTGGATCTCTCGCACGTCGACCTGTCGAGGGTGAAGCTCGGCAAGGAGTGGGTGGAGCTGGACGGCAGTCTGCTGCCCAGCCCGTTCACGCCGAAGGGCGAGCGCCCCGAGGGGCCGGCCTGGTACGCGACGCCGACTGTGGCGTACGCCCAGGAGCTGGGCTACGAGGTGCGCCCGGTGGAGGCGTACGTCCGGTACGAGAACGGGCGCTACCTGGACGGCTGGTACACGCGGCTGCGCGACGCCTACCTCGCTACGATGGCCGACCTTGGCGTGACCGCGGACCTGTCGCCGGCCGAGTTCCTGGCGGCGATGGACGGCTACCGCGGCCGCGACCCGGAGCTGGCGATCGTGGTGTCCGCGGTGAAGGCGACGGTGAAGGGCGGCCTGGGGAAGCTGCGTGAGCGGCCCCGGGGCGAGGGCTGGCGGCCTGGTGAGCGGTGGCGGGCTCTGTCCCGTCCGACGTGGCGGCCGGACATCCGGGCGGCGGTCATCTCCCGTACGCGGGTCAATCTGCACCGCAAGATCGTCAAGCACGCGGCGTTCACCGGTCAGTACCCCGTCGCGGTCAACTCCGACTGTGTCGTCTACGCGGTCGACGGCGAGAGCCCGCTGGACTTCCTGCCCTACCGGGAGGGCAAGCCCCTGCCGGGCGGCTTCAAGCTCGGAGTGAATCCCGGCCTGGTGAAGCACGAGGGCACGCAGACCACGCTGTGGGGCGAGGGCGTCCGGGAGCAGTACACGGCTCCCGAACTCAACCTCGCCCGCTACATCAAGGACGGCACCGTCACCGACAAGGACAACGGGGAGTAGGTAGGCGATGGCCAAGGAGTTCGGGGACGGCCTCAACCAAGCGGTGCAGAAGGCGTTCACCCGCCCCGCACCGAAGGCAGCCGGCGCGCAGATGCGGTACCTGGTCAAGCAGCTCAAGGGCACCAAGGCGGTCGCACAGATGCTGCGGATCTCCCAGCGCACCGTCGAGCGGTACGTGAAGGACCAGATCAAAAAACCCCGCCCGGACCTCGCCGCCCGGCTGGAGAAAGAGGTCAAGCAGCGGTGGCAGCCGCAGATCCGGGCCAAGGCGAGGGAGAAGGCGGCGACGACCGGGGGCATCGTCATCGAAGTCCATGCCCGCCTCGGCTACGCCGGGGCGCCGGAGCATTCCTCGGACGAGGACCGCGTCCGGCACCTCACCGTGGCCCTCCCGCCGCAGCACGCGGCCCGCCTCTTCGAGGCTCAGGAGCAGGGCGAAGGTGATGACCGGCTGCGCGAGCTCGCCGCCGACGCGCTCCGGGAGGTGTACTTCCAGGACGGCGGCCGCCGCGCTGGCTCCCTGGATGAAGTCCAGATCAACGACGTGCTGGACCTGGAGTTCGAGCTGTAGAAACGGCCCCGAACACAGCCCGCGGGGTCGGAAGTTGGCGAGTGGAGCATGCTGTGTCGACGGCTCGGGTGAGCCGAGACACGCTCGTTGGAACCTGGCCAGCTTCCTCCAGCAGGCCGACGGCTTCCAGCGCCTTCTCCAGGCCGACGATGGCGCGGGCGGTCGGCTCGAAGACGTCGTGCAGGAAGCCGGCGATGGTGGAGTCGGGTGCGTCGGTGCCTACGAGATCAAGAAGAGCTGGACCGATCCCGCGGCTGACGATAGGTACGTCTTCGAGCTTGTGCATTCCCCCCGCTTCCAACGGCTCCTGGGCGAGCAGCTCCCGATCGCCCCTGGTCAGAACCCGGCCCGGATCCTGAGTGGCCGAGCGCTGCGCGAGGTCCTGGACGCGAGCCCGATGTAGCCGCTGACTGCCGGGGATTCCCGTGTCCCCCGGCAGCTTGTGTTGCTGAGGCGAGGGGGCAGCCGAAGTCCTGGCCCTGTTCTCCGCCGGCGGCGAACAGTTCCACGTCCGCCAGTGTTGATCACGGACACGTCTGCGTTCGCCGCGGAGGTGCCAGCCTCGGTTGTGACAGTGGTGGCCACCCGATGCACCGACGGCGTGTCGAACCGCAGCGATCGACTTGCCCGTTCAGCAATATCATTTGCCGCTCACAGGCAAGTGCGCGAAGACTGCATCCAGAAAGCGCTGGCGTACAGGGCAAGCCGGTGCCTCTCGGACTCGGCCGTGTTCTCTCGTTCGTCGGGAAGCTCTCCGGCTCGAACGGCACGTCAGACATCGTAATTTCCTTACAGGATAGAAGAGGCTGCAGATGGAAAATCGCCATGTTGTGATCATTCCGATCGAGATCGATGAGGATAAGGAAAGCTCCTATCTCGACGCCTGGCAGGACGCTGCGGACGTGATGGCAGCTCAACCCGGTTTCATTCGGACGTACATGTTCCGCACGATCGTTCCGGGGAGTAAATTTTCTCTCGTCAACGTGGCGGAATGGGAGTCCACCGCTCACTGGGAAGAGGCGATGAACGTCTGCCCGATGATGGGACAGCAGATAGCCGTCGCCCATGCCTCGAACTACGAGGCGATCCGGACGGTCCTGCCCGCGCAGAGCCCGGGCTGCGGCGACGGTCACACCCCCGCTGGCCTGTCTCCGGTCGAGGCGCGGCGCCGCGTCGTGGACGGGGAGCTCACGCTGGTCGATGTTCGCGAAGACGATGAATGGGCAGCGGGTCACCCGGCGGGCGCCGTCCATGCCGCGCTCAGCACATTGCCGGCCTCGCTGTCAGATGTGCCTGACGGCCCGCTGGCCTTCGTTTGCCGCACGGGCCAACGCAGCATGCAGGGCGGCGCGCAGGCGATCCGCGTGGGCCGGTCCTTCGTCTACAGCGTGACAGGCGGCCTTGAGGCGTGGGAAGCGGCAGGGCTTCCGGTCTCCCTTCCCGGCCGTGGGGACTCGGTGAACAACGGCGACCGTGCCAAAGCTGCGGTACGTGAGGACTGACGAAAGCAGAAGCGGCGGATAACCGTCGCATGCGTCCGTCGGCATGAGGCCGACCGGGCACGCCATCCACCTCGCACCCCTCAAGGAATTCCCTACCACCATTTCAGGCGGAGCTCGTCCGTGCCAAATGGCGGCGATTTCCCGTAACGAGAATTGACCGGGTGTGCCGTCCAAGAAAGGAATCATGTTGTTTTTTATCGACACCCTGGAGTTCGAGGGGCTGGGGAACCGCAGTTACCTGGCCGGCGGTCGGAGAGCTGCGGTCGTGGTCGATCCGCCGCGGGACGTCGACCAGGTGATCGCCGCCGCCGCCCGGAGAGGGGTGCGCATCGCCTACGTGGCGGAGACGCACGTTCACAACGACTACGTCACCGGCGGTCTGGAACTGGCACGCCTCACCGGGGCCCGCTACCTGGTCCCGGCCGACGCCAACGTCTCCTTCCCACGCACTCCCGTCGCGGATGGCGGCACGTTCGAGGTGGATGAACACCTGGTGCTGCGTGCGATAGCCACCCCGGGCCACACCCCGCACCACACCTCGTACGCACTGGAGGAGGAGGGATGCGCGGTGGCGGCCTTCACCGGCGGCTCGCTGCTGATCGGCTCCGTGGGCCGTCCGGACCTGGTGGACCCGCGGCTGACCGAGCAACTGGCCCGTGCCCAGCACGCTTCCGTCCACCGGTTGGCGGCGACACTCGACGACGAGGTGCCGGTGCTCCCCACGCACGGTTTCGGCAGCTTCTGCTCCTCCTCCCAGGCCGAGGGCGATGCGAGCACGATCGGCCAGGAACGCGCCGGCAACGACGCATTCACCCTGGATGTCGACGACTTCGTGAAGCGGGTCCTGGCCGGGCTGGAGGACGTGCCCGCCTACTACACGCACATGGGTCCGGCCAACGCCGCCGGTCCCGCTCCCGTCGACCTGACCCCGCCCGAGCCCGCCGACGCCGCACAGATCGCCGAGCGCTTGGCGGCGGGTGAGTGGGTGGTGGACCTGCGGAGCCGGGTCGCCTTCGCCGACGGCCATGTGGCCGGATCGTTCAACTTCGAGGGCACCGGCAAGCTGGCCACCTATCTGGCCTGGCTGATCCCGTGGGGCAAACCAGTCACCCTGCTCGGCGACACCCCAGCGCAGATCGCCGACGCGCAGCGGGAGCTGACCCGGGTCGGCATCGACCGCCCGGCCGCCGCCACCGGAGATCCAATCACCTGGGTCCGTGAGGGGGAACAGCTCGCCTCCTTCCCCCGCGCCCGCTTCGCCGACCTCGCCGCTGCACGCGGGCGCGGTGAGGACGTGGCGGTACTGGATGTGCGCCGGGATTCCGAACGTGCGAACGGCTTCATCGAGGGCTCCGTGCACATTCCGCTCCACGAGTTGCACGGCCGGGCCGGCGAGGTGCCGGACGGCACGGTGTGGGTGCACTGCGCCGGCGGGATGCGCGCGGCGATCGCCGCTTCCCTCCTGGACGCGACCGGACGAAAGGTCATCGCCATCGATGACAGCTTCGAGGCCGCCGCCGGCACGGACCTCAGCGTCACCCGGACCTGAATGTCTTGCTCCACCCGTACAGAAGGCGCGTGATACCTCCGCAGTCTCCACCCGGAGCAAGAGCGATACAGATCTGGCCGAGTGGCTGCCCACCGCCCACTCCTACCGCTGCACCTACACCGCGATCTGGGCCGAAACGACACTGCGTTGGGACCTCGCCGCCGACACCGCCGGGCGACACGCCCTCCTCGTACCCGCTGAGGACTGTCCCTCCACCACCGTCGTCTACCACCCGGCCTCGTAACGGGGCCAGCGGGCCGGCAGGCGGGAGGGCTGCGCGGGATGTACGGGTGGGTGCTCACCCCTCCACTGCTTCCGGCCCCGGCCCGGACCGAGAAGGTCCAGCCCCGCTCGGACGCATTGCCGGGCGGGACGCAGTACGAGGTCAAGAGGTCACCCCAACTGGTGCCGAAAGGAAAGGAGTTTGACCACGGAAGGTTCGGATGGCCATAAGCAGAGGGCATTAACGAGCGAAGTGGGACGATTCGGGCGCCCCCCGGGTGCCGGGACCTACGCCCCCTGCACAGCAGAAGCGGCTCGATCCGCTCCAAAAGGTCATCCGAGACGATCCACGGCGAAGAAGTCCCCATGCCCAGCCGCTGCCGAACTCCTGATGCGGACTCGGCCACCAAGGCACCGAGCACCCCACTGTGTTAGCCCCTGTAAGTGCGGTCACTCTGCGGAAACACGCCCTCGTACGGGAACTCCGCCACCGTCCGGAACGACCACTACAGAGGAGTCGGCCCACCAACCGGGCCCGTCACACCAACGCCCGGCACACGGGCACAGGAGGGCACATCCATGCACCGTAGGGAGTTTATCCGTCAGACGTCAGCAGCCGCGGGCGTCGTGTCGGCAGGGGCATTGGCCACCACCTCCCTGGGCGCTGGCTCAGCGGCGGCCTCGACGCAGCGCACAGGTGCGCTGCGTGTCCACATCGTGATGTTCGACGGTGTTGAGGAGATGGACTGCATCGGCCCGTACGAGGTCTTCTCCGCAGCGGCCATGCACAGCCCGAACGGTGTCGAGGTCCGATATGTCACGACGGGGCGGCCTCGGCTGATCCGTTGCGGATACGGCACGGGCATAGAGGTGAAGTATCGATGGTCGCCGGAAGCGGCGGACGTGGTCATCGTGCCCGGCGGCGGTTACGCCCACCGTGAAGGTGCGGGCGTATGGGCCGAGATCGACGGCGGCACTCTCCCTCGTGCCCTCGCCGCCGCTCCTCGTGAAGGGCTGACGATCAGTTCGCTGTGTACGGGAGCGGTGATTCTGTCTGCGGCCGGCCTGACAAAGGGACGCCCATGCACCACACATCACGGTGCGAAAGACTATCTGGGGGAACAGGGCGGTCTTGTCAAAGACGCCCGGGTGGTCGACGACGGGGATCTTGTGACGGCCGGGGGTATTACCTCGGGTCTCGACCTGGGCTTGTGGCTGGTCAACCGCGAACTCGGGCCGGATGTGGCGACGGGCGCGGAGACCATGCTGGAGTACGAGGCACGTGGGACCGTCTGGCGGGAGAATTGACCGGGGCCGGTCCCACTCGGACGGGTGAAAGACCGGACAGGCGCAGGACTCGGTCGAGGAAGGCCGGCTGGGGGTGCATCGGGGATGCCGACCTGTGCAGGGCGCGGAGATCAGCTGGTTCGCCGACCGGGACGACCACCTCCTCAAGTGTGGTCGGACGTCGGCTTCGATGACTACGTTGCCATGCCCAGGTGGTGTCTGCTGAATCGGCGACGACAATGGCTGCAGTGGTTGCTACTGACTGCTGCACGCGGACAGCGTCGGCGAAGACGCTGAATGACGTTTTTTCAGCGACTCATCCCCATACGAGGGTGAGTGCCGCTTTGGTGATGTCGTCCGATGCGGGTGGGACTCACAACGGCTAACACAAGGGGTGTTCGGCCTTGGTGGCCGTGTCCGCGTAAGGAGTTCGGCGGTGGCCGGGCACGGGGGCTTCGCCGTGGACCGTCTCGGACGACTTGTGGGAGCGGATCGAGCCGCTTCTGCCGTGCAGGGAGCGGAGTTCCCGGCACCCGGGGCGGAGCCCGCTGCCTGACCGGAAGGTGCTGTGCGGCATCTTGTTCGTGCCGCACACGGGCGCCCAGTGGGAGTTCCTGCCGCAGGAGTTGGGCTTCGGTTCGGGCATGACGTGCCGGCGGCGGTTGCGGGACTGGAACGTGGCCGACGTCTGGGAGCAGTTGCCCGTGGTGCTGCTGGCGCCGAGCCGAACGCGGCAGCTCGTCTCGACTGGCCCCGGGCCGTGGTCGACTCCAACCACGTGCGAGCCATAAAAGGGGGACTGGACAGGACCGAGTCCGGTCGGCCGTGCCCGAGCCGGATCGAAACACCACCTGAAATGTCGGCGGAACGGCTGGCCTGGACGGCCGAGAGGATCCTGTCCCGGCGGGCGGCCTGCTCCTCCAGCGGAGGAGTCCGGACTCGGTTCATAGGGTGCGGAGTTCAGCGTCACTGCTCCGGGAGCCGGCGGATGAAGTCCAGGAGCAGGGTGCAGAACACCGAGGGCTGTTCCAGCGGTGCGAGGTGCCCTGCGGCCGGGATGACCACGGCTGGGCCTGCGTCGAGGGCGCGGGCCAGACCCTCGCCACCCTCGAAGAAGTCGGGCATGTCGTGTTCACCGACGCCGACCAAGGCGGGAGCGGTCAGTGTGCGTAGCGTTGCCGTTCCTTCGCCGAGCGGGTCCACCGCCAGCGGCGGCTCGCCGTGGGCGAGCTGCTCAGCAAGCCGGCCGCGGAGCATACGGGCAGCGTGAGCGCGTACATCGTCGCTTGCGTCGGCCGAGGTCCATGCCTCGACGCCGGCTGTCACTGCTGCGTCCAGGTCGCCGGCGGCGAGCGCAGTCCTTTCGGCGTCCCAGGCGACTTGCAGACGTGGAGAGGCCGGCTGGTCGTGGGGCCGGTACCCGACGAGCACCAGGCCCTCGACCCGCTCGGGTGCCGTGACGGCGGCCTGGAGCGCTACCAGGGCGCCGAGGGAGTTCCCGGCCAGGACGAAGCGGTCGGCCCCGAGGTGGTCGAGCGTGTCGAGCACATCCGTCCAGGGGGCCACTTCACGGGCTTCGGGCACGGTCGCGTCGCCGTGGCCGGGCAGGTCCAGGGCGATGGGCCGCACGCCCGCATCGGCCAGCAGGGGGAGGTGGGCGCCCCACATGGTGCGATCGGTGGGGCGGGCGTGAAGCAGGACTACGGGGCGGCCTCGGCCCGCCTCATCAAAGGGCAGCAGCATGGCAAGCATCTTTCTTCGGTGGGAACACTGGGAACAGGGGGAGGGGGAGGGGAAAGACCGCCCGGGCTCGTGGTGCCGAGGAGCGGAAGACCTGTCTTCCTGGGGCGGATGTCACGCTGCGGCGGTCAGCTCGTCGCTCTCCGCGTCGCTCAGCACCAGCGTGGCCGCGCTCAGGTTGTCTTCCAGGTGCGTGACCTTGGAGGTGCCGGGGATGGGCAGGACGACTTCGGAGCGGGCCAGCAGCCAGGCCGGCGCCACCTGAGACGGGCTGGTGCCATGCGCGGCGGCGATCCGGTCGACCGGGCCCCCGGAGCGGGCCAACTCACCCGCGGCCACCGGAGCCCAGGGAATGAAGCCGATGCCGTGGCGGTGGCAGTACTCCAGGACGTCGGCGGAGCGGCGGTCGGTGAGGTTGTAGCGGTTCTGGACGGTGGCGATCGCGGCGACCGTGCGGGCACGCTCGACCTGGTCGACGGTGACCTGGGACAGGCCGATCGCGAGGATCTTGCCCTCGTCCTGGAGCCTCTTCAGCTCGCCGACCTGGTCCTCCAGCGGGACCTTCGGATCGACGCGGTGCAACTGGAAGAGGTCGATGTGGTCCACGCCGAGCCGGCGAAGGCTCATCAGTGCCTGCTGACGCAGGTACTCCGGGCGTCCGACCGGGGGCCACGCCGCCGGGCCGAGGCGCACCAGCCCCGCGTTGGTCCGGAGCACGTCGGGCCGTTGCGGGTCAGCCCGGCCTTGGTCGCGATCAGCACGTCGTCGGGGCAGGGGTGGATCGCCTCCCGGATGATCTCCTCACTCACGGACGGGCCGTAGGAGTCCGCGGTGTCGATCAGCTGCACCCCGAGCTCGACGGCACGGCGCACGACACGGACGCACTCCTGGCGGTCCTCGGGTTCACCCCACACCCCGAGTCCGGTCAGGCGCATGGCGCCGAAACCGAGACGGGCGACTTTTTTACCCGCTATCTCGAAGGTGCCGGCCATGTCGGACAGCGACGCAATCATGAGCGGAATTTCCCTTTTTCTGCAGGATTGGCCTGGTTCGCCAAGGCCGCTTCCTGCTCGGACAGCCGGCCAAGCAGGACCAAGGCGTCGGCGCTGGCGCTGCCGGGATCCGCGCTGTAGACGGACAGATGCTGTCCGGGGGCGCTGGTGACGGCGAGCGCCTCGAAGTGCAGACGCAGTTCCCCCACACGCGGGTGCCGGAAGTGCTTGTCCTCGTGCGTACGGGGTCGCACCTCGTAGCGCGCCCACAGGCCCGCGAACGCGGGGCTGCGCACGCTCAGCCCGCCAACGGCCTGCTCGATCCGCTCATCCTGCGGGAACTGCGAGGCGGCCGCCCGCAGGTTACCCACCGCGATCCGCGCCGCGTGGTCCCAGTCGGCGTAGAACTCCCGCGCATAGGGGTCGAGGAAGATCATGTGCAGCAGGTTGTCGTAGCAGGCGAAACCGCCGTACAGCTCCCGCGCCATCGCGTTCGCCGCCAGCACGTCCTGCGCCGCCCCGACCACGAAGGCCGGCACCTCGCGCATACCGTCCATCAGCCGCAGCAACTCCGGAGCGACGGTCCTCACCGCAGCCGCCGTCCCGAAAACGGACAGGCCCAGCCGGAAGAGGTGGTCGGCCGCCGCGGCGTCCAGCCTCACCGCCCCGGCGATCGCCCGCAGCACCTGCTCGGACGGATGCCGCTCACGGCCCTGCTCCAGCCGGATGTAGTAGTCCGTGCTCACGCCGGCCAGCAGCGCCACCTCATCGCGCCGCAGCCCCGGCACCCGCCTTGCCCCGTAGTCGGGCAGGCCGACGTCCGCCGGCGTGACCGCCGCACGGAGGGCGCGCAGGTAGTCACCGAGTTCATTCACGCTTTCCATACCCGGCACGATAATCGGGGACGGACACCGGGGCGTGGGTGCGCTGCACCCACCCGGGAAGGCTCGCTCCGACGCGGGTCGCCCTCGTGACCTGCTGAAACGCCTGCCGCCACCCGGCTCCGAGAAGCGGATCGTGCTGGCCGCGCTCCTTCATCGCGGTGCTGTCGCCGGGCACGCCGTCGTGGACAGCGGCGCTGGACACGGTCCGGCTGGGGCCGAGGAGACGCCACTGGTGTCAGGCCACCCGCTGCGACTCAACGAACCGGGGTCCCCTTACGCCCTCCAACCACGACGCTCAAATTCGCCGGCCCAAGTGCCGAGCCGCCAAGTTGAGCGCTCCTTTGGCAGCAAGCGGTCGTCCCGACGGGGCCTTAATGACGAATCCGATGACAAGCATCGTTGGGATCAGTCGCATCCGCCCATCGACCGCGACAAGAGCCAACTGCCTGACGCCGACCGGGGCGCCGTCCGCGTCGCCCGACGTGCTGCGCGGCAGCTCGCACATCGCCTTCGTTTCCCCTGTCGAGCCCGGCGACGAGAGGGTCTGGTTCTGCGAGCCGACGGCATCGGCTACGAACTGGCCCTCGCCATCGTGGAGCCGGACCCCGAAGCTGAGCGCGTGGCCTATGCCTGGGACGCCGTTGCCGCCGCGCTCGGCAATCACCCGCACTTCATCCGCACAGTACTCGAACAGAATCCTTCGGGCTGCTCAACAGAGACACCATCACCGCGCTCACGCACCGTCAACAACTACACCCTGCGGATGACCGGCGACCCGAGCACCGGCTTCGGAAGGGGCCCGACCTCCTCGGTCGCCGAGGTAACGTCCCAGCAGGCCCTGACACGGCGTCTACCGGCTGATCAGTAGCTTCCGGGAGCCGTCCGAGCAACGCGCCGCACGATGCAGCCAGTTCGCATCAGATGCAATAGGCGCTGGTTGGGGCAACGGGATGATCCTGAAGCCCTGATCTGCTCGAACCTACGTGAGGCGACGTGCAGCGGGGCCTCGTTCGGGCCCTCCGGCTCCACTCGGTTTCGGGAAGTCCTCTTACGAGAACATCTGCTCAGGTGCGTTGGGAATAGAGGTGGTCGGCCCAACGCCACGTTCGGGCTGGCCTCGGTCTACACCGCATTGAGGGAGGGGCCAAGGACATCGGCGATCGCCGCGATGGTCGAGAAGGCGGGGTGGCCACGCGAACCGACTCGATCTTCCGGAGGGTCTCCGGTGAGACGCAGGCGGCGAGCGGGACTTCAACCATCGAGCGCTCTGCCCTGGCCCGACGCGGGAGGGCGCCGAGTCGCTGTCCGCGTTCGATCTCTGCAGGAGTGAGCGGCAACCTGACCATGGCTCCGATTCTCGTACCGGTATAGTTTGACCGGTATAGTTATTGGCTGCATAGAAGGACGCCGCGTGATCGAGATCCTGAACCCCACCCTGCTGGCCCGAGCGAAAGACACAGGTGCCCTGGTCGCTGACATCCTGCAGACACTGAAGGGCCGTAGCGCGATCGGCACGAATCTTCTGGACATCAACCGGTGGACCGAGGCCATGATCGTCAAGGCGGGAGCGAAGTCCTGCTACGTCGACTACGCGCCATCGTTCGGACGCGGCCCGTTCGGCCACTACATCTGCACGGCCGTCAATGACGCCGTGCTTCACGGACGGCCATACGACTACACGCTTGCCGACGGAGATCTGCTGACACTCGACCTCGCCGTCTCCAAACGCGGGATCGCTGCAGACGCTGCCATCAGCTTCATCGTGGGCGACGCAAAACCCTCAGAGAGCGTCGCGATGATCAGTGCAACCGAGCGCGCGCTGGCCGCAGGGATCGCGGCTGTCGGGCCCGGGGCTCGCATCGGAGACATCTCCCATGCCATCGGCACGGTCCTCAGCGAAGCGGGGTACCCGATCAACACCGAGTTCGGAGGCCATGGCATCGGATCAACGATGCACCAGGACCCGCACGTTTCGAACACCGGACGGCCTGGCCGTGGATACAAACTGCGCCCTGGGCTGCTGCTGGCACTGGAGCCCTGGGTCATGGCGGACACCGCTGAACTCGTCACTGATGCCGACGGGTGGACGCTCCGAAGCGCGACAGGCTGCCGGACAGCACACAGTGAGCACACGATCGCCATCACCGACGACGGAGCCGAGATCCTCACCTTGCCGAAGTAGACGCAGCCGTGAGGTCGGAGCCCCCGTGTTCCGCTCAGGCCGCCGTGCCGGAGCCGACCACTGGGAGAACCGGTTGAACGGTTCGACCTTGTTGGCCGCCGGGGTCACCCGGCGGCGCAGCGGTGCATGAGCCAGGGCGTGTATCGAAAGTGGATCTTGAGTGATGAATGATCGTGGTTCATGGCGCGGGGAGATCTCACGGATGCACAGTGGGCGGTGTTGGAGCCGTTGTTGCCCAAGGGAGTGAGGGTGGGACGGCCGCCCATCTGGCCCCGCCTGCAGCTGATCGACGGCATACGGTTCCGGGTCCGGACCGGTGTTCCGTGGCGGGACGTGCCTGTCGAGTACGGGCGGGCCAGGACGGCCACGCGTTCGCCCTGATCGCGTGCGGGCTGACAAGGCGTACGCCTCCCGGAAGAACCGGACATACCTGCGCCGCCGGGGCTCCGCTGCACCATCCCGGACAAGGCCGACCAGGCGCGCAACCGCCAGAAGCTCGGTTCCCGTGGCGGTCGGCCTCCGCATTTCGATGCGGTGGATTACCGCGAGCGTCATGCGGTCGAGTGCGGGATCAACCGACTTAAAAGGCACAGGGCAGTGGCCGCGAGGTACGACAAGCTCTCCGTCCGCCACGAGGCGACTGTGCTGGTCGCAGCCGTGAACGAGTGGCTGTGACCAGCGCCGGCGCAACGGCCCTCAGACGATGTCGAATTCGTTGCCCTCGGGGTCCTGCATGGCGGCGGCGTAGAGCCCCATGTCCGGCTCATCCTTGATCCGCAACACGGTGGCACCAGCTTTGACCAGCCGTTCAACCGTAGCCTTGACCCGCTGTGTGCGGACGTCCAGTGGGACGTCACGGCCCCCACCGGCCTTCAGGTCGAAGTGCCACCGGTTCTTGGTGACCTTGGGCTCCGGAACCTGCTGGAACCACACCCTCGGTCCACGTGCCGCGGGATCGATGATCGACTCCGGAATATCTCCGGCTCCGGCCGGCAACTCTGCCTCGGGCACCCCCATCGCCGCCCAGTAGGCACGCCATGTGGCGTGCCCGCCCGGCGGAGGCTCAGGTACGTAGCCCAGGGCCTCGGCCCAGAAAGTCACCATTCTCTGCGGATCGGAGCAGTCGATCGTCAGCTGCACTGTCATCTCCATGCTCGGAGAATCCCAGACAGGTCTGACAGATGATCCACTTTCGCAACAGGCTCTGGCGCAACAGCTGCATGGTGCGGATCACGCGGCGCGCCGACCTCGCGGAAGGCGGCATAGGGGGCGTTCTCCTTCGACACCGAGCGCAGACGCTTGAGAAGCGTGGAGGTGGAGATGGCGCTGCCCTTGCGCACGGAGACGGCCACGCGCGTGAGGGCGGGACTGGGGCTCACTGCGGTCGGAGTCGATGACGTTCTTGCCCGGTCGCCGATCAGTGCGTCGATGTGCACGTACTCGCTCTGCTCGGAGGGCCGGTAGAAGGCCAGTTCCTGATCCTGGGCTTCAAGTGGAAGCCCAGGCGGGGGGCGAGAGCGTGAAGACAGGGGAGCTTTGGCCTCCTTCAGCTGAGGGCTTGGCGGAGGGCGGGGCGGCTGTTGATGAGGGTGTTGGGGAGATCACCGCGCCGAAGTTGGCCAGGCCGCAGGCGCTATCTGGGTCAACGTGGGCACCGATCACGACACCGCCGCGTTCGCAGTGGAATCGATCCGCCGCTGGTGGTCCGGTCAGGGCCGAGCTGCCTACCCGCAGGCGACACGACGGCTCATGACCGCCGACGCGGGCGGCCCGAACGGCTACCGCACCCCGGGCCTGGAAGCTTGGACTCGCCCGGCTCGCTTCCGAAACAGGACTCACGATCGCCGTCTGCCACCTGCCGCCGGGTACATCGAAGTGGAACAAGATCGAGCACCGGCTCTTCTTACGCAAACTGGCGCGGCCGCCCGCTGACCAGCCACGAAGTCATCGTCCGGCCCATCGCAGCGAGGGCGAGCGGGGACTCGCAGCGGAGCCGCGCTAGATGTTCTGTCCACGGAGGTTGGGTGCGGTGACAGTGATCACCGTCTGGGGATCTTGAACGAGTGAGGGCCTTCCGGGTTCGGTGTGGATTGCGACGTCTACACCAGCCCGAAAGGCCCTCATGCCTCACCGTAATGCACCTCTGACCGAGACCGGACGCCTGCGGCTGGCCCGCTGTGTGGTTGATGACGGATGGCCTCTGCGCCGGGCAGCGGAGCGGTTCCAGGTATCACCGACCACAGCCCAGCGGTGGGCCGGGCGCTATCGCCGGCTCGGCGAAGCGGGGATGAGCGACCGTTCCAGCCGCCCCCACCACAGCCCTCGACGCACGCCGACCCGGACCGAACGCCGGATCATCAAAGTCCGCCTCGCGAGGCGGTGGGGACCGGCCCGCATCGCACACCTGCTGGGCCTGGTGCCATCCACCGTGCACCGGGTGCTGGTTCGCTTTGGCTTGGCCCGGCTCAGCCATCTCGATCGGGTCACCGGCCGTGTCATACGCCGCTACGAACGCGACCGGCCCGGCGAACTCGTGCACGTGGACATCAAGAAGCTTGGCAACATTCCCGACGGGGGCGGTCACAAGGCCCTGGGCCGCCAGGCAGGCCGCAAGACCCGCTCCGGGGCCGGTTACAGCTATATCCATACCGCCGTCGACGACCACTCCCGTCTGGCTTACAGCGAGATCCACACGGACGAGAAGAAAGAGACCGCCACCGCGTTCTGGCAGCGGGCCCAGACCTTCTTCACCCACTGCGGGATCACCGTCGAACGGGTCCTGACCGACAACGGGGCGTGCTACAAGTCCTACCTCTGGCGCGAGACCCTGGCAAAGGCCGGGATCACCCACAAGCGCACCCGGCCCTACCGACCGCAGACCAACGGCAAGGTCGAACGACTCAACCGCACCCTGCTCGACGAGTGGGCCTACGCAAAGCCCTACCGCTCAGAGCAGGAACGACGTGACGCATTCCCCCGCTGGCTGCACTCCTACAATCACCACCGCGGACACACCGCGCTTAAGGGCCAACCACCCGCCAGCCGCGTCCCCAACCTCACGGGTGAATACAGCTAGAGCCTCGGTGGGAGTCGGGTCTGCGGCCGCCACCGCTGCACCCGTGGCCTGCGCTGCCCTCACCTTTTCTACACTCACCGCTTCCGCCGTACCGACCCGAGCCGCCAGCGGTGCGCCACCGTTGAGGTAACTGGCCACAATGTGGCGGTGACGCGAGGTCAGGGTGGGCCGGTCGCACGGCGCCTGTCCCACGGGAGGCGCTACAAGTCGTGCCTCATCGAGCGCGGAAGAACAGCACCCAACTGCCCACCTGTGGGGGCGGCTTCACTGACTACTGCATCCTCCCCGCCGCGGGCGGCCGCCGCGGCATCGTTCCCCTCAGATGCACCCGGGTGATCTGCCCCCTCCGCCAGCAGGCATGGCCACGCACGCACTCCCGGGGCATGAAGGCGCGGGCGGCGCGTGAACTGATCAAAACCCCTGCATCCGGGCGCGGATCGTGACACAGTCCGGCCGTGACTTACGAAGATGAGTTCGACGTCGTCGACGAACAGCCGGTCATCGAGGTGCCCGGCGCACCCACCCGCATGTCCGCCTATCTGGCCCGTCCCGCTACCACGGGCGATCACCCGGTCGTCCTCGTCGGCACGGAACTGTGGGGTGTGAACGAGGACGCGCGTGCCGTGGCCCGCCGCGTCGCTGCCCTCGGTTTCGTAGCGATTGTCCCGAACCTCTACCACCGCACCGATCCGGACTCGGCGGAGGGCTTTCCCCACTCCGACGCGAACCGCACCCACGCCTTCGAGCTGGTGGCCCGGATGACCCGTGACGAGGTCGAGGCAGACCTGCGGGCGGCGGCCGCCCACGCCCGCACCTATGCGGGCGCCGCGGACCGCACCGGCATGCTGGGCTTCAGCCTCGGCGGCCACTTCGCCTACTTCGCGGCGACCCGGCTGCCCCTCGCGGCGGCCGCGATCTACTACCCGGGCTGGCTTCCCACGACCGGCACGGCACTCAGCCGCCCGGCCCCGCTCCTCGACGAAACGGGCGCGATCGCGACGCACGGCACCCGCCTCACCCTCTTCTTCGCCGAACGTGACCACGTCATCGACGCGGCCCAAGTCGACGCGGTCCGCCGCGCGCTCACAGCAGCGGGCGTACGCCACGAGGTAACCGTCCACCCTGACGCCGAGCACGCTTTCTTCTTCCCGGGGTACGAGACGTACGACAAGACGGCGGCGGACGCGTCGTGGGAGCACGTGGTGCGGCTGTTCCGCGACGAACTGCGAGTTCCGCTGACGTGACGCTCCGGCTATCGGCGCCGTCGAGGACAGATGGCGGGATCACCGACAGGTGATCTACGGGATCTTGCGCCGGTACGGACTGGGGGGGAGTGGCGTGATGCCTGATCGGTTCGGGCCGTGGAAGACGGTCCATGAACGCCATCAGCTTGCTTGCTCGCCAGGTCTACCGGAGGGTGGCCGTCAACCGGCGCCGGATGCCCGCCGGAAGCAGCTTGCCCGGTCCCTCGTCCCTATCACTGAAAGCCTGCCATGAGTCCCGTCCCCACCTGCATCCTCAGTAGCAGCGAAGCACCGCAGGCCCTGCATGGACATGCGGTCGACGCATACGTCCAGATTGGCTCACTGAGCAAGATCCTTACCGGAACCGCTCTGGCCCAGTTCGCAGCGAAGGGCGTGCTGGAGTCGGACTCCCCGCTGGAGCAGTTCTTGCCCGTTCCGCCGGGTACCGGTATCACCTTGAAGCATCTCGCCCAGCACACTTCCGGACTGCCCCGGATTCCCCCGCACATGAGACGGCGTGACCCGTACTCCGCCTTCGACGATGACGCCTTGCACGGCGTGCTCCGGAGACTGGATACCCTCGCCACTGCTGCCCCGGGCCGCACGGTGGAGTACTCCAACCTCGGATACTCCGTCCTTGGAGCCGCGCTGACTGCCGCCTCAGGCATGTCCTACCAGGGCCTCTTGGATCACTACGTCCTCGCCCCTCTGGACATCACCGAGGTAACGAGCAATCCGCCGGCAGATCGACAACTCCACAGCCGCGGACTGTTCGGCCGTGCACGGCGTCCCTGGACCATGTCCGGCCCGATCCTTCCCGCCGGCGGGCTCTGGGCCACCCCGCGTGCCGCTGCGGACCTGGTGGCCGCGCTCCTCGTGGATCGGAAACTGGGGGAGCCCGCTATGTCCTGGCAGAAGGCCGGTAGCGTGCTCTGGCACAACGGCGCCACCGGTGACGCTTCTGTCTTCACCGGCGCTGTGCCGGACGGCAGATGGGTACTGGTTCATCGCCTCACCCGACGAGCCGACCGTACCGACGAACTTGGCATCAAGCTTCTACAGCAGGCCAGACCCGGCAACTCTGCTGGCCCCAAGCCCTGAACGGCCTGTCCCAGCGACGAAATACCGAGTGGGTCTTGCTCTCGGTAATTACGGTTAGCGCCTTCAGCGCTTGCGCCCACGGGGCGTATGCCCAGCACCACGTTGACCGGCTGGGCTGGTGTCGAGCATGTGCCGAGGGCCACGACACCAAGGACGGGGACGTTGCCCGCCTCTCGCAGCTCGGGGCCCGGCACATCAACTTCCTGGGCCGCTACCTGTTCACCGTCAAGGCCAGCGCCGCCGGCCAGGGGCTGCCCCCGCTGCGGGACCCGGACGCCGTCGAGGACGGCGAAGGCGGGGAGAGATGGGCGATGCACCCGACCTGTCGGGCCGTTCGTTGTCGTAGCGGAGGTCCCGTGCAGATACCCGTGACCGGTAGAAGAAGAGGACGCCATGTCCCGCACGAAGGTCCGGCCGCTGGGCCGCTGCACCCGCTGGTGAAGACGGCCGGGAGATACGCGATGGCCGGGCCCTGTGGCGACCTACTGCGGTGGACCGCTTCACCCTCACCCACTCCCGCCGCGCCTGACCCGCCGGCGGGGGCCGGTCCTCCCACTTGACTTCGAGTGCGCTCCAAGCCCTAGTTTCTGAGGCGTTCGTCAACTCACGGTACCGCCCGGTCCGCCGGGCAGGAGGAGTGTCCCGCGCATGATCACCCGAACCACGCTCGGCTCGACCGGTCTCATCGTCAGCGCGATGGGCCTGGGGTGCATGGGGATGAGCGAGAGCTATGGCGCCGCCGACTGGGACGGCGGCCTGGCCACCATCGACCGGGCCCTGGAGCTGGGCATCACGTTCCTGGACACCTCCGACTCCTACGGCACCGGGCACAACGAGGTGCTGGTGGGCCGGGCCATCCACGGCCGCCGGGACCAGGTGCAGCTGGCCACCAAGTTCGGCATTGACCGCAGTGCCGGCGACCGGGCACGCCACATCCGCGGTGCCCGGGACTACGTGCTGCGCTCCTGCGACGCTTCGCTGCTGCGGCTGGGCGTCGAGGTGATCGACCTGTACTACGCCCACCGTCCGCCCCAGGACGTGGAGATCGAGGAGACCGTCGGGGCGATGGCCGAGCTGGTCGAGGCGGGCAAGGTCCGCCATCTGGGTCTGTCCGAGGTCGATGGCGAGCTGCTGCGCCGGGCGCACGCGGTGCACCCGATCACCGCGGTGCAGAGCGAGTACTCGTTGTGGAGCCGCGACGTTGAGGCGGTCACCCCGGTGATGGCCGAGCTGGGGGTCGGGCTGGTCCCGTACTCGCCGCTGGGGCGAGGGTTCCTGACCGGCACCCTGGACCGCTCCACACTGGGCGAGAAGGACTTCCGGCGCACCAACCCCCGCTTCGCCGGCGAGGCGGGCGAGGCCAACGAGAAGATCGCGCAGACCGTGCGCGAGGTGGCCGACCGGCTGGGTACCACCCCGGCCCAGGTGGCGCTGGCCTGGGTGTACGCCCAGGCCGAGCGGCTCGGGGTGGCGGTGGCGACCATTCCGGGCACCCGCAGCCCTGCCCGGCTGGAGCAGAACGCGGCCGCGCTGGAGCTCACCCTGGACGCCGAGGCGCTGGCCGCGCTGGACCCGCTGAGCGACCAGGTGATCGGCGAGCGCTACACCCCCGCGCACACCGCTGAGGTCGCTCGGGGTTAGGTCGTGTCCGGCGGATCATGGATGGCCGCTGCCCACTGAGACTAGGGTCTGGCCATGGGATCGATGGGGGATGGTTTCCGCAGTCGTTGGGCCATCGTGGCTAGGACGCTGGTCAAGCGTCCGTGGCTTTTCGCGAGCTGGGTTCTGCTCGCAGTTCTGGCGGTTGCCGCCCTGAAGATCGTGCCGCAACCGTGGAGCGCGGGCGTCTGTCCCGTTTGTCTTGTTTGTCGCGCTGCTGCTGATTTCTCGGACGCCGCATCAGAAGGGGTGATTCCACTCCGGGCCGAAGCCAGAGTCGGATCTGCGGCCGTGACGGTGCCATGGAAAACGTACGCCCGCTTGTCGTAACGGGTCGGTGCGCCACGAGGCGCCATGGAATCGAGTGAGGTGAGAGACCTTCACCACCGAGGATCCCTTCCGGACGAGTCCATCTGCCGTGATCTTCGTAGCGGGCGGGCGGTAGCCACTGCGACGTGCTGGGCACGGCATTGGTCCATCCAATGGGTAAGTAGCACTTTTGTCTGGCGCCTCGGAGGTATCAGGCATCAGAAGGCGGGGCGCGGACCCGTCCATCTCCAAGTAGGCCGCCCTTGCGGAGTTCTGCCAGCAGGACCTCATGGAGGCGGGGCCATACCCCCGCTTCGGTCCAGTCCTGCAGACACCTCCAGGCCGTCACTCCGCTGCAGCCCGAACTGTTCCCCGGGGACGTCCCGCCAGCTCACCCCAGGACTGCCTGCCGAGCAGTTCGTTCTTCAACGTCGAGAAGGACGACTCCGCCAGGGCGTTGTCCCAGCACTGTCCGGTGCGCCCCACGGGCAGGCGGACGTTCAACTGCGCCGCGAGTGGGGCGAGTTCGTGACTGGTGTATTGGCAGCCGCGGTCGGAGGGGAAGATCACGTGCTCTGTCGGTCGACGGGTGCGGCAGGCGGTGGTGAGGGTGTCGGCGACCAGGCTCGTGCGCAGGTGGTCGGCGGTGGTCCAGCCGACGACGCGGCGGATGTCGATGACGGTGGGTAGGTAGAGCCAGCCCTCGTCGGTGGGGATGTAGGTGATGTCGCCGCACCAGCGCGTGTCAGCGCCGGCAGGGTTCGGCTGGAAGTCGCGTAGGACCAGGTCTGGGCGGATGGCCGCTTTGGGGTCCGGGATGGTGGTGCGCTGGCGGCGTCGGTGTGTGATCCCGGTCAGATCCGCCTGCTGCATCAGTCTGGCGACCCGCCGTCGCCCGCAGACAGTGCCGTCGCGGTTGAGGGCGGCCTTCACGCGCGGGGAGCCGTAGGTGTCTCGGGAGCGAGCGTGGACCGCACGGATCTTCTCGGTCAGCTCAGCATCGTCACTGGTGCGGGCGCTGGGGCCTGAGCGGCGGGCGAAGTAGGCGGCACGGGAGACCTTCAGCAGCTCACATGCGCGTGTGACGCTGGGGCCTGCCTGCTTCTCCGCCTCGATGAACGGGTGGACGTTCACCGGGTCTCCTGCGCGAAGAAAGCCGTGGCTCGCTTGAGGACCTCCACGTCCTCGCGCAGACGGCGGTTCTCCCGCCGCAACGCGGCCAGCTCGTCACGTTCGTTGCCGGTCAAGCCATCCCGCTCGCCGGCGTCGACTTCTGCTTGCCGGACCCAGTCACGCACCCGGGTCTCGGCCAGGTCGAAGTCCGTGGCGACCTGGCCGATCGAGCGGTCGCCGCGGCGGCACAGCTCAACGATCTCGGCCTTGAACTCCGGCGTGAACGAGCGGCGAGCGCGACGAGGCGTCTTCCCCATGCTCTCCATGATGGACATCCTCCCGGGGACGAACCCCCGATCTCGAATGTCCGCCAAACCGGAGCAAGCTCAAACCGCCAAGCTTATGGCCGGGCATGCACGAGTCTGTCCGGGCCGACCTGACGGTCCAGGCGGCGTCCGGCGGACCCCGCCCCCTCTGTTCGGGTGAACCGGAGACCGGTCGGTCGTGTGGGAACGTCTTACCGGCGTGGCGTGGTCTTCGGTGCGGGATACAAGGCGGAAATCCTCACGGAAGGCTCCTCCATCTCATGCGTCCTCGATTCCTGCTCGCCACCACCCGCGCGGCGACCGCTGCCGCTGCCGGCCTGTCACTGGTCCTGACCGCACCTGCCGCCTCGGCCAGACCAGGCGGCGGTGATCACGAGCCCTGGGTACTGCGGAGTGCCGCACAGCGCACGGACGCCAAGGCGTTCCGTTCGCTGTGCGGCAAGCAGAAGGAGGGCAGACCCGAGCGTCGTACCTTCCCGCTGTTCGAGCACGGTAAGCCCTTCACCGCGGTGCAGGACTTCCAGCGACTGGACAAGAACGGCACGGTGTACTGGAGCGGCCACGACCCGAAGAATGTCCAGAAGACCATCTCGGTGTCCGTGATCGGAGCCTGCGGCAAGGGGCCGGTCACGCTCTCCGGCACGATCGAGGCCGGCTTCCGCCAGTACGCCTATGAGCCGCTGGCGAAGCGGCCGGGCTGGTACATGCTGAAGGAGATCGACCCCCTGAAACTGCCGCCCAACGGGCACGGTGTCGACACGGTCGACGTCCGCGCGACAAAGCCGAACAAGCCACACAAGCCCGGTACGAGGGCCGCCACGCCGAACAATCCGGCAGCCATCGACATCGTCGCGGCCTACACCCCGGCCACTGTCGCCGAACTCGGCAGTGTCTCGGCGGTCGTGTCCCGTATCAACTACGGCGTGAACCAGCTCAACAGGGCGCTCGCGGACAGCAATGTGCCGGCCAGCGTGCATGTCATCAACACCTACGAGACCGCGGCCACCGGGGTCCATCGCGAGAACGTGAACACGCTGCTGAGCATGATCAGCAGCCCTACAAACACGGTCCTCGGCAGCGCGGCCGCATCCCAACGGCTGCTGTACGGCGCCGACCTGGTTGCGTTGTTCGCCTCCGTCCCCGCGGAGGACAGTTCCGGGGCGTCCGACCTGCCCACTCCTCGCCCGTCAGCGGCAACCTCCGGTGCCGCGTTCTCGGTCACCAGTATTTTCTCCGTGACGGCATGGGAGAACCTCGCACACGAGATCGGCCACAACTTCGGCATGCAGCACGACCGCCTGACGTACATGAGGCAAGGCTCAACGCCGCCCGAGGGCTCGTCCAACTACGGCTGGATCACGCCCGACGGACAGCACCGCACGCTCATGGCCTACTCCAACGCCTGCCCCCAGGCGTGCAACGTCGTCAACGAGTACTCCAACCCCGACAGGTTCTGGGGCAACCAGCCTCTCGGCGACGCCATGAACAACAACGCAGCCGTCGCACGGCAGAACGCCGACATCCTGGCCGCCTACCGTGCCCCCACAAGGCCCGTGAACCGCCACTCCCTCACCGTGTCCGTCACCCCGAACACCGGCGGCACGGTCAGGATCAGCGAATTCGGTCCGTACGATCCCAACACGCGGGTCACCGTCAGCGCCTTCCCCAACCCCGGCTACCGGTTCGACGCCTGGGCGGTCGACGGCGTGGAATTGGCGGGAAGCAACCCGAGCCACGAGATCACCATGAACGCCAACCGGACCATCAACGCGCTGTTCGCCCCGATCGGGTCGTAGACGTCTCCCACGTCTCAACAGCCCAGGGCAGAGCCACGGCACGATCGTGCGCCGGCCGCGATCGCGAAGCAGATACCCGGCACGCCCGGGCCACGTTGCGACCTCAGCCGGCGTCGCCCCCGCGTCGTGAGGAAGCCCCTCGGGCCGAACGACAGGTGCCCATGGACCCCGGCCAAGACGTCCGTTCCAGCGGTCATTGCAACGCCCCGGTTCAGGGGGATGCGATGCGCTTCGAGAGCCGGGAGCTGCGGACCGTGGCTCAGGAACGCATGCAGTTGTCGCATGATCGGGAGGCGTACTTCCCGCTCATGCAGCAGGGCGTCAGCGCCACCAAGGCATGTCAGACCGTCGGCTCTGGCTCGAAGACCGCCCGACGATAGTGCGACGGACGCAACGTCGTCCGCAAGCAGAAGGCGGCATCCCCGGTTCGACCGGCGATGCCGCCTTCTGGCGCGTCCAGCGACTTAGAAGTCATCTCATTTGGCTTGTCTGCCATGACAGGTGGGTGGGGTGATGTTCGGGCGAGGGCGGATGTGGTTGGCCGAGGTGTAAGACTTGCCAGTATGGATATGGGGCGTCAGTCGCGGTGGGAAAAGGACGCGATGACGGTAGAGATCGTTTTCGCCCTGGTGACGGCCGCCCTGCTGGCTGCAACCGTATTCGTCGTCGCGCTGGTTCTCGTGCTGGTCTTCGGCATCTCTGGTGCGGCGCGGGATGGCGTACTGGTGGCAGGTGCGCTGGTGGGAGCGGCATTCGGAGTATGGCGCCTGGTCCGGGTGCTGCGTCGGTTCGATGCCCATCGCCGCGAAGGACGCTGATGCTCCGGGGCCGATAGCCTGCTGCGGTGGGGATCGTTGAGCCGTTGGTGCCGGATGAGTTGTGGGCGTTGTTTCAGCGGGTAGTGCCCAAGGCGCCCTCGCGGCCTCAGGGCGGTGGGCGGCGTCGGCATGGTGATCGTGAGGTGCTGGCCGCGATCGTGTTCGTGGCCACGTCGGGCTGTACGTGGCAGCAGTTGCCCGCAGCTTCATTCGCAACGGGCCAACGCCGGTCGGTGGGGCGAGGTCGAAGTCCATACGGGCATGATCCAAAAGGATCTGTCAACGAGCCACGAAGGGCCATCCGGTCCCGACAGGTTACAGAGCGTAAGAGCTCCACAGAAGTTGGACCAGAACCTGAGTTTGGGAGGCACGGGGACTCCTGCCAGGACAGCATCGCGGTGCTCCTGGTGAGAGGTGCTGGTCATGCGCCAGATGAAGGTCGACTGGTGTGACGCCGTCGGCCGCTGGCGGGATCAGGAAAGATCAGGCAGGAACCAGCCGGGGTACCTCCCGGACGTAGACGTGTACGAGTCACGAACCACAGCCGTCTCTGAAGTCGGCGAACGCGAGGACTCGTTCGAACGCTCTGGATTATGCTCGCGGCGACGGTCCACGTTCGCGGTCCAGGCGGCACTGGCCAGGCCGCCGTTCAACAAGCATGGGGGAAGTATGCGCAAGTTCATCGCGTCCGCCGCAGGTGCCACTCTCGCTCTGGGGGCCCTTGGCCTCGGCCTGGCGCCCACTGCGTCCGCGGCGGCGCCCTGCCCGTCCGGCGCGGTCTGCATCCGCGAGCCGGACGGCAGCATCCTGCCCAAGAACATCTTCTACCAGTACGGCGCGCACAACTTGGAAAAAGTGCTCGGCGTCCGCGACGTCGTGAACAACCAGACCGGCGGAGCGGGTTACCAGATCTGCCGGGGGTACAACGGCACCAACTGCGGCGGCGTCAACCGTCTGGTCACCACCATCTCGTACGACATGACGCCGGTGAACTCGGTGGTCCTCGTGAAGTGACGCCGCTGTCCTGACGCGGCACCAGGTGCCCGCCCCCGTCGTTCGCGGCAGGCGCGGGCACCTGTGCGTCCTGGGTCAGGTGGCGTCGAAGCGGGCGACGTGGGAGATGGAGACACGGGGCATCGGCTCCGATGCTCACGGTCGTGCTCTTGCCGCTGGAGTCCTGCACGGCGACCTTCTGTGAGGTGACGATCTCGATGCAGAAGCCGGTGCCGCAGGGGAAGACCGGCCACTGGAACGCCGTGCCGCCGGGCCCGATGAGGGAGACGCGCTGGCTTGTGGTGACGAACCGCAGCCCGGGGTCGCTCTGCCGGCACACCGAGCTGGCCTTCTGGGTGCGGCCGTCGATGCTGATGGACGCGTTCGAGGGAAGCCACGGATGAACAGCTCCGCACACGCGGTGCACGGGTCGAGTACGCCGTTCGAGCAGTCGCGACCGGTGAGGTTCTGGTAGAAGCGGAAGAGGGTGTTCTCCAGAGGCTGGACGTGGGTCTCGATCTGAATGTACGGGACCCCTTCGGCCTGCCGCGGGATCGACAGCGGGGAGACCGTGGCGACCGTGCGCCAGGCCGCGTACGGGCGATCCGGGTAGCAGCGGTCGACCGGCACGGGCACCGCCGGCACGGGCGAGGGGAAGGGGCAGTGCGGGTTGTCCTCGCACTGCCGCCCAGCAGACTCTCGCCGCCGCCGAGGACGGCGACAGGACCCCGTATCTGGAACCGTCCTTGGACCTGGCGCCTCAACGCCAGTCCAGCGCTCAGCGCCGCGCGGATGCCGTCAGTTTCCGTCGATATCCGAGAGCAAGTTGATCAACGAACGCCTCCGTAACTCGTCGATAGACGCTGTTCCTGGAGAGGCTCTGGCACAGATTTCGTTGTCCCGTCTCACTCAATAGAGTCACTTTCTCAACGAACCGAGTCGTTCGTCCTTCTGTCTCAGCGAACCTGGTCGCGCGGCTGAGTGGCTGGGGTGCTGGATGGCCATACCCCGGCTGGGGTGAGTCTGAAGGGGCGGTCCCTGGCGGGGGTCTCAGTCACTATGGGCGACCGACCCAGGGTCGGCGTCGAGCGCATCGAGCACTGCGTCGCCGTTCGCCCTGGCCCACTCGGTCAGCATGTGGATCGGCTCGATCAGCGTGGCCCCGAGCGAGGTGAGCTCGTACTCGACGCGGGGCGGCGCCTCGGTGTAGGCGTGGCGGCGGATGAGTCCGTGCGCTTCGAGCCGTCGGAGCGTCTGGGTGAGCATTTTGCGGGAGATGCCGCCGATCAGCTCGATCAGCTCGCCGTGGCGCACCGGGCCCTTGCTGAGGCCGTAGAGCACGACCACCGTCCACTTGTCGGCGATCACCTCGACCGCCAGCCGCGCCGGACAGTCGGCGAGAAAGGGATCGCCGGGACAGAAACCGCTCATGCGCCAAAGGTACCTGCGCCGAAGGTACCTGCTGGTTCCTATCAGATTCATAGCCTGGGTTCTCTCCCCCCTCCAGAGCCAGGAGAATCATGCGAGTCATCACTCAGCAGACGTTCGGCGGTCCCGAGGTGCTCACCATCGTGGACGCGCCCGAGCCCCAGCCCCTCCCCACCGAGGTTCTCGTCCGCGTCAAGGCGATCGGGCTGAACCCGCTGGAGGCGCTCCTGCGCGCCGGCGAGTTTCCCCCGCTGCTAGGCAGTGTCTTCAAAGATCTTGCCAAGATGGCGCGGTAGCTGAGCATGATGCCTTGGTGGAACATCTTTCTGTCGACGTGCGCGCTTCGCTCCGGCTCTTCGCTTTCTACTTGGCGAACGGCACCCTCGACCTGGACCTGCTCGAAGGGTTTGACTATCGCTCGACCGTTTTTCACTCCGGCTCCTCGTTGGAACAGGTCTTCGCGATCTATAGCAATGTGCTGCAAATCGACACCGACGGCATGGTGCTGAACGACGGAGACGCGCAGTACCGGGTCGCGCAGTGGGTCCGAGTGTGCTGCGACCCGAGCTATCGGGTCGAGCCGCCCTTCGATGCCTGGGAGACGGAGCTCCATCTCTGATGACCCGGCGTTCACCGTCAGAACATCACGCCCACATCAGGAGCGACGCGAGAGTGACGGCTGCATGGAAGGACTCCGCGGTCTTGTCGTAGCGAGTGGCGATGCCGCGCCACTGCTTCAGCCGATTGAAGCAGCGTTCCACCACGTTTCGCTGCTTGTAGCGCTGCTTGTCGAAGGCCGGTGGGCGCCCGCCGCGACTGCCGCGCCGGAGCCGGTTTTGGACCTGGTCGGCCCGCTCGGGGATGGTGTGACCGATGCTGCGTCGTCGCAGCCAGGTGCGGATGGCCCGGGAACTGTAGCCCTTGTCGCCCAGCACGTGGGAGGGTCGTACTCGGGGCCGCCCCGGGCCGATGCGAGGCACTCGTATCGCTTCAATCACCGCAGTGAACTGGGTGCAGTCATTGGTGTTGCCGCCCGTGAGCGTGAAAGCGAGCGGACGGCCGGCACCGTCGCAGGCCAGATGGATTTTGCTGGTCAGGCCACCTCGGGAACGTCCGAGTGCGGGGCTGCGGAGCCCCCTTTTCGTGCCCCGGCGGCGTGCTGGTGGGCGCGGACGACGGTGGAGTCGACCGACACGAGCCAGTCGACGTCCCCGTCCGCGTCCGCCCCGGCCTGGGCGGCCTGCAGCATTCGCTCGAACGTTCCGTCCAGAGCCCACCGCCGGAACCGGGTGTGCAGTGTGGCCCACGGACCGTACCGGTCGGGCACATCCCGCCAGGCCACCCCCGTCCGGAACTTCCACACGATCCCGTTGAGCACCATGCGATCGTCCAGCCGCTTCCTACCCCGCAGCGGCCTGGGCAGCAGGGGCCGGACGAACTCCCACTCGGCATCCGACAGTTCATGGCGACGTATCACGACACCATGATCCACCAGCGGTGATCATTTGAAGACACTGCCTAGTGGAGCGCCAGTTGCACCGGGAGCGCCTCGACCAGTGGATGGGGTACGGCTTCCGGCTGCTTGAGCACGTGATCGTGGTGGGGTTCGGCTTGGCCTTTGTCTGGCTGGGGTTCTACGCCGTGGACCACAAGGTGTCGACGCAGGTCGTGCCCATGATCGGTGGGGGCGTGGCGGGGCTCGCGGGGGCGGTGCTTGCTGTGCGAAACCGGCGTGAGTAAGCCGGCGCCTTGAGACGCCCCGCATTCGGTCAGGGCTGCTCTGGCCAGGGCCCGGACTCTCCCGTGCCTAGTTGAGGCGGGTTTGCGGGGTCGGTGAAGATGGGCATGCCGAGGTCGACCAGCCGAGGACACCCGTCGGCCGGAGTGTTCTTGAGGCTCTTGAGCTTGGCCATCGCGGCGTCGAAGCTGACCTGAAGTCCCTCGACCTCGCCAAGCCAGCCGTTGGCGCGGGCCTCACGGATACGCTCGCGGAGGTTCTGGATGAGGCGCGATTTCTGGCGAGGATCCATCTGAAGGACCGGGCAGCGGATGCAGGCGTGCTCGTTGCTTGCACGAGGTTCCGTAGGGACGCCCGCAAGTGCCGAGCGAGACCTTGCGGAGCTCGAAGTGCTGCTGGAAGTCGCGCCACTCCTGCGGAGTGGGCTCCCGGTACTCCTCCTGGGGACGTGCCACGCGACGATAGTCGAGGAAGCCGCGGTAGGTCCTGATCAAGTCGTCCTGGAAGACGGCTAATGGTGGACTCGGGTATTGGAACTCCGGGAATACCCCCGCGCTCAGAGGGGATCGAGGAGCATCAGGACCTCGTCCAGGGTGTCGTCGGGCGCGAGGCGGAGGGCCCCGGGCCAGCGACCGACCTCACGCCGTCCGAGTCGGCTGTAGAAGTCCTCCAGACCCTCTTCTCCCCGGGCAGCGAGATTGAGCTGTTCGAGCCCCACGTCGTTGCGGGCTAACTTCCGCAGCTCACGCATGAGGGCGGAGCCGACACCGCGCCCGCGGAACTCGGGGTGGGCCTGAAGGTGGTTGACCGTGCCCCAGTGCCCGACGAGCCGGTAGGGATCGTGGTTGAGGACAACCCATCCGGCAAGAACGTCGTCGAATCTGGCGGTGATGAGTCGGCTGTGTTGCGGTGGAGACGGCCGAGGAGCTTGTCCGCGACCGGTGCGACATCGTTGTCTTGGACGGGTGGGAAGGGGAATCCGGCGGCGCCGCCCGAGTTGGTGACCGCGATCCAGCAGTCGATCAGCTGGCGTCGGAGTTCGGGAGTGACCTCGCGGGCGTCGGTGATCTGAGCGAGGTCGGGCGTCCTTTCGGGCGTTGTCATGAGAAGCAGCATGTCAGCGGAGTCTGACATCGGACAGGTCAGGCTTCCGAGTTTCGGCAGCTGACCTCGGCCGCATAGGCGCCCCAATCGCCGGCGGCGCTCGCTGCCAGTTGACAGCGACGGTGATGTCGATACCGAGGGTGCGGGCGAGGACCGGAGCAGGTAGTTCGGTTCCCGGCCTGGCGCCGGGGGTGGGGACGGCGTAGAGGAAGCCGTCGACCGTGAGGGGCTGGGTGTCCATCAGCTCACCTGCGCCAGGGTGGTGCGGTGGCCGTGTCCTGCGCATCCATCACGGCTTTGCGGATTACTCCGGCGTAAGCGACCTGGTGGCCATGGGCGAAGGCCCACGTCCGGATCGCGGTCAGCTGCTCCTTGCTGCTTGCTGCGCTTGGTGCCGGTCTGCGTGGCGGCTGTGGCGGGCGCTGCGGGTCAGCCGCTGGCCTTCACGGTGCGGAGCTTCTCCTGTGCCTGTTCCGGTTCAGCCTTGAGCTTGGTGACACGCTCTTCGCCCTCGCGCTGGGCATCGTCGCTCTCGCGCCGTGCGGTCAGCTCGGAGAGGTCGCTGTGGATGCGGGCTGCCTTGTTGCGGATGGCGGCGGCCGGGTGGTCCTTCGCCCAGGAGAGCAGTGCCTCGATCCCGTCTTTGTCCACCGGGCCATCGGACGCCGGCTGGCCGTCTGCGGGGCGTCGGTGTCGGTGCCCGGGGTGGGGATGTACTGGAGGGGCGCCGGGTGCGGCCGGACAACGTCACTGGAGCACCGGGACGGGGAACGTCGGCTGTGTTCCCACTGCAAACGCAAGACGACGGGAGGCGAGCCGCGGGAGCCCTGTGCGATCTGCGGAAAGAACCTCCCGATCTTCCGTCACGACCAGGACGGCCTCCCCAGATGCCAGAAGCACCCACCTGCCGAGGACGGCACAACCGTCATCCTCAGGAAGCGCTGCCCCACGCCCACCAGCGACGGAAGGCTGCCGCGCAACTCCGCCACCGCCCCAGACTGCTCACCGGTGAGGGTGCCCAAGGCTCCCCGGCAGTGATCTCGCTGATCAATGGCTTGCTCAACGCAGGCGCTGCCCAGATCGTCCTCCCTCCGTGCGCCGTCTGCGGGCTGGCAAAGCCCCTGAAGTGGCGCGACAAGGACGCTCGCTGCTGCCGCGGCTGTTACGAGGCCAGCCGCCAAGAGCCCTGCAGCTGCTGCGGCCAGACCAAGCACGTCGCCACACGCACCCACGAAGGCGAGCCCCTGTGCTACCCGTGCATGCGCCGCGATCCCGCCAACATGAGCACCTGCTTCCTCTGCGGCCGCCTGTGGCCTTGGACCGTCAAAGACGCCGACGGCCACGCCATCTGCGGAACGTGCTGGCGCCCACCCGTCACGACCTGCTCGGTCTGCGGACAGCAGAGGCCATGCCACTACTCCACGTCCGAGGCTCCTCGCTGTGCGGCCTGCGGGGACCGCAGCGCACATGCCCCATGCTCACGGTGCAGCGCCGTCCGGGCCGTGTTCGTCCGCCTGGACAACGGCGACGGGCTGTGCGAATCCTGCGCCCGCCGCCGGGAACCGTGTGTCGACTGCGGACGAACCATGCGGGTCTACGGACGAATCGACGCAGGTCCACTGTGCACAATCTGCTACCGCAAGCACCCCTCGTCGCGACGCCACTGCGTTCAATGCGGCACACACGAACGCCTGCACCACTTCGGACTCTGCGCTGCCTGTGCAGCTCCGCGGCAGCTGCACGCTGCCCTGATGAATCCCAGTGGAGATCTGCGCCCGGAGCTCGAGCCCCTCTTCTCGGCGCTGGCCGAGTCCAAGGCGTCATCGCTGCTGCTCTGGCTCTCCCACCAGCGGCCGAAGCAGATCCTGCGCACCCTGGCCGAGGGCACTGGCCCCGTCACACACGCCACCTTGGACGAGATGCCGGAATCGAAGGCCGTGACGTACTTGCGAGCCGCTCTGGTGGCCACCGACGTGCTGCCCGCCCGAGATGAGCAGCTAGCCTCGCTGGAGCGCTGGCTGAGCGTATTTCTCCAACAGGTGGGGGACCGGCAGGAGCGGGCGCTCATCAGCCGCTTCGCCACCTCAGGCGTCTGCGGTCCCGCGCGCGGCGCCGCCCTGTCACGCGCGGGGAGTGCCAAACCGTGCGGCACGACATCTACGCGGCGGTTGCTCTGCAACGCTGGCTGCGCCGACGCGGAAGCGGTGTTACGACCTGCGATCAGGCTGAGATCGACGAATGGCTGGCTCAGTCCGGCCGGAAGCACACCCAGGCCAGGAGCTTCCTGCTGTGGTCCGCTGCACGAGGCCACACTCTCGCGGTGCACGTTCCCCCGCGGGGTACGTCGCGCGGCACCGAGCGACTCAAGCAAGAGGACGAGCGCTGGCAGATCAGCAAACGCCTTCTCCACGACGCAGATCTCGCCCTGCCGGACAGGGTGGCCTGGCTGCCTCGTCGTGCTCTACGGCCAGCCGGTGTCCCGCGTCGCCCCGCTCACCACAGACAAGATCCTGGCTGAAGCCGATGGCGTTCAGCTCCAGCTGGGATCCCGACCAGTAGAGATTCCTGAGCCGCTGGGATTCTTGCTCCTCGAACTCGTCCGTAGCCGACAGGCTTTCGCTGTCCTGGGACAGAACGGCCAAGGCCCGTGGCTCTTCCCAGGCGGCCGCGCCGGACAAGCTATGACTGCAAGCCACCTGACCGTACGGCTCAACAGGCTCGGCATCCGTGCTCGCGCCAGCCGCAACACAGCCCTGCTGGACCTTGCGGCGTAGATCTCGGCGTCGGTATTGAGCGAGGTTCTGGGCCTCTCAATCACCTGCGCGGTGGCCTGGTCCCACGACGCCGGCAACACGAGGCTCGGCTACGCGGCAGACATAGCACGCAGGGGGTGCAAATGATCCCGCCTCGTTGAACAGTCTCGATGGCGAAACGCGTTGAATGTCTGAGTGCCACTGGGCCAAGGCCGCGGGGCACCGCGCTCCTGGCCCAGTAGGGCCGGACGTTAAGCCGCGCAGCGTTCCGTGTTCCCGACGGGTAACCAGGCGAGGAAGTCCTTGGCATACTGCTCCTGGGTGGTCACAACCGACCGGTACGCGCGATCACCTGGCCGGCGAAGTCAAGCATCTGCTCAAGGTCGGGGAACAGTGCGAAGGCGTCCACGAACGCCTCGTCCGCACCGGACTCGGTCAAGCGCTTGAGCTTGTCGGCCAGCGAACCAACGGACGTGCCCGGTTCGAGGTTGATACGGATGGCCTTCTTCAGCGCGTCGGGATCGCGGCCGGCCCCCTGCGCCGCCTGGCGCGCGAGCAACCACAATTGGTCGGTGACCTCGTCCGGGAGGAAATCGATCCCGAGCCAGCCGGTGGCGCTGCGGCCAACCCGGCGCATCGCGGCCTCGCTGGTGCCGCCAATCCAGATGGGTGGCCCGCCTGCTTGCACCGGTCGCAGGTCGGCGTGGACTGGCGGCAGCGAGAGGAACTCGCTTTCCCAGGAAACCGGGTTGGCCGTCCACCACTCGTGCAGGAACGCCAGCAGGTCATCGAGCATCCGCCCGCGCCGGTGCCAGTCCGCGCTGCGGGAGATGTCGTGCTCGTCCTTCATCCACCCGAGTCCCACGCCGACTTCGAGACGTCCGTTGCTGAGCACGTCGAGTGTGGTCAGCATCCGGGCCAGGTGCGGTGGCTCCCAGTAGAAGGTGCTGAGCGTGCTTGCATTCAGCCGCACCCGGCTGGTCGCCGTCGCGGCGACGGTCCACAGCAGCACCGGGTCAAGGTATCGCTTCATCTGCGGCGGGTACGGCTGCTCTCTGCCCGGATAGGTGCTGTGCATCTCGACCGGCTGGACCAGGCGATCGCCGACCCACAGCGTGTCGTAGCCAAGGTCCTCGATTCCGCGGCAGAACGCGCTCAGGCCAGCGGCGCTGCGGATAGCGGGCCCGATGATGGGAAGTGTGAAACCAAGCTTCATGACGAGCCCCTTCGGTGTTCCGTCAACCGTCCGGTCAGACGGGAAGCTCGGTGATGCTGAGGGCGAAGTCCAGGTTCCCCACCCCGTGGTTGGCCAGGCCCACTGTGACCACGCCCGCTCCTTCCAGCCAGTGCGCCATTGTCAGGCCGCCGACGTCCAGCGGGCGCAGCCCGAGGCTCTCGATGAACGCCTCCACACTTGCCTTGGCCTGCGCATTGTCGCCGGCGAGGAAGACGTCGGGCCGACCCTTTTCCAGGACATGGCGGAAGACGGTGTTGAACGCCTTCACCACGCTGGCGCTTGCGGGTGCCGTCTTGGCGACTTCCTGCGCGATCGAGGTCTGCTCGCGGTGGGCCAGCCCGTCGAACGTGGAGTTGAAGGGGTTGCTGATGTCGACGATGACCTTGCCCGCGAGAGCTTCTCTGTACTGGGCGACGGCCGGTACGACGCCGTCGTGCAGCAGGGCGACGATGACGATGTCCCCGGCCGGGGCGGTGCCCCATTCTCCCGTCGTGGCGGCGCCGCCGAGAGTCTTGGCGAGGTCGGTGGCCTTGGACTGATCGCGGCCCATGATCTCGACGGTGTTGCCGCCCGCTACCGCTCGCGCGCCGATAGTGCGGGCCATGTTCCCGGTGCCGATGATGCTGATGTTGCTCATGAGGTGTCCTGTCCTGGTGCGTGTTGTTGGGTTCAGATGGCGGTGGTGCCGCCGTCGGCGACGAGTTCCATGCCGTTGACGTAGCTGGAGTCGTCGGAGGCGAGGAAGAGGGCGGCGGTGGCGATTTCGTCTGGGCGGCCCATCTGGCCGCGGGGGATAAGGGACTCGAACTGGCGCCTGGTGGTCTCGTCGAAGAGTTCTTCCTGCTTGGCGGTGGCGACCTGGCCGGGGGTCAGGACGTTGACGCGGATGCGGCGGTCCTTGAGCTCGTTGAGCCAGATTCGGGCCCATGCCTGCTGGACGGCCTTGCTGCCGGCGTAGACGCTCCAGCCGGGGAAGGCGCCGAGGGAGGCGTTGGAGCCGGTCATGAGGATGGAGCCGCCGTCGTTGAAGAGCGGGAGGGCCTTTTGGACGGTGAACAGGGTGCCGCGGGCGTTGAGCCCGAACCAGGTGTCGAACTGGGCCTCGGTGATCTCGCCGAGCGGGGCGGGCGCGCCGCCGCCGGCGCTGGCCCAGAGCACGTCGAGGCTCCCCTTCTCCCGCTTGACGGTGTCGTACAGGCGGTCCAGGTCGTCGAGGTTGGCGGCGTCGCCCTGGACGCCGGTGACGTTGCGGCCGATCTGCTTCACGGCCTCGTCCAGGGCGTCCTGGCGGCGGCCGGTGATGAAGACGTGCGCTCCCTCGTCGACGAACAGCTTCGCGCCGGCCAGCGCCATGCCAGTGGTGCCGCCGGTGATGACCGCGACCTTGCCGTCGAGCTTTCCCATAGTCATTCCCTTGGGTCCGTGGTGCCGTGTGTGCCTGGGGCGACGGAGTTAAGTACACCGTCTAGTGTGCTTAACGTACGCGGCGGGTGGTCAGGGCGCAAGCTATGTACACCGGTCGTTACCTAGCTGCGGTACGGTGGACCCATGACGGAGTTGGAGAAGGGCCCCACGGGTAGCCGCCGCGGCCGGGGTGCCCGCGAGCGCATCATCAGCGCGTCCCAGAAGCTCTTCCGCGAGCAGGGCATCAACCGCACCGGCATGAACGAGCTCTGCGCGGCGGCCGAGGTGTCCAAGCGGACGGCCTACCAGCACTTCGGCGGCAAGGACGAACTCGTCGCCGAGTACCTGCGCCGGTTCGACCCCTCCGTGCTGTCCGGCGTGTTCGACCGCACCGACCTCACACCCCGAGAACGGCTCCTCGCTGCCTTCGACATCTCCCCAGACACACCCCTGTGCCCGTACATCGCTGCGGCCGTCGAGCTCCACGACCCCCAGCACCCCGCGTCCCAGTACGCACGCGACTACAAGAAGGCCGTTGCCGCGCGGCTCGCCGACACCGCCCGCGAAGCCGGCGCCGCCGACCCCGAGCAGCTCGGCGAGCAGCTCGCGCTGCTCATCGATGGCGCCGCGGCCCGCACCCGGGTTCTCAATGCCGATGCCTTCCCCGCCGCCGCCGCCATTGCCGCCGTCCTCATCGGCAACGCTCTCCCCGCCCCTGCGGGCCACAACCGCCTACGGGAAGAAGTGCCGAGTTGACCTGGCACTCCGGCCGGGCTGGACTCGTTGCCGGTCACGCTGCTGCACCCACTGGTAGGCCGACACCCTTCGCCAGGCACCTGGACCGGACCTGTTGGCTTCTTACGGAACTGGCCGCCCGCTGAAGGCCGCAGTAGAAGCCGCTGGGGAGACCGGCGACCCGCGAGGATCCGCCGCCGTGGTCGGCCGGATAGATGCTTGCCCAGCACGCTGCCGTAGTGGCTGAACAGTCTCAGCGCTCTGCCGGACAGCTCAATGGCGCCGGGGCTAGTCCGTTGCGGGCCTTGCCCCCACCCTGCACCATCGACACCCGATCGGTGGCCACGCTGTAAAATGCTCACTGATCCGTACGGGGGCTCCGTCTTGCCCGGCCCTGTCGGCGTAGCCCTCCGCCCCTTGGGTATTCCGCAAGTTCTACTGAGGTTTTCGTGTTGTCGTCGGGTGGTGACGGTTCTTAATTCCTGCGGTATGCCGGTGGGGTGAGGTATTCGGAGGGTGGGGGCCTGACCGCTGAGCGTCGGGCGTTTCGTGAGGAGATCCGGCTTCAGGCCGGGCAGCGGTTCGCGGCTGGTGAGAAGACCTTGGTGATCGCGAAGGACTTGCGAGTGAGCGTGCGGTCGGTGGAACGCCGGCGTCGGACCTGGCGCGAGGGCGGCATGGAGGGCCTGCCTGCGATCCGCGGGCCCGGCGAACTCGCCGACCATCACCGATGCCCAGTTCGGCTGCTGGAGGAGGAACTCGGCAAAGGCCCGGCGACGCACGGTTTCGAAGACGAACGCCGGACCCTGGTCCGGGTCCAGGTGGTGATCCACCGTCGGCTGCGAGTGAGCGTGTCGGTGGCGACGGTGTGGCGGCTACTGAAACGGCACGGCTGGTCCTGGCAGGCGCCCGCCCGCAGAGCACTGGAGCGTGACGAGCACGCGGTGGAGCTGTGGAAGAAGGAGGTGTGGCCCCGGGCGAAAGGCTCGCGGCGGCCTCTGGGGCCTGGATCGTCTTCGAGGACGAGGCCGGCTTCTCGATGACGCCGCCCCGTGCCCGTAGCTGGGGCCGGCGCGGGCATACCCCCGTCATCCGCGTGCGTGGCAGGTCCCGCCGCCGGACCTCGGTTGCCGCGCTGTGTTGCTACAAGGCCGGCGAGAAGAGCCGTGTCATCCACCGGCCCCGCACGTACCTCCTGCTCAAGGGCGCCCGCAAGAGCTTCTCCTGGCAGGACTATCGCGACCTCCTGGTGTGGGCACACATCCAGCTCGACGGACCGATCGTGGTGGTCTGGGACAATCTCAACACCCATCTGGCCGCGGGGTGAAGCGGTACGAGGCCGAACACGACTGGCTCACCACCGTCCGGCTTCCGCCGTATGCACCGACCTGAATCCGGTCGAGGCTGTCTGGTCACTCGTGCGCAGAGCAATGGCCAACACCGCTTTCGCCACCCCCGACGACCCCGACCGCAAGCTCCGCAGCGAGTTGCGCAGGATCCAACTCCGGCCCCGCCTCATCGCCACAAGACTGGCCATCAACCCACCGACCCCGCCTTGAAAACCTCAGTAACTCGGCGCGTACCGAGGTCAGCAGCCAGCAGCGGCCGCCCGGTGCGTCGGCCGTCACGGTGTCGAGGAGCGCGGCCCCGACGCTTCGGCCGCGTGCCGCGCCCAGTACGGCGAGTTCATCGACCTCCCGTGCTCCGCACAGCCAGGCGGCGGTACGCTCAGCGCCCAGTGAGGCCGTCACCTGCGGATAGCAGTGGTCGGCCGGGAACGCGGCGGGCGTGGTCCAGGCCGTCGCGAAGCCCAGCACGACGCCACCGTCCAACGCCAAGGCCGCTACGAACCCGGGGCGTATGACGTCAGCGGCCAGCCGTGCTGCGAATCGGCCCGCCGCCCCCTCGTCCTGCGACCAGGGCGTGGCGCCGAACGCCTCGGCGTACACCTGCCGCACGCCCTCCACGTGGCCCAGCAGTTCCGGGCCGGGCACGCGGCGGACGGCGGTGGCGTCGCTCATGCCGCTCTCGCGGCAGTGCGGGAGACGGGGTGCAGGGCCGCGTACTCCAGCGGCGCGGACGGGTCGATCGAGACATCCAGCGGGCCCGGCTGGGCGCCCGCCCGGACCAGGAGGTCACCGACAGCAGCGATCATCGCGCCGTTGTCGGTGCACAGCTTCAGCGGCGGCACCCGAAGAGTGATCCCGGCGGCCGAGCAGCGTTCCTCGGCCAGCGCCCGCACCCGTGAATTGGCGGCCACCCCGCCCACCACGACCAGCGTGCCCACCCCGTGCTCGCCGCAGGCCGCCACCGCCTTACGCGTCAGCACATCCGCCACGGCCTCCTGGAGGGAGGCCGCCCCGTCGGCGAGCGGCAACTCCTCGCCCCGCAGCCGGTACTGCTCCGCCCAACGGGCAGCGGAGGTCTTCAGCCCAGAGAAGGAGAAGTCGTAACGCGCATCCCGCGACCCGCTCAGCGGCCGGGGAAACGCCACCGCCCGCGGATCGCCCTCCCGCGCGGTGCGGTCGACAGCCGGCCCACCCGGATACGGCAGCCCGAACACCCGGGCCACCTTGTCGAAGCACTCCCCGGCCGCGTCGTCGATGGTGTCGCCCAGGTGGACGATCGGATCCCGCGCCAGGTCGCGCACAAGCAGCAGCGACGTGTGCCCGCCCGACACGATCAGCACCATGCACGGGTCGGGCAACGGCCCGTGCTCCAGGGTGTCGGCCGCCACATGACCCGCCAGGTGATGCACCCCGTGCAGCGGCACGCCCAGCGAGAAGGCCAGCGTCTTCGCCCCGGCCAGCCCGACCTGCAACGCACCCGAGAGACCCGGCCCCGTGGTGACCGCCACAGCACCGATGTCCGACATCCGCAGCCCGGCCCGCTCCAGCGCCTCCCTCACGACGGGAACGAACGAGTGGACGTGCGCCCGCGCGGCGATCTCCGGGACCACTCCACCGAAACGGGCGTGCTCGTCCATGCTCGACGCCACCGCATGCCCCAGCAACTGCCCGTCACGCACAAGACCGGCGCCCGTCTCGTCGCACGAGGACTCGATCCCGAGCACCACCGCAGAACCCACCACAACCTCTTTCGCACATCAAGCGTAGTTGCAACCTATTTGCAATAAGGTACGCCGTCGCGCCATGCCGCGACGAGGGAAGTGGGAACCACGAAGGAGGCTCAGACGCCCTCTGGTTTTCCCCTCACTCCGGCAGATCTCGCACTGGAGAAGCCGTACCGACCGGGGCCGCGGCGACAGCGGGAGACGTCGACGCTCCCGCAAGCCACTGTTTTCAGCAGCGGATTCGGCCCCGCCGCCTGACCCTCAGGAGCCGTCAGTGCTTTGGCGCAGGTACGCGCCCAGCCGCTCGATCGCCGAGGGGTTGCGCGGGCTCTCGACCAGATCGGCGTAGTCCAGCGTGTAGATCCGCTTGTGCTTGATCGCGGACACGTTCCGCAGCGGCGGGTAGGAGAGCAGGAACTTCTTCTTCTGCTCCGCGCTCGTCGAGCCGTAGTCGTTGATGACGATGACGTCCGGATTCCGCTTCACGACCGTCTCCCAGCCGACTGTCGTCCACGAGTCCTTGAGGTCGTGCAGGAGGTTGACGCCCCCGGCCTCGCTGATGATCTGCTCGGGCGCGGCGTAGCGGCCGGAGGTGAACGGCTGGTCCTGGCCGCTGTCGTAGAGGAAGACCGAGGGCCGGCCCGTGCCCTTGGGGGCCTTTGCGTGCACGGCGGCAACCGTGGCCTTGTACTGCTTGATCAGCTTCTGGGCGCGCTTCTCGACGCCGAAGATCCGGCCGAGGTTCTCCAGGTCCGTATAGAGCGCGTCGAGCGGCGGCATGATGCCGCGCGAGGTGCTTGTACGGGCGTTGCGGCAGGACTCGGTGAGCAGATACGTGTCGATGCCGTCCTTGTGCAGCTCGTCCGGTGTCAGGACGTTCTCGTTGAATCCGTAGTTCCAGCCGGCGAAGACGAGGTCGGCACGCGCGTTCAGGGCGATCTCCTTGGTGATGTGGTCCTTGGAGAGCCACTTCACCTTGTCGTACGCGTCCTTGTACGGCAGGCCGACGAGGGAGCCCTTGTCAGCGGGCATGACATAGCCCGCCATGCGGCCCTCCAGGCCGAGCGCGAACATGAGCTCCGTGATGCCGACATCGTTGGTCACCACCCGCTCGGGGCGCTTGTCGTACGTGACCTGCTTGCCGCAGTTGGTGACGGTCACCGCCGGGGACTTCGCGGCCTTGGAGTCGGACGCGACCTTCGCGCCACAGCCGGTCAGCGTGAGAGCGGCGGCGAGGCCGAGGGAGGCGGAGGAGATGAGCTTGCGCACGGGGGCCTTCCGGAAGGGGTGTCAGGGTGCCAGTGGATCGAAGAGGAACTGGGTGGCGCCGGTCTCGGGGTGGCGCACCCGGTGTGCTCGGACGTTGAAGACGTCGGCGAGAAGCTCGGGGGAGAGGACCTCGTCCGGGGACCCCGAGGCGACGACGCGGCCGCCGTGCAGGACATGCAGCCGGTCGCAGTGAGCGGCGGCGAGGTTGAGGTCGTGCAGCGCGGCGAGCACGGTCGGGCCGCTGGCACGCACCCGGCGCAGGACGTCGAGCTGGTGGGCGATGTCGAGGTGGTTGGTGGGCTCGTCGAGCACCAGGACGCGTGGTTCCTGGGCCAGCGCGCGGGCGATGAGCACCCGCTGCTTCTCACCGCCGGACAGCGACAGGAAGCCGCGCGCGGCGAGGTGTGCCACTCCGGCTTGCTCCAGGGCCTGACGACAGATCTGCCCGTCACGCGCGGCGGTGCGCTCGCGGTGCGGCAGGCGGCCCATGGCGACGACCTCGGTGACCGTGAAGTCGAAGTCCGCCGTCGACTCCTGCGGCAGCGCGGCGAGCAGGCGCGCCGCGGCCCGCGGCGGCATCTGGTGCACGTCCTCGCCCTCGATCCTGACCACGCCGGCGTCGGGTCGTCGCGCCCGGTAGACGCACCGCAGCAGCGTCGACTTCCCGCTGCCGTTGGGGCCTACGAGACCCACGAAGGTTCCGTCGGGTGCGCCGAGGGTCACCTCGTCGACGAGCAGTGTGCCGGCCACCTCGACCGAAACGCCTTCCACGTCGAGCTGCACAACTCCTCCTTCACATCAAGCATCGGAACGGGGACAGATACGGGTGCGCTGCGGGAGGCGCGGCCTCAACGGCCTGTCAGCGCATGGCCCCCGCGCCGCATGAGCAGCAGGAACGCGGGCACACCGAGGGCGGCCGTGACCACGCCGACGGGCAATTCCGTCGGTGCGAGCAGCACCCGCGACAGCACGTCGGCCCACACGAGCAGGACCGCCCCGGCGAGCGGCGCGACCGCAAGCACCCGCTGGTGCGACGCGCCGACGAGCATGCGTACGAGGTGTGGAACCATCAGCCCGACGAAACCGATCGCCCCGCTCACGGCGACCACCGTGCCCGTCACAGCCGCCGTCACGACGAACAGCTCACGCCGCAGCCGGTCGGGCGGCACACCCAGGGCCGCCGCCGTCTCGTCGCCCATCGAGAGCGCGTCGAGCGAGCCCGCCCGCAGCTTGAGCCACAGCCACCCCGCCAGGACCGTCCCTGCCGCCAGCGGAACTTTCGGCCAGGTCGCCCCGCCCAGGCTGCCGAGCAGCCACATCATCGCTGCACGAGCCGCCTCGCCCCGCTCGGCGCCGAAGACCATGACGGTCGTGACGGCCTGGAAGCCGTAGGCGAGCGCGGTGCCGGTCAGGATCAGCCGCAGCGGGCTGAGCCCGAGCGGGGAGCGGGCCACCGCGTAGACGATGAGGGTCGCGGCGAGCGCCGACACGAAGGCGGAGAAGGAGAGCGCCCAGACGCCGAGACCGGCGAGCGCGCCGAACAGGATGACCGCGTTGGCGCCGACGGCGGCGCCGGAGGAGATACCGAGCACGAAGGGATCGGCAAGCGCGTTGCGCACCAGTGCCTGTACCGCGACGCCGACAGCGGCGAGCCCCGCGCCGACCACGGCGGCCAGCACGACGCGCGGGAAGCGGATCTCCCACACGATGGTGTAGGCCCCCGCATCGTCGGTGCCGAGTCTCCCGCCGCTGAGGCCGGCCCACATGAGCCGCAGTACCTGCCCCCAGCCCATTCCCGTCGCTCCGAGCCCGACCCCGCACGCGAGCGAGACGATCAACGCGAGTGCGAGTCCGATGACCAGTTGCGCAGTAGGTATTCGTCCCCTTGGGACAACCTCGGGGGCAGAGGGGGTGGTGGTGCGGGACACGGTGGCGCACATCCTCCGGGTCGGTGCCACCGGTGGAGAGCGCAGGGCACCAGAAAAGCCCGGGAGCTCTGGGGATCCTGCTCGCAGTCCGCGGCGAGCGGTTGACGGGTTGCACACCTGCCGCGGGTGACCGGACTCGCGTGACCTGGCAGGCCACACACACCGTTGCGGGACAGCGCCGGACTCGCACCGGCTTCCCCCGCGGGAGGCAGGCGCAGCGTAGCAACCCGGAGACACCGGTCCACCAGGTGGATGGTGCCCGCTTGAGGGGCACGGCCGGCTCCCGTGTGCGGCGACTGGTCATGTGACGCGCATCACGTGGCCAGTCGGGAACGCGGGCGCGCCCGCATCCGACTACTGGCAAGACACCGTGCGCCCCATAGCCATGGCATGGCGCTGGGGGAGCGGTGGCCGGCACGATCGGGAGAAGCAGTGAGCCAAGTCCATGGAGGCGAGCAAGCCTCCGCGTCACCACCGTCCTCCGTGCACCGTTCGAGGCTCCGATGGCTCCCGCCACCTGCGCTCTTCGGTTTCGTTCTGTTGCTCGCGGCGATGTTCGGGCTTTCGTACGCCGTGGGTCAGGCGGTCGGTCCGGTCGCTCCCGGCATGCACGGGACGAGCAGCGGTGGCGGTTCCGGCGGGCACGGCGGCGGGCCGGACTCCGGTGACATGGGCGGGATGGACATGGGACACGGGAGCGGTGGCTGATGGGGACCGTACCTGTGCCGTCCTTGACGGTCACCGACATCGAGGTCGGCGGGATGACGTGTGCCGCGTGCGTGCGGCGCGTGGAGAAGAAGCTGGCCAAGCTCGACGGGGTCGCGGCGAGCGTGAACCTCGCGACAGGCAGAGCGCGGGTCAGTCATCCTGCCGACGTCAGCCCGCACGAGCTCGTCGCCGCCGTGGAGCAGGCGGGATACACGGCCCGCCTGCCCCGGTCCGACAAGGAGGGAGGGACGCGGGGAGACGACGAGGAATCGGCGGCGGACCGCGCCGAGCGCTCGCGGCTGGTCGTGGTCGCCCTGCTGTCGGTTCCTGTGATCGTGCTGTCGATGGTCCCGGCGCTGCAGTTCCGTAACTGGCAGTGGCTGTGCTTCATGCTGGCCGCGCCGGTCGCGGTGTGGGGCGCGTGGCCCTTCCACGAGCGGGCGCTGCGCGGGGTGCGACACGGCGCGGCGACGATGGATTCGCTGGTCTCGCTCGGCGTCCTGGCGTCGTTCTCCTGGTCGGTGTATGCGCTGCTCTTCGGCGGCGCGGGCCGGGTGGGGATGCGGATGCCGTTCACGCTGGTGCCATCCGCCGCCGACGGGGCCGCCCACCTATATCTGGAGGCGGCTGTCGGGGTCCCGTTGTTCGTGCTCGTCGGCCGGTTCCTGGAGGCGCGGGCACGACGGGGGACGGGAGCCGTGCTGCGGTCGCTGGCCCGCCTGGGGGTCAAGGACGTCGCAGTGCGTGAAGGCCGCAGCGAGCGGTTGGTGCCCATCGAGCAGCTCGCTGTCGGCGACACCTTTCTGGTACGTCCTGGCGAGCGCGTCGCCACCGACGGTGTCGTCGTGGAGGGCAACTCGGCTGTCGACCGGGCGCTGGTGACCGGTGAGAGCGAGCCGGTCGAGGCAGGCCCTGGGGACAGGGTGATCGGGGGCGCGGTGAATGCGGGCGGGATGCTGGTGGTCTGCGCCGCTGCCGTCGGCGCGGACACCCAACTGGCCCGTATCACGCGGATGGTGACCGATGCGCAGGCGGGCAAGGCGCGGGCGCAGCGGCTCGCGGACTCGGTGGCCGGGGTGTTCGTGCCGGTGATCCTGGCGCTGGCGGTGACCACGCTGGGCTTCTGGCTCGGCGCGGAGGCCGAGGCGCAGGCTGCGGTCACCGCGTCTGTGGCGGTCCTGGTCGTGGCTTGCCCGTGCGCGCTGGGGCTTGCCACACCGACGGCGCTGATGGCCGCGACCGGGCGGGGCGCCCAACTCGGAGTACTGGTCACCGGGCCCCAGGCGTTGGAGGGCTTGCAGCACATCGACACCGTCGTGCTGGACAAGACCGGCACGCTCACCTCGGGCCACATGAGTGTCGCCCGGGTCACCGTCGTCCCCGGCGGTCCGGCGGAGAGCGACGTGTTGCGCTTGGCCGCGTCGGTCGAGGACGGATCGGAGCATCCGCTCGGACGGGCGATCACCGTGTATGCCGTGCGCATGCTTGCTGATGAAGTGTTTTTGCCGGTAGGGGATTTCGTGGCTGTGCCCGGCTTCGGTGTACGCGGCGTGGTGGAGGGGCGGCTCGTGGAGGTGTCCGCCGTCGCCGAGGATCTGCCCAGCACGCTCGGCGATGCGTTGCTGGCTTCTGAGGAGGCGGCGCACAGCGCCGTGCAGGTTCGCGTCGACGGGGTGGTCGTGGCGCTGATCGCGGTGGGAGACGTGATCCGCCCGGGCAGTTACCGGGCTGTGGACCGGCTGCGCCGGCTGGGAGTGCGCCCCGTGCTGGCCACCGGTGACCGGGAGGCTCCGGCCCGTGCGGTCGCGTCCCAGCTTGCCATCGACACGGTCCACGCTGCCTGTTCGCCCGAGGACAAGGCTGCGCTGGTCGCCGTACTCAGGGCCGAGGGCCGCCGGGTCGCGGTCGTCGGTGACGGCGTCAACGACGCGGGGGCCCTCGCGTCGGCCGATCTCGGCATCGCCATGGGCGCGGGAACGGATGTGGCGATCGGCGCCGCCGACGTGACGCTCGTACGCGGCGACATCGAGGCGCTGGCCGACGCTGTGCGCCTGTCCCGCACGACGCTCGCCACCATCCGGGCCAACCTGGTGTGGGCGTTCGGCTACAACGTCGTGACCGTGCCGCTGGCCATGGTCGGACTGCTCAATCCGATGCTGGCGGCTGCGGCCATGTCGGTCAGCTCGGTCCTCGTCGTCGTCAACAGCCTGCGGCTGCGGGCCTGGCAACCCGCGCCCACCGCTGCCCGTACGCACAAGCCCCGGCAACGGGCGGGAAGCAACTGGTGACCATGTCTGGATCGATCGCCGGGCCTGCACGGCCGGTGCGGCGGCTCAAACAGTCCGCGTTCGCCGCTGCGGCGCCGATGGTGGCGTGTGTGGTGGCCCTGGGTGGGCTCACCGCCTGGACTTCCCTCGGTCACGCCGGTACGCCGCCCGACGTGGCCGTCACCCGGGCCCGCGTCTTCCGGACGACGGGCGGGACTCCCGAGACCGCAGCCTTCTTCCGGATCGCCAACCAGGGCGGATCGGCTGATGAGTTGACCGAGGTGACCTCGCCGTCCGTGCCGGGCGGGATCAGGCTGAGCCGGCACCGGATGACGCCGGACAGTGCGGCCTACCGCGACGCCGTGGACCGGCTCCAGGTGCCCGCCCGGGGCACGTTGGACATGACGCCGATGTCCAGCGATGTGACCGTGCCCGCGGGCCAGGGATGGCGTGCGGGCGACCGGATCTGGTTCGACCTGCATTTCGAGCACAGCGGTACGGTGCGGGTACAGGCGGAGGTCGTCCGGCCCGGGAGTGCGGACTGAAATGACGGGCGGTACATGCGGGCAACCTCAGATTTCCGTGCGCCGTAATTCGAGTTGGTCGGCCGCGACGACCGCTCGGTTCCCGTGAGGGAGAAGGAGAATCCTCACGGGTGGTGGAAGTTGCCCGTGACTTCTGAAGTCGCAGTTCCTGTGCCAGCATCTCCACTGCGGGCGCGGTGGAATTCGCCTTCCCGAGCGCGCTCCGTACTCCTGTCGGCTGCAGCGATCGCCACACCCCGACCCGGTGCGGGGAGCAGCCGACGGGAATTTCCTTTCTCTCGGATATATCGGGAACCCGTACGCGGCGCAGCCCGACTACTGCTTCGGGGCGATCGAACGGCCCCTGCCGTCCGTATTCGAGGAGCGCGTATGCCCGTCACGAGACCAGTAGCCGCCGTCGCGGCCGTCATCGCCCTGAGCCTTGGTGTCGCGGCGTGCGGAGCGTCGGCGGATGACGGCGGATCCGGCAGCGGCGCGGGTGCCGCCGCGGCGCGCTCCGGCTACCCCGTGAAGATCGAGAACTGCGGCACGAGTCAGGTCTTCGACAAGGCGCCGAGCAGGGTCGTCGTCATGAACGGTGCCTCCGTCGCGGAGGTCTCGACCCTGCTCGCGCTGCGCCTCGGAGACAAGGTCGTCGCGAACCAGCAGTCGTACGGCATGTCCGAGTTCCCGGGCCGTGCCGAAGCGATCAAGAAGCTGCCGACCGGCGGCGTCAAGCAGAACGCGGCTTTCGACATTCCCCGGGAGTCGATGATCGGGCTGCGCCCCGACCTCGTCCTGTCGACGACGTCGTACGGGTTCGACGCCAAGAACGGATTCGCCACCCGCGACGAGTTGAAGAACGTCGGCGCGCGCACCTACATATCGCCGCAGGGCTGCCACGACGAGAACTCGAAGCTCACCATCGAGGACAGCTACCGTCTGCTGCGCGACATGGGCCGCATCTTCCATGTGTCCGACCGCGCGGAGAAAATCATCGCCGCGTCGCGCAAGCACATCGCCGACATCGCCTCGAAGGTGAAAGGAAAGAAGAAGCCGAAAGTCATGATGCTGTTCACGAACATGTCGATGGGCAGCAACGACTTCAGTTCCGTGGTGGCCAAGGGAATCTACAACGACATTCTCGGAAAGGCCGGTGCCGTCAACGTCTTCGCCGATGCCTCGAAGACGTCCTTCGCCGACCTGAGCAAGGAGAAGGTGGCGGCCACCGATGTCGACGCTCTCGTGGTCATCGCCTACCAGGACCCGAACGCCGCGGCCTACGCCGAGAAACTTTTCAAGGAGTTCCCCCAGTGGCCGGCCGCGAAGAACCACACGTACGTGACGGTCTCCGACTCCATCTACCTGAGCCCCGACAACGACCTGGCCGTGGAGCGGATCGCGAAGAAGCTCCACCCGGACGCGTTCTGACCCCACCGGGCCGCCGCCGCGCCGCCGTCGCACTCGGTGTCCTGCCGTTCCTGCTCGTCGTGGTCATGCTCGTCGCCGTCAGCACCGGCGCGGTGACCGTGCCGTTGGACGACGTGTGGCGGATCGTGCTGCACCACGTCTCGGGGATCGGGCGGGCGCCCGACGACATCGCGCTCGACCAGATCGTGTGGACGTTCCGCACGCCGCGTGTGGTTCTCGCGGCCCTCGCCGGGGCGGGGCTCGCCCTGTCCGGAGCGGTGCTGCAGACCGTGGTCGCCAACCCCCTGGCCGATCCGATCGTGCTCGGCTTCTCCTACGGAGCCACGCTCGGAGCCGTCCTTGTCATCACCCTGGGCGGCGGAACAGCCCTGCTCGGCCTCGGTGTCCCAGCCGCAGCTTTCGTGGGATCGCTGATCGCCGGAGCGCTGGTGTTCTGGCTGGGACGCAGGCGGGGCCGGATGGCGCCCACCCGTCTCATCCTGGCCGGGGTGGCGGTCGGCTACGTGTTCCTGTCGGCCACCAGCTACGTACAGCTCCAGGCCACGCCCAACGAGCTGCGCACGGTGATGTTCTGGATGCTCGGCAGCGTCGCCGGTGCCCAATGGCATCAGCTGCCCGCCGTCACCGCGGTCGTCGTGGGCTGCACGGCTCTCCTGACCCTGTTCGGTCGTCGGCTGAACGTGCTGCTCGCCGGCGACGAGACCGCCACCTCACTGGGCACCGACGTCAACCGGCTGCGGACGGTCCTGCTTCTGCTCTGCGCCCTGCTCACCGGCACGGTGATCGCGGTCGCGGGCAGCATCGGGTTCGTCGGCTTGATGATCCCGCACCTGGTACGGCTCACCGTCGGCCCCGACCACCGCCGACTGCTGCCACTGTCCGCACTGCTCGGAGCGGTCTATCTCGTCCTGGTCGACCTGCTGTCCCGCACGCTCGACCGCCCCAACGAACTCCCGCTCGGCATCCTCACCGCCCTGCTGGGCGCCCCCTTCTTCCTGTGGCTGTTGCGCCGCAACAAGGGTCTGGACTGAACACGATGCGACTCACCGTCGACCAGCTCCACGTGACGCTGGACCACCACCCGATCCTCGACGGCGTGGACATCGAGGCCCATCCCGGCGACCTCGTGGGGCTGGTCGGGCCCAACGGCAGCGGCAAATCGACGCTGCTGCGCGCCGTCTACCGGTCCCTGCGGCCCGCCGGCGGCGCGGTCCGGGTCGGCGGCGACGACATCTGGGAGCTGAGCCCCCGCGCCGCCGCCATGCGGACCGCCGCCGTCCTCCAGGACGGGAGCGGTGAGGCCGGAGGACTCACGGTGACCGAGGCGATTGCCCTCGGGCGCGCCCCGCACCACGGTCTGCTCGGGCGTGACGGGCCAGGTGACCGGCAGGCCGTGGCGGACGCCATCGACCTGTGCGCCGTACGGCACCTGGCTCACCGGGACTACGGATCGCTGTCCGGTGGTGAGCGTCAACGGGTCCTGCTGGCAAGGTCCTTGGCGCAGCAGCCCCGGCTGCTCGTACTGGACGAGCTGACCAACCACCTCGACATCCGCGCCCGGTTCGAGCTGCTGGAGCTGATCCGGTCCGCCGGTATCACGACGCTCGCGGTGCTGCACGACCTCGATCTCGCGGCTCGCTTCTGCGACCACCTCGCCGTGCTCGACCAGGGGACCGTCAGGGCCGCAGGCCCCGTCCTCGACGTCCTCACACCGACCGTTCTCGCCAAGGTCTTCGGTGTGGCCGCAGCGTCACGGCGAGACGCCGATGGCGTGGTCCGGCTGACCTACGCCGCGGACCCACTGGCCACTGAAGAGCGGGCGGTGTACTGAGGCAGGCGCGCGGACGGCGGGCACTCAGCCGCTCAGCCAGAGGTCGGCGCGGTCACCGTGCTGGCGAGGATGCCGCTGTCGACGGAGGGACGGCTGCCGACGCTTCGATGAGTTCCTGTGTCCTGTGCATGGCTCCCCCCACGCGTGGGCAGGACAGGTCTGTCAGCTTTGAGCTATTGAACACTCTTTGAAGCAAGGTGAGTTGGGCCTCACTGCCTCTCCCGTCTGTGAGGAGCCCGTCATGGCGACGCCTGATAGTCCGGGTTTCGAGACCTGCCTCTGGGAGGCGCCGGCGAACGGGTCGCAGGCCCTTCTGCTGGGCTTGAGGGACAGGGTGTACGGGTGGTCGTTGCCCGTCTTCACCACGGTTCTGCTCGCGGGCGCGGACTGCTGGCTGGGATTCCAGTTCGGAGAGGCGGCCGGTGCCTGGGGTGGAGCCGGTGCGGGTGTGGTCATCAGCGTCGTGCTCCGTCTCTTTGTCTCGCGCGCGACGGCCGGTGGCGGTGGCGGACTCCACCGGCTCTCGTCGAGGTGGTGGCACGGGCGCCGCTGAGCGGATCCCGTGCCGCCCCGCCGGCGAAGCGGCCGGTCGGCCCGACCCGGTGTCAGGCATCGACGGTCTGGGCCACCTGGTATCCCGCTTCCTCGATCGCGGCCCGCAGCAGGGCGTCGTCCAGGCCGGAGCCCTCGACTCGGACCGTCTGCCTCTCCAGATGCTCATCCACGAGTGTGACGCCGCCGACGGCGGTGACCTGCTTCTTGATGGCGGCAGCGCAGTGCCCGCAGCTCATGCCGGTGACGCGGTAGTCGATTCGGTTCATGGCACCACTCCTGAGGTGGGGGAGACGCGGGCATGCGTGTCCCGATACGTGCGGAGACGGCACGGTGTTCGGCCGGTCCGTGTCTCTCATGAGTCGGTCGGTGGCGCGTCAGGGTTCCCCTGTGTCGCAGCCGTCACTCTGACCGGTCGAGGGCGAGTTCCGGTCTCACGGGAGTGGAGGAGCAGCACTTCGTCGGGCTGCGCGACGTATTGGGGCACGCCGCGCAGGCTGGTGGTGAGGTGGAGGCCACGCTGGTGCGGCTGTCGGCGCCTGGCGAGGTGACGTGCTTCTTCGGCACCAGGGTCGTCGCGCCGACAGCGTGGGAACCCACCTGGGGCGACCTTCTGATCGTTCCCGCCGGCGGCGATGGGCTGATGGGAGATCCCGAAGTCCTGCGGGACCTCGTGCGGGCACAGGCGGCGGGCGGAACGTCGGCACCGGTGCGGCCCTCGTACAGCGCATATGCCGCATCTCATGCATGCGGCCCCAGTGCTTCGCGGCGCCCACGGGCAGTGCCAAGATGTGGCTGTGTCTGTCAGCCGGGTGTCTCGCGCGTCACGCGCCGCGGTGTTCGCCGCCGTGAGCGTCGTACTCGCTGCGCTGGGGCACGTGCTGATGTCCGGTACGCCGCTGCCGTGGCCGGTACTGGCCCTGGCGGCCGCCGGGACGGGACTTTCCGGCTGGGTCTTCGCGGCCAGGGAACGCGGGCGGCACACCGTGATCGCCCTGACGGTAGCGGTGCAGGCGTGCTTGCACGTCGCCTTCACGCTGGCGCAGTCGCTCGCGAGTCCGTCTCCCGCATCCGGCATGTCCTCGTCGGCCGGCCCCCAGCAGTGGGGCCGCCTGCTGCTGTGCGGCAATCCCACGCCCGAGGCGGCGGCACGTGCCTACGACCTGGTGGTGCAGAACGGCCTGACGCGCCAGATGCACCTGCCGCCTGCCCGGAGCGGCGACCCGATGTCACACGACATGGCGGGCATGCACTCCATGGCCGGCATGCATCACATGGGAGGAATGTCGGGAACTGCGTCGTGGGGCATGCTGGCCGCGCACCTGGCCGCCGCGCTTGTCTGCGGGATCTGGCTGGCGCTGGGGGAGCGGGCGACGTTCCGCGTCCTGCGGGCGGCCGCCGACCGGGCCTTCGTACCCTTGCGGTTGATCCTTGCCGTCTGGCCGGTCAGCGACGTCCCCCCGCCTGTCCGGCACGCCGTCCCCATCGTGCGGCGCCTGCAGTCGCGACTACTCGTCCACACCCTTACGACCCGAGGTCCACCCGGAGCGCCTGCTGTCGCATGACAGCCGGTTCCACGTGCCCGGCAGCTGACCGCTGCCCGGACGTGCTCCCCGTGCACGCGCCTGCGCTGCACGGCTTTCATCCCGATTTCCCGTGACGCGCCCGTGAGGCGTGCGGCGACCTGTGCCGACGGCCTGTCACGTGTGCGCGGAGCGGGATCCGAGAAGGGACCCCGGGCAATGACTCCTGCCCTGCCCGCGGTGACCGACGAAACGGTCACCGCCATCGCTCTCGCCGCCGCGCGCGGAGACAGCGACGCAGCAGAACGATTCGTGCGCGCACTTCAGCTGGACGTGCGCCGATTCGTGACGTACCTGGCCCAGGACGCGCAAGCAGCGGACGACCTGACCCAGGACACGTTCCTGCGTGCCCTGTCGAGCCTGCACCGATTCGAGGGCCGCTCGTCGGCCCGCACCTGGCTTCTGTCCATCGCGCGCCGTGTGGTGGCCGACAGTATGCGACGTGCCGCGGTGCGGCCACGTATCGCCGACACCGCCGACTGGCAAGGCGCCGCCGAGCGTACGCAACCCAGGGGGCTGCCCGGCTTCGATGACGGCATCGCTGTCATGGAACTCATCGACGCGCTGCCACCGGACCGCCGCGACGCGTTCATGCTCACGCAACTCCTGGGCCTGTCCTATGCGGAGGTCGCGGTTCTGGCCGGTTGCCCGGTGGGCACAGTGCGCTCGCGCGTCTCAAGGGCGCGCGTGTTTCTGGTGCAGTGCTTGTCCGATGCCGCGTCGCTGCCTGACGAGGCGTCCGAACTCGTCGCGGCCTGACCTCGCGTAGGCCGACGCCGACCCTTTCCTGTCGTGTCGCTGCTGTTGCGTACGGCAGATCCGGGCGGCGTCGGCCGTCTTCCCCCGCGCACCTCTTCGACGTGACCCCGGTCACGCCAAGACGGATGGAACTCGTCCGCCCGCGCGTCCGACCACTACACCGGACCGCCTGGAGCGGTGGACAACGTTCCGTTACAGAAAGGCCCGTTATGGCGGAAAGCCACACAGCGCAAGCTGCGACGGACATATCCACAGCAGATCCCGGCCTGAACGTCCCAGAGGCCGGCCACGAGGAGAGCGTTCACGGACGGATCGCTGAAGCCGCTACGTCGTCGGGCGGCTCCAAGCCTCCCGTGTCGTGGAGCGGGTTGCGTCCCCTGCTGCTTCGCCTCCACTTCTACGCCGGCGTCGTCATCGGCCCATTCCTGCTCGTCGCGGCCATCACAGGGCTGATGTACACCGCGACACCGCAGATCGAGGCGGTCGTCTACCGCCACGAACTCAAGGTCACCCCGCACGGCGAGGCTGAACCGCTCTCCGCCCAGGTGGCGGCGGCACGCAAGGCGGTCCCCGAGGGCACGCTGTTCTCGGTGGCCCCGGCCACCGGCCGCACGGACAGCACCCGCGTGGTCTTCGACAAGCCCGGCCTGCCCGACAACTACACGCAGACCGCGTTCGTGAACCCTTACTCCAGTGAAGTGCTCGGCCAGGAGCGGACGTTCGCCGGGTGGTGGCTCCCGGTCCGAGCCTGGGTGGACGGCTTCCACCGGCACCTCAACCTCGGCGAATTCGGCCGCAACTACAGCGAAATCGCCGCCAGCTGGCTGTGGGTGGAAGTCCTGGGCGGCCTCGCCCTGTGGCTCACGGCCCCGCGCTCACGCCGGCGGCTGCGGCGCGTGCTCGTGCCCCAGGGCGGTGCGAAGGGGCGCCGACGCACCATGTCCTGGCATGCCACCGTCGGCGTCTGGGCCTCGATCGGTCTGCTGGGCCTGTCCGCGACCGGCATGACCTGGTCCGTGCATGCCGGGGCGAGCATCGGCAAGATCCAGTCGGCGCTGGCCGGACCGACCCCGGCGGTGTCCACAACCCTGCCCGGACGCGCCGCCGGGAAGGAGTCCGCATCGGTACCCGTGAAGGACGTGGGGATCGACGCGGTCGTGGCCTCCGCGCACGCGGCCGGACTGCGCGGCGTACTCGATGTGACACCGCCGACCAAGGATCAGACCACGTACGTGGTCAAGGAGAACACCCGCAGCTGGCCAGAACGCCACGACACCGTGGCCGTCGACCCCGCCACCGGTAAGGTCACCGACCGCGCGAACTGGGCCGACTACCCGCTCCTTGCCAAGATGACGAACTGGGGTATCGACGCCCACATGGGCCTGCTGTTCGGACTCGCCAACCAGATCGCGCTCGCTCTGCTCGCCGTCGCCCTCATCGGCATGATCCTGCGGGGCTACCGCATGTGGTGGCTGCGCAGGCCGACCCGCACCGAAGGCTTCGTGCTCGGCCGGGCACCGGCACGAGGTGCCTGGCGTCGCCTGCCTGGCTGGTTCCTGGCTCCGGCCGTGCTACTGACCGCCATGATCGGCTACTACGTCCCCCTCTTCGGCCTGCCCCTGCTGGCTTTTCTGGCTGTCGACCTGATCATCGGCGCGCGCCGCCGGCGCCGCACCGAGCGTACGGAGGTGGCCGCGTGATCAACGCGACCGGACTGAGGTGGATCCTCACCGCACTCTTCACCTTTCCCGCCCTCTACGCGCTGTGGTCGACGGCAGCGCCGGGCCGTACGCCGGCCAACCGGGTGGAGCACACCCTCCACGCCGTCATGGGGTTCGCGATGACCGCGATGGCCTGGCCCTGGGGCATGGACCTCCCCGCCGGTCCACAGATCGTCGTCTTCTCCGCAGGAGGGGTGTGGTTCGCCGCCGCTGCTCTGGCCCGTGCCTCGCGGGCGAACACCCGCACCGCCGCACTGGTGGCCGCGCTGCCCCACATCGTGATGATGGGGGCCATGGCCTGGATGGCAACCGTGATGAACGGATCAGGGATGGCCGCCGGCGCGGGCGGTGCGGGCCACGACATGCCGGGAATGGACATGGCCGGCACCAACGCCACCAGCGCCATGACCCTGTCCCGGGCCGGCGACCAGTGGACGGCCTGCCTCCTCGCAGTCGCTCTCGTAATCCTCGGACTGCGCTGGCTGGCCCAGGCGTTCGACCACGGGCGCGTCGCCGTTACTCCTGCCACCCCCCGCGGCACCACCGCGCTCCTTCACAGCGAAGCCTCCGAGCCCGCCTGCCACGCGGCGATGGCCGTCGGGATGGGGGTGATGCTCGTCCTGCTCGTGTGACGACGGTGCGCGGGTCGCTGATTCCCCTTTTCCAGGAAGTCGTTCGGGGACCGCTTGAGGTTCCCGAACGACTCCCGCCCACGGAAGCATGTGGGGCGCGACGCAGCGGTCATCGCTTCGGGCGTGCTCCCGCTCCATGGCCCGTGGCCGCGTTCGTCGAAACACCGCCGGGTATGACCGCAGCACGCCGTCACAACTGCGCAAAGGGAGCTGGGACATGAACGATCTTACGGGCCTCCAAGAGGTGGCGACCTTCTGCGGAAACTGCAACTGCGGTTTCCCCCAGCTGTTCATCGACCCCCAGGCACCGGAGGAGCGCCGCATCGTGATCACCGACGACTTCGGCCAGCGCGTTCAGATGAGCGCCGACCAGTTCTCCTCGCTCGTCGAGGAGGCGAAGGAAGGGAAACTGGACGCACTGATCACGGCATGACAGGGCGGGCACGGCACCCTGAATCGCGTCGCAGACGCTTAGGGCCTGTCCGGCGGATCATGGCGTGGGCGAGGTTCCCCACCTTTGTCTCTGGAGCCAGTCCAACAGGCCGGCGACGTGATCCACCGGACGCCGTAGGGTGATCGTGTGGACGTATCTGAGGTGTTGGGGGAGCAGGATGCGCTGCGAGCCGAAGCGGAGGGCGTATATCGGGAGCTCCGGCTGGACAAGCTGCTGGCCGATGTCGGCACTCCGACCATCGTCGGGAGCGCGGCGCTGGGCCTGATGGTTCGTCGGGATCTGGATCTGGACGTGGTGTGCGAGCGTCTGGACGATGCTGCCGTGGCGGCCGTCGCCGCGGTCGGTGCTCGGCTCGCGACTCACCCACACGTCCGTCTTGTGACCTTCCGCAATGACTGCGGGGCGTGGAACCGGGAGCCGGACGCCTACCCCGACGGCCTGTACCTCGGTGTGGAGTGTGTATCGTCCGGGGCCGCCTGGAACCTCGACGTCTGGTTTCTCGACGAGCCCGAACGTCAGCCCTCGACCGCCCACCTGACTACCCTGCGCCCGCGTCTGACGGACGAGAGCCGCGCGGCCATTATCGAAATCAAGCGGACTTGGGCCGACCGTCCCGAGTACGGCACGACTGTCAAGAGCTTCGACGTCTACCGCGCGGTCCTCGATGACGGCGTCCGCGATTCCGCACGGTTTGAGACCTGGGTCGGGCAACGGAAGAAGCCGCAGCCCTGAGTACTACGCCGTGCAGGCTTCGAGCGGCGGATCACGTGCGGAGCCAGAGCCGGACCGCGGCAACGGTGACAGTGCCGTGAAAGATGAAGGCGCGTTTGTCGAATCTCGTAGCCACGGCCCGGAAGTTCTTCAGTGTGTTGATCGTCCGCTCTACTTCGTTGCGGCGCTTGTAGATCGTCTTGTCGAAGCCGGTGGGTCGACCACCGTGGCTGCCGCGCCTTTTGCGGTGGGCCCGTTGGTCCTTCGGTTCGGGGATGGTGTGCTTGATCTGGCGTCTGCGCAGGTAGCGGCGGTTGCGTCGGGAGCTGTACGCCTTATCGCCGCCGAGATGGTCCGGCCGGGTCCTGGGGTGCCCGCCACCGCGGCGGCCGACGCGGATGCCTTCCATGACCGGGATGAACTGCGGGGCATCGCCCCACTGGCCTGGTGTGATCAGCAGGGACAGCGGGCGGCGACTGCCCTCCCCAGCGAGGTGGATCTTGCAGGTCAGTCCGCCCCGGGAGCGTCCGAGTCCCTCGTCGGGGCGGTGCTGCCGGGGCGTGCTTCTTTTTCCCGGCACACGCGGAGGTCTCTTCCGCGCTCCGGCAGAGTGCTGGTGGGCCCTGCAGGACGTCGAGTCCACGCTCACCATCGACCAGTCGATGCGACCTTCAGCATCAGCGTCGGCCAGGACAGCTGCGAAGATCTTGTCCCACGTGCCGTCCGGCGACCAGCGTCTGTGCCGCTCGTACGCGGTCTTCCACGGGCCGAAACGCGCAGGTAGATCCCTCCGAGGCACTCCCGTGCGCTGCCGGAAGAGGATCCCGTTAATCACCCTTCGGTGGCTCGCCCAACGACCTCCACGCTGACCGGACTTCGGCAGATGCGGTTTCAGCCGTGTCCACTCGTCGTTCGTCAGATCTCCCCGCCCCATGTCCATGCCAACGAATCGAGAGCGAAGTGGTCACATGATCCGCCGGACAGGCTCTAGCGGAGAGCAGCACGCCCAGGCCGTGGTCGTCGACGCCGCAGTTGTTCGAGACGACCTTCAACCCGTGTGCGCCCTGGGCATGGAGAGCGTCGATGAGGGTGCCGGGGATGCCGGAGAGGCCGAATCCGCCGACGGCGAGGGAGGCGCCGTCGGGGATGTCGGCGACCGCCTCTGCGGCGCTGCCGATGACTTTGTCCACGGTGGTAGGCGGTCCTTTCAGGGGAGCGGGTGGGGTGATCAGGGCAGGACGGATTCGCCATCCGCGCGCCTTACAATCCGGCTTCCGTGCGCAGGGCGTCGGAGATCGACTTGGCGCCGCCGTGGGCGGTGTAGCCGCCGTCGACCGGGATCTCGGCCCCGGTGATGAAGGAGGCGTCGTCCGACAGCAGGAACGTGACGAGCGGGGTGATCTCGTCGACGGTGCCGGTGCGGCCGAGCGGGGTCTCGCGAAGGTTGCTCTCGCGGAAGGCGGGGGCGGCCGACGCGGTCATCTCGGTCTCGATGAAGCCGGGGTGGATGGTGTTGACGCGGATGCCGCGTGGCCCGAGTTCGAGTGCCGCGGTCTTGGACAGGCCGCGCAGGGCCCATTTGCTGGCCGTGTACGCGACCGGGTAGTGGGCGGTGAGGGCGGCGGAGGAGCCGACGTTGACGATCGAGGCGCCTGGTGGCATCAGCGGGGTGAGGTGCTGGATGCCCAGCAGCGGGCCGGTGACGTTGACAGCGTGGACGCGGGCGAAGTCGTCGGCGCGTATTTCGTCCAGGCGGGCCCGCCAGGTGACGCCCGCGTTGTTGACCAGGCCGTGAATCTGCCCGTATGACTCCCGCAGTTCCGAGGCCAGTTGGGCCCACTGCGTTTCGCCGGTGACGTCGAGCGGGCGGATGCCTGGGGCCTTGGTGACGTCGGTGGCGATGACGCGCGCGCCGTCGCGGGTGAGCGCCTCGACCTCGGCGGCGCCCTGCCCGCGGGCCGCGCCGGTGACGACCACGACCTTGCCGAGAAGCCGCTTGGTGTGCAGGTCGCTCACGGACGTTCCCGGGCGCGGCGTCGACCGGCGGGCAGGGCGATGGGGGCGGCGCCGGTGACCACGGTGTTGGCGACCGTACCGAGGCCCTCGACGGTGAGCGTGACGGTGTCGCCGGGCCGGAGAGGCGGTGGGGTCTGTTCGCCCCGCAGGCCCCACAGCTCGGCGAGGCAGCCGCCGTTGCCGCAGGTGCCGGAGCCGAGGACGTCGCCGGGTACGACGCGGGTGCCGCGGGAGGCGTAGGCGGTCATCTCCTCGAAGGTCCAGCTCATGTTGGAGAGCAGGTCCGTGCCGATCACCTGGCCGTTGACCTCGGCGGTCAGCGCGAGGCGCAGGAAGCCGTCGGCGGCGCGGTACGGTTCCAGTTCGTCGGGCGTGACGAGGTAGGGGCCGAGTGTGGTGGCGGTGTCCTTGCCCTTGCAGGGGCCGAGGCCGACCTTCATTTCGGCGGACTGGAGGTCGCGGGCGGACCAGTCGTTGAAGACGGTGTAGCCGATGATGTGGTCGCGGGCCTGTTCCGGGGTGAGGTCGTGGCCCTCGCGGCCGATGACGGCGGCGACTTCGAGTTCGTAGTCGAGGGCGGCCGAGCCGGGCGGCATCGGGATGTCGTCTTGCGGGCCGAACACGGCGTGCGGGTTGGTGAAGTAGAAGGTGGGTGCCGCGTACCACTGCTCGGGCACGCCGGCGACGCCGTCGACGGCCTTGCGTACGCCTTCGACGTGTTCCTCGAAGGTGACGAAGTCCCGTACGGAGGAAGGCTGGAGCGGGGGCAGCACCCGTACCTGGGAGACGTGCGGTCCCGGCGGTACGTCGAGCGCGGCTGCGCCCGCGTCGAGGAGGGCGGGCAGACCGCCGCCGGAGCGCAACAGATCGGTGAGTGACGCGATGCCGGGCAGTGGGTAGAGGGTGCCGTCCGCCTCGACGACGGCGACACGGGTGCGGTGCTGGTGAGCGTAGGTGGCGAATCGCATGGAGGCTCCTGGCACGAACAGGGGCCGGGGGCGCGGGGTGAGTCAGGGCATGGACAGGGCCGCCGCGCCCCCGGAGCTTGGGGTGGTCAGACCGGCGGGGCGACGAACACGCCGCGGTCGGGGTCGTTGAAGGACTCCTTGGCGACGATCTCGTTCATCGCGTTCGCCGTGCCCCACTGGTCGGTGACCTCGGGCTGGGAGAAGTCGTAGACGTGCGGGTGCCAGGTGTCCTCGTCGAGGTTCTCCAGCTCGGTGGTGTACTCGACGGTGTTGCCGTGCGGGTCGAGGAAGTACGTGAAGGTGTTGTCGCCCGCCATGTGCCGGCCCGGGCCCCAGATCTTCTTGAACCCGGCCCGCATCACCCGGCCGGAGCCGCGCATGTACTCGTCGATGCCGCGCATCTCGAAGGAGACATGGTGCAGGGCGGTGTGCGGACCCTGCGCGATGGCCATCGAGTGGTGCTGGTTGGAGATCCGCATGAAGTGCATGACCTCACCCATGTGCGGCGAGGACAGAGTGTCGGACAGGGCGAAGCCGAGGTGACGCTCGTACCACTCACGGGTCCGGTTCAGGTCGGGGGAGTTGAGGACGACGTGCGAGAGCTTGACCGGGATGGCCTCCTTCTCCTCGATCCTGCGGTGCTGTCGGACCTCGACGTCGGCGGAGACCTCGATGGTGCGGCCGTCGACGTCGAAGAAGCGGAAGCCGTAGCCGCCGCCAGGGGTGTCGACCTCGCCCGGATGTGATATCAACTGCACGTCTCCGGCGAGGAGTTGCCCGGCGAGGGTGTCCACGTCGGCCGTCGATGCCGCTCCGTACGAGACGAGGTCGAGGCGCTTCTCGCCGGCCTTGCGCAGCCGTAGGACGTACTGCTCGGGGGAGCCCTCGGCGGCCAGGAAGGAGATCCCGGAGTCCTCGGCGACCTTGGTCAGGCCCCAGACGCCGGCGTAGAAGTCGAGCTGCTTGTCGTAATCCGGCACCGCCAGGTCGACGTGCCGCAGGTGGGTGAGCAGACGTCCGCTCATGGGGTCAGTCCTTCCGGAGATGGAGGAGGGCGGCCGCGTTGCCGCCGCGGACGGCGTGGAATGCGGCGTCGGGCAGACGTGCGGCGCGCAGCGCGCTGAGCGGGTCCTCGGTGCCCATGTCGAAGGGGAAGTCGGAGCCGAGCAGCACCCGATCGGCGCCCGCGGCACGCACCAACTCCCTCAGTACGTACGGGTCGTGTACCAGGGAATCGAAGTAGAGACGCTTGAGGTAGCTGCTGGGCAGGTGGGCGCAGCCGGAACCGGCGTCGGTGCGGGTCGTCCAGGCGTGGTCGGCGCGGCCGATGTGGGTGGGGAGGTAGCCGCCGCCGTGCGCCGCGATGACCTTCAGGCCGGGGTGACGGTCCAGGGCGCCGGAGAAGATGAGGTGGGAGAGGGCGACGGCGTTCTCGGTGGGCTGGCCGACGGAGTTGGACAGGTACCACTGGTCGAGGCGCTCGTCGAGGGTGCAGCCGAAGGGGTGCAGGAAGACGATCGCGCCGGTCTCCTCGGCGCGTGACCAGAAGGGTTCGTAGGCAGGGTCGGACAGTTCGCACCCCGGGGCGTGGCTGGAGATCTCCACCCCGGACAGGCCCTGCGCCAAGGCGTGTTCGAGCGCGCGCACTGCCTCTTCGGGATGCTGCAGCGGTACGAGACCGAGGCCGTGTAGCCGATCCGGTGCGGCCGAACAGTGCGCCGCGGTTGCCTCGTTGGCGAGCCGGTACACCTTCTCGGCCGTCTCCTCGTCGGCCCAGTAGTGGTAGTGCGAGGGGGACGGACTGACCAGTTGGACGTCCACACCCTGGGCATCCATCGCCGCGAGGCGGACGGCCGGATCGGTGAGACGGGCGATGCGTTCGCCGATCATCGGGCCATTGACCTGAAGGGCGGCCGGTCCGTTGCGCCGCGCGTCCAGGGCCTTTGCCTCGGCGAGCCCGGGCAGGCCGTCCACCAGTGCCTCTATCTCGGGCAGCAGGACGTGGGCGTGCACGTCGACCGTGGGCGGTGTCGTCGTCACGGCAGCTCCCGCAGCATGGTCATGGTGCGGCCCATCAGGCCGGGCACGTCGGCGTCACGGACCCCGTCGAGCTGCCACTGGCCCAGCTGCACGGACGCGTCCACGACGGGCCGTACGCGGGCGATCCGCCGCTCGTAGTACGCCTGGAACAGCACGTCGTCCCAGGCGTCGTCTCCGGTCAGCAACTGTGCGAGGACCCAGGCGTCCTCCAGGGACAGGGCCGCGCCCTGGGCGAGGGTGGGCGGACAGCAGTGGGCGGCGTCGCCGACGAGGACGACGCGGCCGCGGTGCCAGGACCCCTCGACCAGCATCCGGTCGAACCAGGTGTAGTTGACCTGCGTCGGGTCGGTGATCTGCGCGGTGATCTCGGGCCAGTGGCCGCCGTAATTCCGTGCCAGAGACCGCATCTCGTCGGCGTACGTGGTCGGCGGGATGGAGGCGCGGTCTCGGTTGGCCTCGACGACGTACGCGTAGAGCGTGCTCTCGCTGGTGGGGCAGTAGCCAGCGATGTAGGCGGGGCCGCCGTAGGCGAGGTCGGTACGGGTCATGCCTGCCGGGCGGGGCGCCGCGACGCGCCAGATGGCCATGCCGGTGGGTTCGGGCCGGTCCGTGATGCCGATCGCGGCGCGGGTGGTGGAGCCCATTCCGTCGGCGGCGATGACCAGGTCGTAGCGGGATGCGGTGTCGTCGCTGAAGCCGACGGTGACGCCGTCGTCGGCGGACTGGTCCAGCGACGTCGCCCGGAGGCCGAGGCGGACGGTGGCGCCACTGGCGCGGACCGCGTCGATCAGGATGTTCTGCAACTGGGGGCGCTGCATGCCGACGGTGGCGGGCAGGTCGTCACCCCCGGTACGCAGGTCTTCCGCGACGTGCAGGACGGTGCCGTCGGGGGCGGTGATGCCGACCGCGCCGAAGCCGTAGCCGGACTTCTCCACCTGGTCCCACACGCCGAGTTCGCGCAGCACGCGCAGGGCGTTGCCCTGGAGGGTGATGCCGGAGCCCGCGGTGGCGTTCCAGTCGTCCTTGGCCTCGATCAGGTCGACGGCGATCCCGGCGCGGCGCAGCAGGATCGTCGCGGCGTTTCCGGCCGCGCCACCGCCGATGACGAGGACCGTGCGGGGTGTGCTCATGGGGGAACTCCTTCGTTCCGCTGGTGACTTGCGGGCTGAGGGCGTGCTACTTGACGGCGACCGGGTTGACCGGGGAGCCGACCGCGCCGGTGATCGGCAGCGGGGCGGCGGTCAGCCAGAAGTCGTACGCACCGTCGTGTGCGCAGTCGTCGGCGAGCGCGTCCAGGTCCCACATCTCGCCGATGAGCAGGCCCATGTTGGGGATGGCGACCTGATGCAGCGGTTGGAAGGCGTGGTCGAACTCGTTGGGCCGGGCCTCGAAGCCCCAGGTGTCAGTGGCGATCGCGGCGATCTCGGTGCGGTGCAGCCAGTCGGCTGTGGTGAACGAGAGGCCGGGTGCCGGGCCGCCGGCGTACTCGCCCCAGCCCTCGCGCCGGGCGCGGGCGAGGCGCCCGGTGCGCACCAGCACGATGTCGCCGCGGCCGACGGTCACGCCGTGCGCCTTCGCGGTCGTGCTCAAATGCTCCTCGGTGATCGCGAAACCGTCCGGCAATTCGCCGTCCTCGCCGATCACTTGGCCCACGTCGAGAAGGATGCCGCGCCCGGCGACGCAGGGGGCCATGTGCTCGATGCCGGTGACCAGGTCGCCGTCGGAGGTGACGACCTGTTCCGCCGGGCGGCCGTTCCACGCCTTGCCGTGGTCGAAGATGTGGCCGAGCCCGTCCCACTGTGTGGAGCACTGCAGGGGCATGGCGATCACGTCGTCGGCGCCGCCGATCCCGTGCGGGAAGCCCTGGTTGCCGAGGGCGGCGTCGGTGCCGGTGTCGAGCATTGTGTGGACGGGGTTGGTCCGGCGCCGCCAGCCCTTCTGCGGGCCGTCCATGTCGAAGCGCTGTGCGAGGGAGAAGCTGACGCCTCGCCGTACCAGCGCGGCGCCCTCGCGGCGCTTGGCCTCGTCGAGGAAGTTGAGCGTGCCGATCCGGTCGTCCTCGCCCCAACGCCCCCAGTTCGAGTACGCCTTGGCTGACTCGGCGATCGCGCCCTCCGGGTCGGCCCGGTCCAGAGCCGTCACGCCGCCACCTCCGCCGCACATCGGGTGCGCTGCGCGCCGAGACCGGTGATGGAGCCGTCCATCACGTCTCCGTCGCGCAGCAGGCGGCCCCAGTGCATGCCGTTCCCGGCCGGTGAACCCGTCAGCACCAGGTCTCCGGGGAGGAGCTGAGCGGCCTGCGAGGCGTAGGAGACCATCCGCGCCACATTGAAGATCATGTCCTTGGTGGACTCGTCCTGCATGGTCTCGCCGTTCAGCTTCAGCACCAGCCGCAGGTCGTCGGGGCTGGCGATCGACTCGGCGGGCACGATCCACGGGCCGAGCGGGGTGAACCCCGGCGCGTTCTTGCTGCGCAGCCAGTCGGTGCCGATCTGCGGCATGTCCCGGCGGAAGACGGTCGCACGGTCGGTGAGATCGTTGGCGATCGTGTACCCGGCGACGTACTCCAGCGCCTCGTCGACGGAGATCCGGTACGCCGGGCGGCCGATCACGGCCGTCAACTCCAGCTCCCAGTCCGGCTTTTCGGCCCACGCGGGCAGCACGACATCGTCGTAGGGCCCGGTGATGGCGCTCGGCAGGCCGATGAAGACGTACGGCAGGTCTTCCTTCGCCCGCCGGTCCATGATCTCCGCGGCCTCCGCGCGCCGCTCGTCCTCCGGGCGGTCGTCACCGGGCGTGCGGTGCGCCACGTGCAGATCGATGACGTGCCGGCGGTAGTTGGCGCCGGACTGGAAGACCTGCCGCGGCTCGACTGGGGCGTGCACCCGGAACTGCGCCAGCGGCCTGCGCACCACGGAGCCGTCATCGGCCAGGGCGCGCAGCCGCGGCAGTACCGCAGCCCAGTCCTCTAGGAGCCGACGTACCGTCAGCCGGGCGTTGTCCAGGCCGGCGCGCAGGTCCAGCACGTGCTCCTCGGGCGTGACCAGCGCGGGGAACGCGGGACCGTCCGGGGCCGAGAGCGTCGCGAGGGCGAAGGGGCCGGCGAAGGGTGCGGAAGCGGGAGCGGGTTTCACGGACATGTCCTCCTGATTGCGGTGGGACTAATCTGGACCCGCCACCAATGATCAGGGAAATAGATTGCATGGATGGAAGCCATCCGTTAGGCAGATTTCTCCTGGTCAGCGCCGACTGACGCCGTACAGCAAGGGAAAGAACGTGAATCTGGCCCGCTTGGACCTCAACCTCGTCGTGGCCCTGCGCGCGCTACTGGAGGAGCGCAACGTCACCCGTGCCGGACAGCGCGTCGGACTAAGCCAGCCCGCCATGAGCGCCGCCCTGTCCCGGCTGCGCCGCCACTTTGACGACGACCTGCTCTCCCGCGTCGGCGGCCACTACGAACTCACCGCCCTCGGACAGGTCCTCCTCGACCGCACCTCCACCGCCTACGACGTCCTCGAACGGCTCTTCTCCAGCCAGGCCGACTTCGACCCGGCCAAGGAAAGCCGTGAGTTCAAGCTGGTGGCCTCCGACTACGCAGTCGCCGTCTTCGGCGCCGAACTCGCCCGCGCCGTCCACGAGGAGGCCCCCGGAATCCGGCTGCGCTTCGCGCAGACCCCGCCCACCGTGGTCGACGACACCGCCACCCTGCTCAGCACCGTCGACGGACTGCTCATGCCGCACGGCGTCATCAGCGACTTCCCCGCCACCGACCTCTACCACGACCGATGGGTCTTCGTGGTCGCCGACGACCACCCATCCGTCACCGACCAGCTCACCCGGCAGGACCTCGAGGAACTGCCGTGGGTCACCTACCAGCGCACGTACGACGCACCGGCCGTGCGCCAGCTCGGAATGCTCGGCGTGGAGCCACGCGTGGAGGTCTCCGTCGATAGCTTCCAGCTGCTACCGCAGCTGGTGGGCGGCACCCGGCGCATCGCCATGGTCCAGGCCCGGCTCGCCCGACTGCTCGCGCCGATCGCCCCCGTGCGGATCGTGGAACCTCCCTACGAGGCGGTCCCCTTGCGGGAGGCCCTGTGGTGGCATCCGGTGCACACGCACGATGCGGCTCATATCTGGCTGCGCGAGACCGCCGCGCGCGTCGGGGGCAGACTGCCCGCGCGATGAAGCCACCGCACCACGAGTCGGTCCTTTCCCGTGCGCGCGCATCCTGGAGGCGTTCAGCCAGGACGAGCCGACGCTGACCGTCTCCGAGATCGCTCGCCGCACCGGTCTGCACGTGGCCACGACCTCCCGCCTGGTGGGGGAGCTGGTGGCGCACGGGTTCCTGAGCCGGGACGACGACCGTCGCGTGCGCATCAGGATCCGGCTGTGGGAACTCGTCGTACGGGCTTCGCCGACACTGTCCCTGCGCGACGCCGCGATGCCGTTCATGGAGGGCGTACACGACGTGGTGGGCCACCATGTGCAACTCGCCGTCCTCGACGGCGAGGAGGCGCTGTTCCTCGAGCGGCTCTCCGCCCCGAACGCGCTGATCAACTACACCCGTATCGCCGGACGGCTTCCGCTGCACGCCTCCTCCAGCGGCCTGGTCCTGCTGGCCCACGGCCCGGCCGCGCTGAAGGACCGAGTCCTCGCGGGGGAGATGACCGCCTACACGGTGGCCACTCCGGCCGCCCCCGCGCGGCTGCGCGCGCTCCTTGCCGAGGTGCGCCGTCAGGGATTCGCGTACCGCCCCGGGTACGTGCGCGACGACGCACTCGGGATCGCCGCGCCGGTGCGCGAGGCCGACAAGGTGGTCCGGAAGGCCGGTACCAAAAGCACAGCAAGACCTACCCGACCAAAGCACTCGCGGATGCCCGACGTGCCGACCTGTTGACCACACCTCGAGACGGCGCAGTTCGGGCGGGTACTACTCCTGGTGTGTCGCCGGCAACGGCGCACAGGAGGGTCTCTGTCTAGGTTGCGGCAACGGAAACCAGCGGCATAAGCGTCACAGATCCAGGACGAGTCTTGGGCTTCGTGCCCGCGAAACACAGATCATTACCGTGTCGTCCGCAACACGCTCCTGCGGGGAGAGCACGCTGTCTCGGTGGTCGGCTTGCCCGGCCACCAGCCCCGTTTCGCAGGTGCCACAGGTGCCCTCGGTGCAGGAGTAGAGCGGGTCCAGCCCCGCCGCTTGAAGGGTATGCAGGATCGACTGGTCGGCCGGTACGTTCAGCACCCTCCCGGATTGGGCCAGTTCGATCTCGAAGACCGAGTCCAGTGCGCGTTCCGCGGCTGTCGGTGTAAAGCGTTCCAGGCGTAGCTGCTCCGCTGGAACGAGCGCCTCGACCGCTGTGAGCAGGGATGCAGGTCCGCACGCGTAGACGAGCTCGCCGCCCCCGAGGCCGGCCAGGTGGTCACCCAGATCCAGCGAGCCCTCAACGAGCCGCATCCGCTCGTCCGGGAAGCAGCGTGCGAGTTCTTCCCTGAAGGCCATGGAGCTCCGGGACCGTCCGCCGTACAGCAGTGTCCACGGCGCGCTGTCGTCGACCGCCGCGAGCATCGGCAGGATCGGGGTGATCCCGATCCCGCCGGCAACGAACCGGTATCCGGTGGCCGGCTCCAGGGGAAAGTGGTTGCGCGGCCCGCGTGCCTGGACGTGGCACCCCTCCCGCAGTTCGGCGTGGACGTGCGCTGAGCCTCCGCGTCCTGCGGGCTTCAGCAGGACCGCGATGCGGTACGTCACGGCGTCGCCGCCACACAACGAGTACTGGCGTTGCAGCCCATCGCCCAGCAGGAGATCGAGGTGGGCGCCCGGCGCCCACGGCGGCAGCGGGTGACCGTCGGTACGACGCAATGACAGCGAGACCACATCCGTCGCTTCCTTGACGCGCTCAGTGACGATGAGATCGAGCAGGTCATGAGTCACGGGGAGGGCCCTCCGACGGACGGGGTGTGCGGTGGTCGGGGTGGTCATGCAGCCACTCCCAGAGTTCTTCGGGGTCCTGGCTGCTGAAGGTCGCGGCGCAGTGGCAGGTACCGAGAAGCTCGTCGGTGCCAGGAAGCCAGTGCACCCTCAGTACGGTGTCAGCGGTCATCGTGCGGAGAGCTTGGCCAGGATGCGGCGGGCAGCGAGGGCACCGGTGTCGATGTTGATGCTGAGTTCCTGGTAGCCGGCGGGCTCGGTGTCCAGGCACCGCTGCAGCAGGTTGAGGGCATCGACATCCTGCATCACCACGGTGTGGTTGAAGTCCCCCAAGAACGTGGTGACCTCCTCCTCCTGGACCGCGAAGTTCCGCGAGACGGCCCAGAAGTCGTAGACCTTGCCCGGCGCAGAAGGCGTGATCGCATAGGTGATCTCGGTACGGAAGACGGGCTCCGCCTGCCCGGTGGGGCTGATCCGGCTGTGCAGCAGGTACAGGCAGGGCGCGTGGTACTCGATGTCCTGCAGCCGCTGGATCCGCCCCTTGATCCCGGTCGAGCGGGCGTAGAAGGGAGGGCATTCGGCATCGAGCATATGGCGGGAAACGCGGACCGCATTTCGCTCCACGTCGACGTCCGTGGTGATCGGCGTCTCCGCGACCTCGGGGGTGCCGATGTATCCGCCGTGCAGGTAGGTCTCGTGGGAAAGGTCCATGAGGTTGTCGACGAGCAGACCGTAGTGCGCGTCGATCGGCTCCATGCCGCTGATCGTCGTCCAGTCGTCGGCGGTGAGGTGCGGCGCGCGTGGGATCGCAGCCGGATCGGCCTTCTCGGGGTCGCCGATCCATACCCAGATGAACGAGTCGACCTCCGCCACCGGGTAGGACGTCACTCGCGCGGTACGGGGGATGCGCTGCTGGCCGGGGACGGAAACGCAGGTGCCGGCCGTGTCGTAGGTGAAGCCGTGGTACCCGCACACCACGCGGTCGCCGTCCAGGTGGCTCTCGGAAAGCGGGAAGCGGCGGTGAACGCAGCGGTCGGCAAGCGCGACAGCTCGTCCGTCCTCGGTTCGGTAGAGGGCGAGCGGCTCACCGAGGAGGGTGCGGCCGAGCAGTTCCCGTCCGACTTCGGTAGACCACGCGGCCACGTACCACTGGTCACGAGCGAAGTCGGAAGGGTTGGTGGAAAGGCCGGTCATGGCAGGGGTCCCTCCCTGAGATGTGTGATGCGGCGCTGGTGCGCTGCCACTGCACGACAGGGTGCTGGTCAGTCATTCGGCGCACAACGCGACTTTTGTCAGGCGGAACCATTGGCGGAACTCAACCAGAGCCGTTGCCTGGTCGTATTTCGGGCCGCCATCCCAATGCCCGGGAGATGCCCCGCCCAGCCAGCCGCACGGCCGGGACGAGAGCCGGCGTCTGCGCACCTTCCCAAGGGACCACAATCGAGACGGCTGCCACGACGTCACCGCGTAGTCCGCGCACCGGTGCAGCGACAGAGAGGGCATCCCCGGTGATCTGGCGGTCGCTCACCGCGACACCAGAGCGCCGTACTTCGGCAAGGGTGCGCTGCAGCCGCGCTGGGTCGGTGAGGGTAAAGGGAGTGAATGCGGACAGCTCGCTGGCGCAATAACGGTCCTGGATTTCATGCGGCCCGTGCGCAAGCAGTACCAGTCCGACGCCGGTGGCATGCAACGGCCAGCGGGCGCCTATCTGGGAACGGACACCGATGGCTGAGCGGCCGGAGAGCCGTTCGATGTAGACAACGTCCTGCCCGTCGCGCACGGCCAGATGCACATTCTCGTGGGTGGCCTCGTACAGGTCCTCCAAGAAGGGCAGCGCCGCCTGCCGTAGTGCCACCCCGCGCGGGGCCAAGGCAGCGACCTCCCACAACCGAAAGCCGATCTGGTACAGCCCCGTCTCGTCCCGCTCCAGAGCCCCCCACGAAGTGAGCGTGGCAACGAGGCGGTGTGCGGTGGGCAGCGTCAGGTCAGCGCGCCGGGCGATGTCGGTGAGTGCGAGCGTCGGGTGTGCCTGCTCGAACGCCGACAAGACAGCGAGCAGGCGATCGGCGGCAGACCGCGGTTCTGGTACCACGGGTTCAAAGGGCGTCGCCATCGCTCGTTCTCCTTCGATATCAGGTGTGTGAGAACCGTTGGCAGCACCAGATCGTCCCGGCTCAGGACGGGATCGGCTACAAGATCCTGCCCGCCCGCACACTGCGGGCCACGGACAAGTACGCGGTCGAGCATGCTTTTCGGCTCGCTGAAGACGATGCTGCTCGAACACCTGCTGGGGTTCACCGGCACGGATGTCGTCGCTCAGGGAGAGGATCCCGAAGCCGACGCGGTGCTGACCATCGGGCACATGAAACACGTCATCGCGACCCGGATCGTGAAGAACTGGCGGAAGCACCCAGCTGAGCGAGTACGCGCAAAGCTGTGGTGCCCCGGGGCACCACAGCTCGACGGACTACCTGTTCGCCGCGGCGTTGCGCCGAAGGCGGTGAGTGGTCTCGTTTCGTGTGCTGGTCACTTCTGTCGTTCCTTGAGCTCTTCGAGGATGCGGGGGTGCAGGGCGTCCATCCGCCAGAAGCACATGACCAGGAGCTGGAGCAGCAGCAGGGCGATCGGCGCTCCGTAGTAGAGCCAGCGCAGGCCGTTCACGGTGGCTGCGGCCACGTGGTCGGGGTCGAAGGCTGTCCAGGCGAGGGCGCCGGCGACGAGGGCGCTGCCCAGTGCGGTGCCGAGTTTGGTGGCGAGGGACTGGGCGGCGTTCAGCAGTCCGGTGGCCCGGTTGCCGAACTTCCACTCGTGGTAGTCGACCGAGTCTGCGACGAGGGTGAAGCTGGAAGTGAGGCTGAGGCTGATGACCAGGCAGGCGCACGTGTACACGATGATCAGCAGCGGGAGGACCGACTCGGTGAAGGGCATGACGAGATACAGCAGGGCGCCGACGGCCAGAGCGAGGACGTTGCCGCGCCGCTTGCCGAAACGGGCGAAGTAGCGGGGGGCTGCCAGTGAGCCGACGAGCAGGGAGCCGGAGATCAGCGGGAGCAGGATGGAGATGGTCCAGGGTTCCTTGAGGACGTACAGGGAGAAGTAGACGGTGACGGTGGTGAGCAGTCCCAGTCGGGTGAAGTTGACCACCATGAACAGGGCGGCGAGGACCCAGGGGCCGTTGTGCAGGCCCTGCCTGACCGTGGTCCAGGCGCCGGTGAAGGTCTTGCCGGCCGCTTCCGTCGCGGGCAGGTCGCCGTAGTGCTCAGTGGTGGCGCGGAAGGTGAGCAGGAAGAAGACGGCACTTCCGGTGCCGAGAAGGATGGCGGTGAGGAGGTAGCCGCGTTCCTCGCTGCCGCCGCCGAACGCGGTGACCAGGTGCGGGGTGGCCACGGCGACGAAGATGGTGCCGATCGACATGCCGACGGCGCGGGCGGTGCCCAGTTGCATGCGCTCGTGGCTGTCGCGGGTCATGAGCGGCATGAGGGAGCCGTAGGGGATGTTGACGACCGAGTACACGACGCCCATCAGCAGGAACGTGACGGCCGCGTAGACGACCTTGCCCGTGTGGGAGACGTCGGGTGAGACGAAGGCCAGTACGGAGAGCACGCCGAAGGGGACCGCGCCGTAGAGCAGGTAGGGGCGGGCGCGCCCGTGGCGGCTGCGGGTGCGGTCGACGGCCGCCCCGACCACGGGGTCGGCGACCGCGTCCAGGACGCGGGCGAGAAGCATGAGAGTGCCGGCGACGGCCGCCGATATGGCGGCGACGTTCGTATAGAAGTACAGCAGGAAGCTGCCGGTGAAGTTCCACGACAGGTTGGAAGCGAGGTCGCCGAGGCCGAAGCCCAGCTTCTCCTTGCGGGACAACGGTCGCGGACCAGCCTGTACGGGCGCAGCCGCAAGCATCGGGTCTGTCATGTGCACGCACGCTCACTTCGTTGTGAAGACAGAAACGGGTACGAGAGTGGCGGGCGCGGGCCTGCTGCGGCTCGGCGGACCCCACCGTGTCCGACCTGCGGCGCACTGGGCGTCCCGGTGAGGTCGATGGCCGAAAACGTGTCACGCCGACAGCCCAACGTCAATACAGAATTCTGTTTTTGTTTCCTCGGTTCCCGGTCTTGACCGGGGGCTATGGCCGACCTAGATTCAGAATCTCGATTCCGTTTATTCGATCTGGGGCTGCTCGTGCACTTCTCCGTGTTCCTCGTCGGCCGTTCCACCGGTCCCGACGACGACTCCTACGTCATCCAGACCCTGGCCGACCACGCGCTGGAGGCCGACCGGCTCGGCTTCGACGCCGTCTTCCTGCCCGACCACCACTTCACCGGCTACGCGCCGATGGCATCGGATCCATTCCTGTTCGCGGCCTACCTGGCCGGCCGGACACAGAACGTGCACTACGGCTTCTCGGTGACCACGCTGCCGCTGCACCACCCGGTCCGCTTCGCCGAGCGGGTGAACCTCCTCGACCACCTCACCGGCGGGAAGCTGCTGGTCGGCATCGGCTCGGGCACCACCCCCGAGGAGACCATCGGCTTCGGCGTGAACTTCCAGGACTCCAAAAACCTCATGGACGCCCAGGCCGAACTGGTCCAGCGGCTGTGGGCGAAGAAGGTCGAGGACGAGCCCATCGAGTTCGAGCACGGCCCCTACAAGGGCGCCGTGGTCCAGCGAATCGTGCCCGCCCCCTACAGCGACCGTCACCGCCTGATGAGCGTGGCGATGCGCGAAACCAGCACCGCACGCGCCGCGAAGTACGGCTGGCCCGCCTTCATCCCCGCCTTCGTCCCGCCGATCCCAGCGAGCGGGGAGCCGTCGACCGCCTTCCAGAAATACCTCGACGCCTACCGGGCGGCCATGGCCGGCTCCGGACAGCCGCAGAACGTCATCGACGACTCCATGTCCTGGACCACCCACTCCTACCAGTGCGTGCACGTCGCACCCACCGACGAGCAGGCCCGGGAGGAACTGGACATCATCCTCGGCGCCTACCAGGAAGCCATCGAGCGCGAGCACGCCTTCAACAAGCGGGCCGAAGCCATCAGCGGCGTCGACCTGCCCGACCCGCCGAACGCACTGTCCGAGGACTGGATCCGCACCTGGTGCCTGTACGGCAGCCCGGAGACGGTCGCCGAACAGCTGCGCCACTACGAGCAGCTGGGTGTCGGCAACATCCTCATGGGCTTCACCAACGGCCCCCTCACCCCCGAGCGCTACGCCCTCACCCAGTCCTCGCTGCGCCTGTTCGCCGACGAGGTCATGCCCCGCTTCCGCTCCACCGACCAGTAAGGCAGCTCCACACCATGAGTCACCTCATCGTCGGTATCGGCGGCACCACCCGCCCCGGCTCCAGCAGCGAACTGGCCGTGCGCACCGCCCTCGCCGCCACCGAGCGGCGCGGCGCCCGCACCGTGCACTTCGGGGGCGACTTCCTCGCCGCACTCCCTCACTACGCCCCGGAGCGCCCCGAACGCACTGAGGAGCAGAAGCGCCTGGTCGAGGCCGTGCGGCAGGCCGACGGGCTGGTCATCGGCTCGCCCGGCTACCACGGCGGCATCTCCGGACTGGTCAAGAACGCCGTCGACCTGCTGGAGGACCTGCGCGACGACGACCGCGTCTACTTCGACGGCCGCGCCGTCGGCCTGGTCGTCACCGCGGCCGGCTGGCAGGCGTGCGGGACCACGCTGAGCGCCCTGCGTAACGTTGTCCACGCCATGCGGGGCTGGCCGACACCGCTGGGCGTCACCCTCAATTCAGCACGAACCAGGCTTTTCGAGGCCGACGGCACCTGCGCGGACTCCGCCGCCGCCGACCAGCTGGCGATGCTCGGCGGCCAGGTGCACGACTTCGCGCTGCGGCACGCCGCGGCCCCGGCCGCCGTGCGCGCCGCCTGAAACCGGCAGCCGCGTCATCCGGCGTGCCCACCCACCCCCGCGATGGCGCAGGCACGCCGGCCGCCCTCCACTCCGCACGACAGCTCACCGACGAAGGCCCTGTGACCCCGTGAACGACCCGGACAACCTCGACCTGCTGGCCCGCCTCACCGCCGGCGCCGACATGCATACCACGCACCGAAACCCCGAGCACCATGTGCGCGCTCTGCGCCTGGTCGACGGCCCCATGGGCGTCACCGGCGGCCTCCTCGACGAGCGGGACATCTCGCTGTTGGCGCCCTGCGGCACCGCGCTGGCCGCCACCTTCAACCGCACCACCGTGGAGGCGGTCGGGGAACTGCTCGGGGAACAGGCCGCCGCGCGCGACGTCGACGTCCTGCTCGGCCCCAACCTGAACCTGAGCCGCAGCCCGGCGGGCGGCCGCAACTTCGAGCACTTCGGTGAGGACCCCTACCTCGCCGGCGTCCTCGGGGCCGCCTGGATCACCGGTGTGCAGAGCAAGGGTGTCGCGGCCTGCGCCAAGCACCTGGTGTGCAACGACACCGAGACAGGCCGCCACGGCTACGACGTCCAGATCGACGAACAGACCCTCCACGAAGTCTATTTGGCGCCCTTCGCCGCCGCCGCGCGCGCCGGCGTATGGGCCATGATGGCCGCCTACAACAAGGTCAACGGCCAGCACTGCGCCGAACACCCCGAGCTGCTTACCCGCGTCCTGCGCGAGCAGTGGAACTGGGACGGCGTGGTGATGTCCGACTGGTTCGGCACCCACTCCACCACCGCCTCCCTCACCGCGGGCCTCGACCTGGAGATGCCAGGGCCCGCCCGCCATCTCGGTCCCGCCGCCGCCGGGGCCGTGCGGGCCGGCGACGTCGCCGCGTCCACGGTCGAGCGGGCCGCCGAACGCTTGGCCCTGCTGTCCCGGCGCACCGCCGGACGCACCGCTCCCACCCGGCCGGCCGCCGAGACCCGGCGGGTGCTGCACGAGGCGGCGGCAGACTCCTTCGTCCTGCTGAAGAACGACCGCACACTCCTGCCCCTCGCCGCTGACACGACCGTCGCGGTTCTCGGCCCCCACGCCGACCAACCCGCCTACCAAGGGGGCACCTTCGCCCGCATCGCCCTCGGCCCCGAGGTCCGCACACCCCTGGCGGCACTGCGCCAGGCACTCGGCCCCCGGGTCACGGCCCACGAGCCCGGCGCACCGTCCGAGTCCCGCGTGCCCTCCCTGCTGCCCCTCGGCCCCCGGGCCACCGGTTCACCCGGCGCACCCGGTTTCACCGTCACCTACCACCACGTCAACACCGACGGCGCGGTGTCCGAGCCTCTGGCCACCGACACCCGGGCCACCGGGATCCTGGTGTGGTTCACCGAACTGCCCGGCATCGGCGCCCTGGCCGACCTGCCACCCGGGTCCAACGGGCTCGTACGGGCTTCGTGCCTGCTCACACCCGAAACCGACGGCACCTACGACTTCCACTTCGCCGGCACCGGCGACGTACGCCTGCTGATCGACGGTCGGGAGACCGGACGAGGGGGTTCCCGGGCACTTGCCGCCGACGTGATGGGAGCACTGCTGCACGGAGACGTCACCCGGGCCCCCGTCGAGCTGACAGCCGGCCGGCAGGTCCGCATCGACTTCGAGATGAGCTTCACCGGCGGCGGCCGCGCCCAGGGCATGCAATTCGGCGGACATGCCGCCGTGCCGACCGATCTGGCCGAGCGCGCGGTGCACGCCGCACGAGAGGCGGACGCCGCGATCGTATTCGCCGGAGTCTCCCAGGACAGTTCACTGGAGAGCCAGGACCGTGACTCCCTCGCCCTGCCCGCCGCCCAGACCAAACTGATCGAGCAGGTCTGCGCGGCCAACCCGCGCACCGTCGTGGTGGTCAACGCCCCCTTCGCCGCGGACATGCCGTGGGCCGACCGGGCAGCGGCCGTCCTGCTGACCTGGTTCCCCGGCCAGGAGTACGGACCCGCCCTGGCCGACGTCCTGACCGGGGCACTGGTACCCGGCGGACGACTCCCGGTCACGCTGGCCCGCGCGGACACCGACCACGCCGTGACAGCGACCGCCCCGTCCGACGACGGCCGCCTCACCTACACCGAAGGCGTCCTGACCGGCTACCGGCACTTCGACGCCCTGCACACAACACCCCGCTTCTGCTTCGGCCACGGCCTCGGATACGGCGACATCCGCTGGCGCGCCGCGCACCTGCACACCGACCCCACCAGCCGGCACCTCGCCCTGGCCGGAGTCACGCTCAACAACGCGGCAGGGCGGGTCGGCAAGGAAGTGATCCAGGTGTACGCCGCCCCGCTCACGGACACCAATACCGCGGAACCCGGCCGCCCCGAACAACACCTGGTGGGCTTCGCCGCCGTCCACGTCCCCCCCGGGCCGGCGGAGCTGCGGGTCGACATCCCCCTGAACGTGCAGGACTTCAGCATGTGGGACACCCGGGCAGGCAGCTGGCAGCCGCGGGCAGGCCGGTGGGAGATCCGCCTGGCCCGCTCCAGCCGGGACATCTTCCAGCGCTTCCGTGTCTACATCGACCGGGACGGCAATTTGCTCACGGGCCCGATCGGTTGAAACCCGCGGCGCCGGACGCAAGGGCGTCTGGCGCCGAGATCTCAGGACCCCGACGACCTGTCGAAGCACAAGAACGACAACGTCATCGCACCGAGGTCCTCGACGAGCGCGGACAGGCCACCGTCGCCGCCCGCCGCCTCCGCAGCCTCCGCCGCAACGTCCAGAGCCATGGCACGAGCGAGCGTCGCGTACACAGTGACGAAGCAGGACCCGACCGCCCGCTCCGGATCCGAGTGGCGGATCTCGTCCCGGCGCGCCAGAAGCAGGGCTGTGAAGCGGTCCCGCAGATCGAAGTAGCCCACCTTCCCGACCCTGGCCACCGTCTCGTCCACCGCGCCCAACTGCATAAAGGCGCCCAGTACCTTCCCGCGCCGTTCCAGCAGACGGGCGAACCCCTCGATCAGTTCGGGCAGCAGATCCGGGAGCGGCTTCCCCTCCCACCGGTCAGCGCGCAACAGCTCCTGCTGCTCGGTGGAAAACTGCTCCTGGAACCGCTCCTGCGCCGCGCGGAGGACATCGTCCTTGCCGTCGACCCGGGTGTAGATGGCCCCCACCGAAACCTTGGAACGTCGGCTCACCTCAGTGAGCGAGAAACCCTGGTAGCCCTGCTCGGCGAGCAGCTCCAGGGCGGTGTCCAGCACCAGCTCGAAGGATCGCTGACTGCGCTCCTGCTTAGGAGCTCGAATGCCGGACGGCTTCGCGGGGCGCTTCTGGGAGGTGGGCACCCGCTCAGTCTAGGGAACCGCTCGCCGAAGGAGAGCGGCGCCCGACCCCGGCCGACGTACAGGCGACGCTCTCCACCGCCTCGGTCGACTTTCGTCGACAGACCTTGAACCAGCTTCTCGTCGCCGATTCCTAGCGCGCCTGTACCACGCCAGGAGCGCGGCCGCACTCCAGGGCCGGGGAACGGGCGGTCCAGGCAGCCCGAAAGCCCTGGCGGTAAGCAGCCCCAGGCCCTTGGAAAGAGTCGCTCACCCGAGCCCGGTACTCCGGCCGCCCCGGAAGCGCTGGGCGGGCCGCAGGCGTGGGGGCATCAGGCCCTGTTCGGCCTCCGCGGCGATCACGCTGTCGCGGCCAGCGGCCAGGAAGGCGATGCCCTGCCACAGGAAGGGGGTGGTCCCCCGGCCGCGCCCACCCAAGTCGCGCTGCCACAGCCGCTTTCCCGTGGCCAGGTCCACCGCGCACAGGTACCGCCGGTCGCGTCCCGTGACCAGCCAGCCCGTCGGGCCGCTGATCGCGAACGCGGAACCGCCGTCGGCGTCCGCAAGCCGCCAGCGCTGCTGGCCGTCGGACGCGTTCAGCGCGTAGACGCCCACGCGCTCGACGCTCACGTACACCGTGTCGCCCCGCACGGCGGGTGCCTCCAGGACCGGGCCACCCGTACGGCATCCCCACAGGTCGCGCCCGCCCCTGTTGAACGCGGAGAGCACCGCGCCGGAGCCGGCGTACACCACCCGGTTCGCGACGCTCGGCGGACAGGAGGACCCGAACTCCTGCCGGCCGCCGCCGGCGTCACGCCACAGCAGTTCTCCCGAGCGGGCATCGTAGGCGGACAGCTCGCCCTCGCCCCCGTTGTGGAAGATCCGGCCACCGGACAGAGCGATCGTGTTTGCCCCGTAGTCGCTCTTCGGGGTCTGCCACAGGTCCTGCCCGCTCGCGGCGTCCACCGCCACCAGATCCCCTTTGCCCCGGATGAACTTGAACGGGTAGCCGACGTCCGACAGGTAGACCACACCCCCCTGCGCGAGAACGTTCTTGCAGTACCGGGAGCCCTCGCGGTGCCAGCGGACCCGGCCGCTGACCGCGTCGAGCGCCGACAGCCCGTGGTTCCAGTCGGTGACGAAGACCTGGCCGTCCATGACCGCCGGTGCGTTGCACACACCCCCGGGAGCGGCGAAGCGCCAGCGGCACGCGCCAGTCAGGGCGTCCAGGGCGAAGCAGGGGCCCCGCGAGGCATTGACGTACACCGTGCCGTCGCAGACGACCGGCGAGCAGTCGAACTCTCCGCCCCGGTACCGGAAGCGCCAGGGCCGGAACCCGTCCGGGACCGCACCCTGCGGATACACACCGGCTCGGTCGGGCCCGCCCAGTTCGTTCACGGCCGTCGGTGCCATGCCCCGCCCCTCACGTCGGACAGCGGAGCGCCGGCCGCCCCGCACGCGCGCCGATCCTAGACCGGGCAGCCCGCCGCTCCCACACCTTCAACTCCACTACCCCTGCAGCCCGCTTGGGGCTCGCCCTTGTCAAGCGAGGCACTTTCACGTTCCGCTCAAGCCGGTCGAGAAGCTGTTCGAGGAGGCCCCGGCGCGGCCGATGACGGACGCCGAGTGCCTGCGCCGCCACACTGGCAGTCCGGCACCGCTCAGCTGCTGCCCCGCTTGATCGCCCGCCGTACCCGCGGCCCGCTGTTCCTCACCGACCGCAAGGCCCCGGCCGGAACGCCGACACTGGACGTGTGCCCGGAGACCGGCCGGGCCACGGCTCTCCTACCGTCGGGCTGAGGAGATCTTCGAGGAGAACACCCGGCTGCTGGCGAACCCGCTCGCCTCACCCGAGGACAGAGGACCTGAACGGCTGGACACTTCACCGGCTCCGCCACAGCGCCCTGACGCACGACGCCGAGGACGGCACCTCCACCCCGATGCTGCTGGCCCGCTCCCGACACGCATCCGTCCGCTCCCTGGAGCGATACGCCCGCCCGGGCGTCGACGCCGTGGCCCGGCACGTCGCCGGACGCGATCCCGCCCGCCCGCCGCAGGTGAGCCCTCACGAACCGAGTTCGGGGCTACTTGCTGCTTGGTGTTCGAAGCAGGACTACTGGCCATCACGACGAGAGGGTCGCGGGCTGTGGGTCGGCAGATGATTCCGTCGTGCGCGTCGTCTTACCTGCGCCCCTCAGCCATGTGAACGAGAAGAGGGCGGCACCGGCCATGACGACGGCCGCGCCGACAGCCGCGAGGCTCATCCCGTGAGTGAACGCGTCACGCGCGGCCGCCAGTACGGCATCTTCGGTCCCGCCCGGAAGCTGGGCCGCGGGGGCCGTCGCGCCGCCCAGCGTTTCGCGGACGGCTTCGGCCTGCGGTACTCCCGAGGGCAGTGCTCCGGCCATATCCCGGGTGTACACCGCTGCCCCGATGGATCCGAGGATCGCCATGCCCAGCGCTCCGCCGAGTTCCTGGCCTGACTCCAGCACGGCCGCGGCTGATCCCGCGCGCTCCGGCGGGGCCGCGCCGAGGGTGAGTTCGTTGGCGAGGGTCATGGCGGCGACCAGGCCGCCCGCGTACAGGGAGACGCCGGCGAGGGTGAACCAGAGTGCCGAGTCGGTGCGTACCTGGGTGAGCCAGAGGAATCCGCAGCCAGCGAGGAGGAAGCCGCCGCCCATGACGTATGCGCGGTCCATGCGCTGTGCGAGCGCAGCTCCGGCCGGCGCCATGACGGCCACTCCGGCGGCCGGTACCAGGCTCCACAGTGCGGCGTTGAACGGGCTCAGCCCGAGGACGGACTGCAGATACTGGGTGAGGAAGACAGCCATCCCGACCGTGGCGAACATCGCAAGGAGATTGGCGAACACCGGGCCGCGGAAGGTGCGCCGGCCGAGCAGGCCGAGGTCGATCATCGGATGCGCGAGGTGCTTCTGCCGGAGTACGAAGACGAAGCCGAGGACGAGCCCTACGCTGATGGCGAGGGCGGGCAGGGGCTTGTACCCGTGCCGGGCCCATTCCTTGATGCCGTAGATGACCAGGAGCACAGCGCCGAGGGACAGCACCGAGCTCAGCAGGTCGAAGCGCTCGCGCTTCGCTGACTTGAACTCCGGCACGAGGAACGGCACCAGCACCATCGCGGGCAGGTTGATCAGGAAGACCGCGCCCCACCAGAAGTGCTCCAGAAGCAGACCGCTGACCACGGGGCCCCAGTGAAATGCCCGTCGTCATGACGGCGGGCCACAGGGTCACCGCCTTGCCGCGCTGCTTCTCGTCGTGGAAGAGGTTGCGGATCAGGGCGAGGGTCGAGGGCATCAAGGCGGCGCCGCCGAGACCCAGCAGCGCGCGTACGGCGATGAGCAGTTCGGCGGTGTGCGCGTACGCGGCGGCGACCGAGGCCGCTCCGAAGAGCACCGCTCCCGCGAGCACCAGCGTGCGCCGGCCGATCCGGTCGCCGAGCGCCCCCATCGGGATGAGGAGCCCGGCGAGGACGAAGCCGTACATGTCGAGGATCCACAGCGTCGCGCTGGGCTCCAGGTCCTGACTGACGTAGGGGATGGCGAAGTACAGGACCGAGACGTCCATCGAGACGAGGAGCAGGGGCAGCATCAGGACGCCCAGGGCGGTCCATTCCTTGCGCCCCGCGCGGGGGCCGGGTGTGTTCTCCATGAACGGCAGGGAACCGGGAGCATGGCGTACGCCGCAAACAGATACCTAGTGCACCCCGCCAACTATCGGCTTTGAGCAGTATCAATGCCGTGTGAGTGCACTAGTACAGTGCGGTCATGACTGTGGAACCGCCCTACCTCCGCATCGCTGGCGACATCCGTCGGCTCATTGCCTCGGGTGAGCTTGAGCCCGGTGCCCGTATCCCTTCCACCCGGCGCATCACCCAGGAGTGGGGCGTCGCCATGGCGACCGCGACGAAGGCGCTCGCCACCCTGAGCCAGGAGGGGCTGGTGCGGGCCGTGCCCGGCGTCGGCACCGTGGTCGCCGAGTCAGGACGAGAACGGCCCCCGGCTCCGCACCACGGACTCACCCGGGATCGCATCATCCGCACCGCGATCGCCCTCGTCGACGCCGAAGGGCTCGCCGCGCTCTCCATGCGCCGAGTCGCAACCAAGTTCAGGGTTTCCACCATGGCGCTCTACCGCCACGTCCCGAGCAAGGGCGAGCTCGTACGGCTGATGTCGGAGACGGTGTTCAACGGAGAACCGCCGGGGTCGCGACCGGCCGGCTGGCGCGCACAACTGGAACGGGAGGCCCGCTGGCTGTGGGGCCTGTACCGGCGCCATCCTTGGCTGGCACGAGCCATGGCCGCCCTCACCCGGCCGATGGCCTCACCCCACGGGATGCGGTACACCGAGCGGGTCCTCAGCGCCCTGACCGGACTGGGGCTGACACCGACCCAGATCCTCCACGTCCACCTCGCGCTCCTCGGGTACGCCCAGGGGGTCGCGGCGGCCGTCGAGCTGGAGTCGCAAGCACGGCAGGACACCGGCATGACTCCGGAGGAGTGGATGGCCTCCAACGAACCGCGGATGGAGACGATCCAGACCGCCGGGTCCTATCCGATCCTGTCCACTCTCTTCGACCAGGAGGATCCCGGCCTCGAACTCGACGCTCTCTTCGAGTTCGGGCTCGCACGGATGCTGGACGGAGTCGAGTCGCTCATCGGGCAATCCGGAGGCTAGGTGTTCTGTCCACGGAGGTTGGGTGCGGTGACAGTGATCACCGTCTGGGGATCTTGAACGAGTGAGGGCCTTCCGGGTTCGGTGTGGATTGCGACGTCTACACCAGCCCGAAAGGCCCTCATGCCTCACCGTAATGCACCTCTGACCGAGACCGGACGCCTGCGGCTGGCCCGCTGTGTGGTTGATGACGGATGGCCTCTGCGCCGGGCAGCGGAGCGGTTCCAGGTATCACCGACCACAGCCCAGCGGTGGGCCGGGCGCTATCGCCGGCTCGGCGAAGCGGGGATGAGCGACCGTTCCAGCCGCCCCCACCACAGCCCTCGACGCACGCCGACCCGGACCGAACGCCGGATCATCAAAGTCCGCCTCGCGAGGCGGTGGGGACCGGCCCGCATCGCACACCTGCTGGGCCTGGTGCCATCCACCGTGCACCGGGTGCTGGTTCGCTTTGGCTTGGCCCGGCTCAGCCATCTCGATCGGGTCACCGGCCGTGTCATACGCCGCTACGAACGCGACCGGCCCGGCGAACTCGTGCACGTGGACATCAAGAAGCTTGGCAACATTCCCGACGGGGGCGGTCACAAGGCCCTGGGCCGCCAGGCAGGCCGCAAGACCCGCTCCGGGGCCGGTTACAGCTATATCCATACCGCCGTCGACGACCACTCCCGTCTGGCTTACAGCGAGATCCACACGGACGAGAAGAAAGAGACCGCCACCGCGTTCTGGCAGCGGGCCCAGACCTTCTTCACCCACTGCGGGATCACCGTCGAACGGGTCCTGACCGACAACGGGGCGTGCTACAAGTCCTACCTCTGGCGCGAGACCCTGGCAAAGGCCGGGATCACCCACAAGCGCACCCGGCCCTACCGACCGCAGACCAACGGCAAGGTCGAACGACTCAACCGCACCCTGCTCGACGAGTGGGCCTACGCAAAGCCCTACCGCTCAGAGCAGGAACGACGTGACGCATTCCCCCGCTGGCTGCACTCCTACAATCACCACCGCGGACACACCGCGCTTAAGGGCCAACCACCCGCCAGCCGCGTCCCCAACCTCACGGGTGAATACAGCTAGGGCTACTGGGCTCGCACCTGGAGTTCGTCACGTCCGGGCCTTGGCTGGTACGGCCTCAGGGATGCGCGGCTTGGGCGAAGTGCAGGACGACGGCTTTGGCTCCGGCCGCGACTTCGTCCGACAGGTCACCGCTGCGCGGGTCGGTGGGATGGTTCTTCACCCAGATCATGGAGAACTTGATGATCTGGTCGATGTCGCTGGGACGCAGCAGGATCGCGTCGCCGGCGTGGAGCGGTTCGGGCTGGCGGTGCTGCCACAGCCGGTAGAAGCGGGCCCTCGGCGTCGTTGAATCCCAGGTGCCGGTCGCCGTGGGGGTTGATCAGGTGGATGGTGAAGGGCAGATCGTTCGGGCCCGGCTGCCAGGGCTGTTCCTGCTGGCTCAACGTGTCCTCCGTCGGTACTCGGTGACCACAACGATGCCGAGTCTCTCAGCGGCTGGCGGGGGCGGTCCGGGCTTCCGGCCACTTCGTTCCGCTGGGGCCTGTGGGTACGCAACGGGTCAGCGGCGCCCGATCGTGCCGCGGACGAGGACGAGGGAGTCACGCAGAACGCGGCGGCGTTGCAGGCGACGATCAGGGTGAGGAACAGCCAGTAGGTGAAGCCATGGCCGTCGGAAGCGGCGGCGAGGGACCCGTAGGTGAGGCCGACGAGGATGCCGGTGGTGGCGAACCCGGCAGCCCAGCTCAATGCGCTTGCGGCTCAGACCGCGACACCGATTCGCCGAGCTGATGACCACAGCACCGCTCCCGTTCGAACCCGAGCAGGAGTTCGTCACCCCGCCGCTCTACACGCTGAACTTGAGCGCCGCCCAGCGCTGCGTGCTCGACTGGATAGAGCGCCAGGGCGGCCTCTTCGCGTACATCACCATCCCGGTCGAAGACGCCGCGACCGTTATCGCGGGTGCGAAATGGGCGTCAGGCATGTGAGGCAAGTAGCTTCCGCGGCCCGTGCCTGACAGGTATCTCCGGGTCGTTCAGGCAAGTACGGCATGTTCGTGATGTACGTGCCGACCCTCAATCTTGGTTCGACCGAACCGAAGTCGTGTGCCGCTCGTTCTGCTGGCAGCGGGACAAGCGCCTCGACCTCGCAGTGGCTGCTGCCGTGCCCCGCCCCCCCCGCAGACACAGACGCCCGATCGACGATGGAGACCTCATGGCGGATTTCCAGGATGACCCCGTACGTGAGGCGCGCGCCCGGTACGAAGAAGCCGACGAACAGTTCAGGCACGCCCAACAGGAACACCGCCGGGCCCAGGAGGCTCTCGGCGCAGCGGAAAGCGAACACGTACGGACCGTAGAGGCCCTGTTCTCGTATAGCTGCTGCCAGGTGGCGAGTAGCTCTCTGTAATCACCCCTGACCTGCGGCGACACTATGGAGCCAGTCGCCCGATCGTTAGGCCAGGGAGGCACTTTGGGGCCCTTCAGCGCGCTGACCTGCGACTTCCTCGAGTTCGGGATTCGTGAACTCACGTACCGGGCCCTGTTCTCGTGAAGGTGCCGCCCGGGGCATGATGAGTTCGCGCGAACTGAAGGGGCTTTGGGACGAACTCATTGGTCTTCAGCCTTGTCCGGCGGCTCTGGCCCTTGGGTTCACGGGAACCGACGGCCGGTCTTGCTCTGCGGTGTGTCCGGGATCTCCCGGCAGCGGGATGCCTCGGCACAGCGGATGCGGGCGACGATCAGCTCGCTCATCGGGGAGAATCGGCCGCCATGTGGAAGAACAGAGCCATGATGCTCACCCTGCTGATGTCAAATGTCGTGCTGCTGACGCTCCTGGTCGCTACCTACATGACGTCCGAGGGTGATGTTGCGATAGGCAAGGCCGCCCCCCGAGACGCGACTGTCAACCTTCCTGAACTCAAGGATGGGGCAATCCTGGCCGCGAATCAGTGGCCGGACGCGTGCTCGTTCGTGGACCAGGAGGAGATCAAGGCGATCCTCCCTGGCGCCAAGGACATCAAACAGGAGAGCCGTCCGATCAACGCCTTGTCGATCAAGGAATTTGCTGCGGACTCCTCGTGGAAGGAGAGTGACAGGTCCGAGTCCGGCCAGTGCCTCTACAGCATGCGCCTTCCGGGCGAGACCTACGCCGCTACCCTGTTCTGGTTCCGGATCGAGGCCGTGGCCGACCCCAAGTTGATTGTCAGCTACGTCGATCGTGCCGCGCTGGGAATCAATACCAACCAGGGTGCGGGGGGTGCGGATCGCTGTGCCATCACCGGGCTCCAAGAGGGCAGTTGGAACTGTCGCAAAGGCCCGCTGCTGTTCACCGTAGGCGGGCAGACCACCGTGACTTTCAAGGGCACGCCGGCCCCAGCACCTTTCGTCTGGCGGGACGATGTGCTCCCTGAGTTCGTCCGGACCATCGCCGCGAAGATCAAATAGCTTCCCCAGGAGCGGCAGAAACTACGTTCATCTGCGCGGGCCCGGAGTCGCCGAGCACAAGACCAGTCACCTCTGTGCGGCGATTGGTCGGCCCACGGACGAGGTCGACGGCTGCCGGTCCCGCCCGGCCATCGCCCCGCGCAGGAAGCGTCATCGCCGCCGGGCCGGGTCGCGGGCGGCCTGCCGGCGCCTGATGCTTGCGAGGGCCTCTTGCGACTGCCAGTGCCGCCGGCCCGAGCCTCCTCGCCTTCGCTCAGACCGCAGGCCGGTCGGGCGACATGAGAAAGCTTCAAGAATCCAGAAGTTCCGTCACCGGACGGAAGAGCGCCCAACGGAGGAAGAAGCCCCTGGCCACAGGGGCAAGCTCTCAGCAGACCTCAGAGGAACGTGCGGGATGTCGCACAAGAAGCGGTGAATGAGACCAAGGCCGCGATCGCCGTCCTCCAAGCACAGAAGGCACAGGCCGAAGACGCCACTGACAGCGCTGCTCGACACGTGGCAGTCATCGGACGCATTCGCTTGGCGCTGCCCGCGCTGCACAAACTGTGGGAGCGGTATCCCGATCTGCCGCCGGCGGAGAAGTTCGCCTCAGCCGGCATGACCCTGACCGATGTCGGTCTGCTTGACGGCGACCTGGAGATTCTGGCCTCCGTCCCCCGCAGTACGACATGAGCTCGCGTTCATCTATCGACCGTTGAGGAGCGGCAGGTCCCTGCCGTCGCCTCGGTGGACCGCCTCACCGCAGAGGCTGGCCGGGCCGTCCTCGCGGAGAACTACGCGGCCTACGTCGCCGAGTACGGCGAGGACGCGTAGGGGTACTGCTCGCCGAACAGGCGTCCAGGAAGTGGTTCAGTCGAACCACTTCCTGGACGCTACCTGCCTAACTTGCCTGACGGTGAGTCGTGCCACCTGACCTGCGTGAAGTGCCTGCGAACCCTAGATAACCACGGGGGGGGGTGTGTACGCGGTTCCCCTGTCCGCCCGCATCTGGTGGCACCCCTTCTGGAACACCCAAACACCCAACCGCCCGCCAGGCAGGCAGACCGGACCGAGCTGCGCCCGTCAGGCCCGCGGTGACCGTCGCGCAGCGAGGGCGGCATGAGTGCCGGCGCCCCGACCGATCGGCAGGTCCAGATTCTGCGGGGTGATCAGAAACTGGATCGCGGATCACGGCGAAGGGCCCTCGATCCGCCAGATCGGAGAACGGGTCGGCCTGTCCAGCAGCAGCTCGGTCGCCTGGAGGACCGTGACCTGATCAGCCGCACCGGGCGCCGTTGGCGCTCCTGTCAGCTCGGCACCTGACGGGCGCCCTCCCACCCTGGTTACGGGGTGTCGTACACCTGCAGCATCGGGATCTCGCGGATTGTGTGCTGGGCACTCGGTGGCCGCAGCGTCTGGGTGCTGATGATCTGTGTGCCGCTGGCGTGGGCGGCTTCGGCCAGCTCTGTGAGCGCCTGGTGCACCACGCTAGCGGCGATGCCTTGTTGGTAGGGGTTGTCGAGTAGGAGCAGGCCGGGGAAGGCACATTCCTCGTCAAGGTCCGCTTCGAGGAAGAGGGTGGCGTAGCTGTAGGCCAGGAAGAAGAGAACCTTTGCCTCTGCGCCCAGCCCTTGATCCCATGGCTTTGAGCCGACATAGAAGGTGAGGTCGGTGTCCCTGATGGAGACTTGTCCGGCCACCCATAGCGTGTCCCTGTAGCGGGCGAGAAAGCCGTTCATGCGATCGGCGAAGATGGAGCAGCGATCCATGGGACTCAGCCCGGACGCCGTTGAGTTTGCCTGTTCCTTCTCGATCCGTTCAACCAGCTGCTGCGCGGAAAGCACGCTGCGATGCGCATCGGTACGCCGTTGGAAGATCTCTTCCATCGCGGGGAAGGCCGTCAGCTTGTGTTCCAGCTGCGCGATCTGCGCGGCGAGACCTTCCAGCGTGGCCATGAAGGGGGCGAGTTCCGCCGCGCGACGCTGGTTGAGTTCTTGGGCTAGTTGAGCTTGCTGCACGTGCAAGTGCTGCTGATGGGTTCGCGCGGAATCCAGGTCGTCCTGGGAGCGCGCGATGACGTCATCTAGATCGGCCAGCTCTGACTTCAGGGACCTGATCTCCACCTGTGCTCTGCGTTGACGCTTGTCGTCGTCCACGGGCTGGAAGCAGAGGTAGCAGGCATCCTCGTCGTGGTCGCGGTGCGGGTCGACGTTCTGCTCGCACGCTGGGCACAGCCGGACCGGGAGAGTGTCGAACACCTCGATGGAGGTCGCCAGGCGCTCCATGCGGCTTACCTCCGCGGTGACCGTTCGAGCTGAGCGCTGGTGCTCTTCAAGGAGATGCCCAAGATTGGCCATCTCCTCGGTTGCTTGACGGAGGCGGGTGGTGACGTTGCTGTACGTGTCCGTCAGAGAGGGGTCGTACCCGGCAGGGGAGCCGGCCACAGGGGTCCCGGCGGTGAGGCCCTGAATCTCGTCCGTCAGGAGTCGGCGGCGCTCGTACACGGCATCGAGTTCGCGGCGGAGTTCTCTCCGGGCGCCGGCAACCTCTTCGGTGGAGCGGACGAGGGGGAGGCCCAGGTTCTGGGATATCGCTGTGACGGCCTGGAGCGTGCTTTCGCGGACCTCTCGGTCGACGGCCTCGGCTTCGTTCAGGCGCCGCTTTGCCCGGGCGAGATCGAAGTCCCTGTTCGCTTGAGCAGTCCGTGACCGGGCGAAGCCCAAGAGCTGACTAACGACGGCTCGCCGCATGAACTCCTGCTCCTTGTCGGCGAAGCTGGTCCAGGAGTCCTCGTTCCGATAGAAGTGCCGCAGGGGGTTGCGGAAAGACAGAGGGGTCTGCTCGGTGGCTGAGGTCGGGTGGAGGCCCTTGGGGATGAGCAGGTTGGGCCAGCCCAGTTCGTTCAGGATCCAGTCTGAGAAGTCGGCGGCTGCGATCTCGCCGCCGTTGATGCCGATCTTGCCCATTCGCCCATGAGTGAAGTACCTCGTGAGTTTGTACGGCCGACCATCGACCCGACGATCCGTACTGACCTCGACGTGCTCACTCGCGACGGCGCCCTTGAGGGCATCGGCGGGGCTTCCCCGGTCGCCCAGGCAGTAATCGATCACTTTGAGGGTCGTGGTCTTCGAGCTGTTCCGGACACCGGTGAGGATGTTGAGTTTGCCCGACTCGAAGACGTACTCGTCCAGCTCGCCGCTGTGATGGACCAAGGAGACCTTCTCGATCCGCAGGCCGCGCTCGGATGTACGGGGCTCACTCATGGTCGGATCTCCTGATGGAACGTCGCGTTGCCGACCTCGTCCGGGAACAGGTCGTAGATGAGTTCTTTCAGATCGGTGCCCGACATCGTCGCCAAGTTGCCCTGCATGGCTTCACAGCGGCCCACCAAGGGCTCGAATTCATCCATTGCCGCGAAGCGTGCTGCTGCGGCCTTGCCGGCCGCAGTGAGCTTCACGCGCTCGGGGGTGTAGGACACGGTGATGGAGACCAGACCGCGCGCGGAGAGGAAGGAAAGGAACTGGCGGTACCGGTGGTCCCAAGGACCGTATCGGTAGCGCACCATCGGCGCCTCGATCTCGGCAGCGTCCGAGGCGACGTACCTGCCTTGCCGGTCATTCATCCCTGGCAAGGCGGCGTGGGCTCGCTCAAGGAACCCCGGGTAGCGCAGAAAGAAGTCCAGCTTCGCGAACTTCGTCCGCCCCGCGATGTACGGACCAGGGCTCTCTCCGCACAGGTGGATGAGGAGCAGCAGCCGGGAGGCGTGGAAGTCGACCGAGTCATCGGGATCCCAGGCCCTGTGAGCGGGCGGCACGGCCTGCCTGCCGATCTTATGAGGCATCTTCGTACCTGTTCTGGCAGCGCGCAGTGATGTCACTCAGTACCGCCACGGCCTGGCTGAAGTCCACTTCTCCGGACTGCACCTCCGGGAGCTGGACGACCGCCTCCAGGATGGCCGCGTATGCCAGGGGACCAGTAGCGATGGAGCCGCCACGCCTTCGAGCCGAGGTCAGCTGACAGATGGCGTAGACCTTGTCTGCGAAGGCAGCAAGGCGTTGACGGCCAAGCCCTACGGTGCTGCGCTGGGCCTGGCGGAAGGCGAGCATCGACTCATGCTGGCGCTCAGCCTCGGCCTCAAGTACGCCAGCAGGACGAAGCTTCTGTTGGAGGGTCATCAGGCGCTCGGTGGAGCCGTCACTGCGCAAGCCGGTGACCTTGCGGATACAGCCGTCCAGGATGGCTCGGAAGTCCTCAGCGGAGTGGCTTCGTGGGCGTAGCTCGGCTGCGCTTCGCGCGATGTACTGGGCCAGCCCGCTCAGCACCTCGTCGACCTCAGTCACCAAGGGCTCCTGCCCGAGGTAGTCCTTGATCAACGGGACCAAGCGCCGGTGAGCCTCGCTCTCGACGTGCTCCGTGGTGCGGGCTGTGATGAGGACATCCAGGCGATCGACGCACCATCCGACGTCCCGGCCGTCTCGCAAGCTCAGCCCCGCGAGCTTCCCGACCACCTTGGTGTGGGTCTCGCTGCTCACCGGCTCACGCTTGTCACCGCGCTCGCAGGCGAAGGGGTATAGGTCCGCGAAGGGTGTCTCGTTCACGATGAGGGTGAACCGCGTGCCCTCGGGTAGCGGTTTTCCCATGAACAGCTTGCCGAGGTAGCTCGACTCCGCTGTTCTGTTCGCTTCCTTCTTGGACATGTCGGGACGGCAGACGTCGGCGATGCTGTGGCGCTTTCCCGGACCTTCTACCGTCTTCACCTGACGGTAGAAAGGCACGTCTCCGCGAAGGCAGAGGATGTCCTCCAAATCCTCCCAGGAGACTTCCGTCCAGTGGCCATCCAGCATGTCGAGACAGTCCAGAAGGGTGACCGCGTCCTGGTAGAGGAAGCCGCGCCGACTCCGGCGCCCCCCATCAGCAGGTGCAAGCGTCACCGGCGCTCCTGCTGCGTCGCCGACCGGCCATAACCGCAGAAGCGATGCAAGTTCCTATTCGCACGGTGCCCCCCACTACGTATGGAGAGTGCAGTAGATCACCCAGCGAATACGGATCGCAACGATCCGTTCGGGTAGATCCGTACGGTGCGAAGTGCCCAGCGCGGCGCACCATCACACATATCCGACAACTGCGCTTGGTCTCGCAGGCCGCCAAGGCTGCGCCGTGCCCGGAGCCACGAGACTCTTGGGTCACGACGTTCCGGAGCCTCCACTTCGCTGATCTCCCAACTCAACGACGGGCGACGTGGCGTGTCACGCCCAGTCCACGCCCAGCGCCGTGAGGGCGGAGAGCTGATCGGCGGTGAGCTTGTCGCGCCTCGATTTGGTGTTCGATACCCATACGCCCAGCTTCACGGTCACCGGCACCGTCTCGCCGTCCACCGTGATCGGCTCACCGTGCCGCCGCGGCACTGGCCGGTCCGCGCCTTCCCGCTCCACCCACTGCGTCAGGGCAGCCAGGCCTCGTTGGAGCGCCTGCTCCGCTTTGCCCGGGCCCCCTTCGCCGCACCGACCGCCGTCGGGGCGGGAGACGGGGCCACAGGGGCGTTGATGCCCAGCGCGGACAGCCGCTCTCGCTGCTGTGACGGAGTAGTGATCTTCAGGGGGTTGGGCTGTTCTGGTCTGGTGTTCCGTCTTTTGGGGTGGGATTCGGGACGGCTGAAGCGGTTGGGTTCGGGCGTGATGGGCCGGGGCTGGTGAGTGTGTTCGGTTTGGTTGTTCGGGCTCTTGGCCTGTGGTCCGGTAGTTGTGTGGGATTGATCTTGGTTTTCTTGTAGGTGTGGTGGCACGCCCGTAGGTGGCCGTACCAATGCGCCGGGGTGGATGGGGACTTGTGCTGGTCAGTGGCGTGTGTGGGTGAGGAAGGCCCGGAGGGGATCGTTCGCGTTGCTGGCCAGGCGGGGCAGTCCGAGTCGGTGGGCGATGAGGTTGAGGGCCTTGCCGGTGTCGCGGTGTGGCCGGTTCGGGAGGGCGGCGAGTGCGCGGGCGAGGGTGACGGTTTCCGGGTAGGTCACCAGGTCGCGGGTCAGCAGGGCGGGGGAGGCGTTGCCTGTGGTGGTCAGGTGGGGGTTGGCCTTGCAGAGCCGGGTCAGGCGGGTGTGCCAGCGGTGGGTGAGGTGTTGCTGGTGGTCGTACCAGCGGGTGGTGATGGCGCGTGCTGCGGTCCAGGCGGTGGCAGCTCGGGGGTGTCGTAGCAGGCGCTGGTGGGGGCGCGATGTGCGGCGGCGAGTTCGGGCACGCCCTGGATACGGACGCTGGTGGCGAGTCGTGGGTCGGGGGCGGCTTGGTGGTGGCGTGGGCACACCAGCCGGTGCGGCGGCCGATGAACCCAGGCGGTGTCGGTGGTGCCGTGGCTGCGGTGGCGGGTGCACAGGGCGCAGGCGCGGACGGGCTGCTGCTCGGCATCGAGCCGCTTCCAGCGCGCGGCGGCAGCGATGTGGTGGGCGTCGTCGGTGGGTACGAGGCGGGGCAGGGCGCGCGTCAGGTGGGGGAGTGGCGTGCGGGTCAGGACGGCGAGGTGCTGGGTCGCGGTGTGGTTGAGGTGGAGTTCGGCTGCGGGTGGCGTGCCGTGGCGATGGAGGGTGATGTTGGCGCCGTCGAGGAGCTGGGGCAAGGTCAGCTGGTAGGTGTCGGCGAGGCGTTGGGTGTAGGAGGCGGTTGCTTCGCCGGGCAGTGGCCGTACACGGGAGACGCCCGGTGCGGCTGACGGGATCCGCAGCCATGTCCCTGCGGCGACGATGCGCTGTGCAGCAGCGGCCCCTGCCGCGGCGCGGGTTGTGACGTCTGTCCGGCTCACGACGTGCTGGTGTTCCGGCTTCGCGGCCGGGTGCGGGGTTGGTGGTGCTGTTCGGCGAGGTGGTCGAGGCGGATGGCGTCGAGGGTGGTTTTGGTGATGCGTTCGGTGCCGTCGATGAGGGCGGTGATGGCTGCTTGGCGGATGAGGCGGGCGAGGCTGCCGATGCGGCCGGCGGTGCGCTCGTGCAGGTACGGGGCCAGCCGGGGGAGGGTTCCGGGCCGGTGATGGCGCAGATCCAGTGCGGTTTCCATGGCGGTGATGAGGTCGCGGAAGGGTTCTTCGTCGCCGAGGCGGGCGGGGAAGGGGTCGCAGTCGATGAGGGAGGCGCGTCCGGCGAGCTGGGCGCCGCGTACGCCGGTGAACAGGGGCGTGGTGGTGACGTCGATGCCGGCATAGACGAAGGTGGCGCCGATGCGTTCAGTGAGATCTTTGATCAGGTCGGCGCTCTGGGCGCCGGTGGTGGTGCGGGGGTTGAGCCGGTGGATCTCGTCGATCATCACCAGCTGGACTTTGGCGGCGGTGTAGGTGTGGCAGACAGCGTTCGTGATCTGGGTCTGGGACATGCCTGTGGTGACGGGGATGCCGAGGTAGCGGGCGAATTCGATGGCGAGGGTCTTGGCGCTGGCGGCGGGCGGGACCAGGACGTAGGCGACGGGGGCTTGTCCGGCTGCTGCCGTGGCGCCGTGGCGGCGGATGTGGGCGAGGTGGCAGGCGCGGCCGACCTGGAGCAGGGCGGTGGTTTTCCCGGCGCCGGCGGGACCGGTGACGATGAGGGAGGGCCGGGCAGTGACGGTCTGGTGGCGGCCGAGGATCATCAGGGTGCGCACGTTCTTGGCGAGGGCGTCGATGGCGGGGGTGCGCACGGTGACGAACCGCGAGTGGTAGGCCAGGCGTTCCTCGAGGCTGCGGTGCGGTGTGCCGGGTGGGGGAGGAGCTGCCACGGGTGTGGTGGCGAAGGCCTGGAAGCCGTCCCAGGTGGTCACCGCCTGTGGCTGCGGATCAGGGGCGCCGCCGGCACTTGCCGCGGTGCCGGGATTCCGGTGCGCTGTCGACGGGCATGGGCCGGCCGGTGCACCGCTCGTGCTCGACGAGGCGTTCACCACTGCTCGGCTTCCGCTTCGGCGTCCCACAGCCCGTACCCGCCTGCCTCGGGCGGCAGCACGCTCGCGCCCTCCGGCTCGCTAACGTCGGTCTCGTCGGCCGCGGTATCGACACTGATGAGGTCGTCCAGGCTCTCGCTCCAGTCCGGTGCCGGGGCCGGTGCGGTCTCTGCGTCGAGTGGGCGCCGTTGGCCTGGAAGATCGGGCAACTGTGCTGCCGTACCGGCGCGGGAGGCTCTCCGACGGCGGGTTTTCTGCTCGGTCTCGGCGGGGTGGCGGGTGCGGCGCAGGAGCTGGTCGAGGGCGTCGGCGAGGTCGGCCTCATGCTGCTCCCGGTCCCCGCGTTGTTCGACCTCGGCCTGGACGTGGCGCCAGATGGCGTCGTTGAAGGGCTGGTGGACGTGGTCGCGGTGGATCCAGGGGATTTCGTGGAGGTGTCCGTCGGTGAGGCGGACGAAGATCTGGCGGGCGTCGTGGGGGTTGTGGTGGACCTCCCACTTGCCGTCCTTGCTGGTGATGGGGGAGCGCTCGCTGCGGTGGGGGTCGAGGATGTCGTGGTTGTAGGTGCGGTAGTCGAGGCGGATGCCGCGTTCGGTGATGGGCTGCCAGCGCACGGGCAGCAGTTCGAGGTAGTCGGCCCCGGTCAGCGGCACAGGCACGTAGCCGCTGATGGTGATCAGTGCGGCCCACATTTGGTTCGGGGTGAGGGCGGTTTTGGGCAGGACGGGGTGGCGCAGTCCGTCGTGGGGACGGTTCTGCCAGCCGCAGGTGATCCACTCGTCGAGGAAGTCCTGCAGCTGCCCAATCGTCCAGCGGGCCTCGGCCGCGGTCTTGGAGCCGCGGCGCTGGGGGTTGGATCCGGTGTGGCCGGCGACGTGCTGGCAGAACAGGTCGTTGATCGAGCCGAAGGTCCGCTCCACCACGGCCTTGGCCTGCGGCCGTCTCGGTGGAGCGGGCTGCACGTTTACCCCGAGCGTCTCGCAGGCGGCGACGAAGCCCTGCGAGAGGTAGATCTTGCCGCGGTCGACGACAATCGTCTCGGGCACGATCACCGGCCGCGCGGCCGCGCCCTCCAGGCGCTTGTCCAGCGACAGCATCCGCTCAAAGGGCACTTCGGCCCGCGACAGGTGAAGCGAGGTGGGCCAGGTCGGCCGAGCAGGGTGGGGAACAGCCATTTCCGCCAGGAGGAGGGCGGCGTCGACGGCTTTGGTGCTGTGCGGGCGCAGGATGGCGGCCAGGATGGAGCGGGTGGCGACGTCGACGGCGATCGTCAGCTCCGGCCGGCCCAGGCTGCCGCCCTCGAGGACGGCCATGATGTCCAGACGGGTGGTGTCGATCTGCACCTGCTCCCCGGGCCGCAGCACCACCGGCGCTGCCGACGAGGCGCGGGCGGGTGCGGTGGCGGTACGCGCGGGCCGACCCGGACGATCGGCCGGGTCGGCCAGCACACTCACCAGCCGGTAGAACGACGACCGCGACGGCATCTCCACCACCCCGCGCCCGTGCGTATCCTCCAGGATCTGCCCGACCAGTACCTGCAGTCCCTTCACCGTTCCCTTCGACCGGCCCCGCTGGCGCCGCAGCGCCTCCAGCACAGCAGCCACGACCCGCTCGTCGGCATACCCCGTCGGATGACGCCCACGGGCCGGCACCGCACGCTTGTCGACCAGCCCCCACAAACCCTGCTTGCGGTAGGCGTGCCGCATCCGCTGCACCGTCGTAGGCGTCACCCGGGCGAAGCCGAGCGCTGCCAGTTCCTTCGCCTTGGCCGCGTCCCGCTGCGCCAGCGTCCACCGCTCGGGGTCGTACTCCGGCCGCATCGTCTGGGCGTCACGGCTGCCCGGGGCATGCGGCAGCCCGGTCTCCACTTCCCGGATATGGGGCAGCCAGGCCAGCGCCCGCTGCTGGGCCGCCACCGGAACGGTCTCGAACAGTCCCCACTGCGGCACCGCGTCCGGCGCCCGCGCGCCCACTACTTCGAAGCCCGGGTCGGCGAACAACCGCCCCAGCAGCAGGCTCGTTTCGGTGCCGTCCTCCTGCAGCAGGTAGACCTGCTGGCCCTGCAAGGCGGCGACCTGCCAGGTCTGTCCCCGGTAGGCGACGTGCGCGCCGACCTCCACCACCGGCCGCGGGCTCCTACCGAGTGTGCTGCCCACTGCGCTCGCCCCTTCCTTGGCTGCCGCCGGCGCCCAGCTGCTTTTCGACGCCCCCACCAATGCGTTCTGCGTCAGAGCAGACCAGCGCCTCCTCGTGCAGCGGCTCATCAAGAGGCGTCGTCAGATGCCCGCACCACAGCGCGTGATAGACAGCCGGCAGCACTTGCAGCGGATCGCCTACTGCGGCTGCGCCGCCGGCCAGCGGCCGGGGCCCGGCGAACGCTTCGGCCAGCGTGGCCCGCAGCCCGGGCGGGCCCTGATTACGTGGGTGGCGGTAGCCGGCCAGCCACCGCAAGTTCGCCGCCACCACCGCTGGAGGTGGCTCAAGGCGCCGGTAAGCCCAGCCCACGCGGGCACACGCCGCCTCCAGGACCATCCGCGCCCGCTGCGCCCTGTCTGCCCCGGTGGTCGGGCTGGAGGGGCAGTCGGCGAGCAGGCCGGTGCCTTCGGTGTACCGGGCGAACAACTGAGGCACCCACGAGCGCACCCGCCCGTCGGGATCCCGCCACAGCAGCCGTACCGGACGTGCGGACAGGCCGGTCACGTCCGGATTCCGGTCCAGGACCATCAGCTGGGTGCGCATTGCTGCCGAACCGTGTACGACGTGCCGTCCGGTGGTCGCCGACCACCACCAGCCCGGCCCCCACCGGCGGCCCGGAACGACCGGAAACGCGGATACCGGCGCGAGGTCCTCGAACCGCACCGATGCCGTCGCCTGATCCCACGGCAACTGCGTCAACTGCCCGGCGGCCGTGACGAACGCGGCCTCGATTCCCGCACCGCCGCCCCCTGCGGTAGCCTGCTGCACCCGCCTGCCGTGCTCGTGCCCCTCCACACTCAACAGCCAAGTGCATGGGTGGCTGCTGAACGCCGTGATCTGGATCCGCCACCCGAACGGGTGAACGGCGGCCGCGACGCCGAGCTCCTGCACCCGTGGTCAGACCAGGGAGGTTCTCAGTTCCTGCAGGAGCCGCTGTTGGCCGGGCAACAAGGCGTGGCGTTGAGCGAGTTGCTCGCTGAACCAGGAGCGCAGCTTGGGCGGTGGTTCGAGGCCGGCGATGAGCAGGAGACGCAGATGGTGGTAGTCGCGCTGCCAGGCGAACGCCCACGGAGGGAACCACCACGGATCCAGAGCAGCGAGGGCCTGCATGCCCGGCCACGGAGCCGGTGTGCGGCGCGCGTGGGCTCCGGCCTCTCCGCGTTTGCTGGTGAGCCACCTTCCCAGCGGGAACCCGTTGTGCTGAACGGGGTGCGGCAGCGCCAGGTGGCCGTGAACGCCGACGTAGTCCCGGGCATGGGCCAAGCCCACGGCGAAGTCGATCCGGGCGCCGGTGGGGTGGTACCACGCGGTCTGCCTCGCTTGTGCGGCCTCGGCGGTGACGCCCATCTCCCGCAGTAGATCTTGCTGGCGGGGGTGGAGCTCTTCGAACAGGGCGCACTGCGCGTACAGCCATGATCTGGCAGACGCCCCCACCCCGGCGAAGCCATCCCCCGGCACCAGCAGCTGATTGCTGCCGCACTGCTTGCGGGCGTGGTGGTAGGCGCGTTGCCATGCCATGGGCCACGGCGGGTTCCACCACGGGTCGATGGCGGACAGTGCACGGCTCCGGTCGGTTTCCTTCTCCGCCATACGGGCCCGGCTGCGTTGGCTCATCAGCCACTGCCCAAGAGGAAAACCGTCCTGCCGCGTGCTCTTGGACGTGGCGAGGTGGCCGTGGACGGCGGCAAAGGCTCGGGCGTAGTCCAGGCCGGCCGCGAAGGCCTGAGCAAGGCTGTTACGGCGAGGGCGTGCTGAGCGGGCGTGCGCGGGCCGGATTCCGAGATCTGCGAGCAGGCGTTGCTGGCCCACGTGGAGGTCGTCGTACCGGGAACACTGCTCATGGAGCCACTCGCCCAAGGCGAGGCTGGTGCCGGGGAATCCTGCCGTGGCGTCAACGAGGCCATGCTTTTGAACGTGTACCAGGGCGCGGTGGTACGTCCGTCGCCAGGAGATGGGCCAGGGACCATTCCACCAGGGATCGATGCGATGCAACGCCTGCGCCCGCTCGATGGGGAGCGCTGCTACTCCGGTTCTCTGATTGGCCAGCCACGGCCCCAGAGCAAAACCCTCGTGACGGCCGTACTTGGGAACAGCGAGATGCCCGTGACGCGCCGCGTAGGAACGGGCGTGTGCCAAGCCGACCTGATACGCCTGCTCTGCACGGGACTGCCTTCCTCCTACCGGAGCACTGCCGACGTGCTGGAGGCGCAACTCCCGCAGCTGCGCCGCAAGCCCACGAGGCCGGTGCGCGACCGGAACCGCCCACACCTCTTCCTCGGACACTGCTCCGCGCTCCCGCCGCACACACGCCCGCACCCAGGCGAACAAGGCTCCTGCACTGGAGGAGGCAAGCTGTTCCACCAGCCACGGGCGGCCCAGACGGCGAGCCAGCTCGGTCAGCAGACGGGGAACCTCGGCCAACGTGTGCGGCATCTGACCGTGCGTGTCCTCTAATACGCGTTGTCGCCACAACCGGTCACATAGAACCGTCGTGACCGCGACAGCCTCGGGATACGTCACCACGTCCCGGGCGAGCACCGCCACCTCACCCTCGGGGAGATCGGCACAGACACGACCAAGACGCGCCGGCCAGATCACTTCGTCCCGCCGGCCCGCGTCCCACCAGGAGGCAACGACCGCCTGGGCCACGGCAAAAGCGCTCTCGCACGAGCCCCTACGGCGCAGCATCGGCAGAAGGCGCTCGTGCGCACGTATCACCTCCGGTAGCCCGGAGAGGCTCACCTGGCCTTCGACCAGCGTGGCTCTGTCCAGCGCCAGTGAGTCGAGGGACCAGCACTGGTGCCTGATGCAGATCCTTGAACGCAGGTCGCAGTACAGACGGACAGACCAGGGAGCGCCTGTCCGGGCCGCCGTACACAGACGGCATCCCAGCATGACGGCAGGAACTGTGCTGCCGGAGGCGAAGCGCACGTTCGGCTGGTCACCGTTCGCCTTCGCGTCAGCGCCCCCATCCCAGGAAGGCAGCGCGCGGGACAGATGCGACTCCGGCACCTGGCAGAAGGAAGCCAGCCGGCGCCGCACCGCGGACGCCAGGAACAACTCGCCGACGAGACAGCCCTCTCCCCAGACACCACGCACGCCAGGGCCCGCCATCGCAGACAACAGGCCCGTCACAGTGACGTTGTAGCGAGAGGCCAGCCGATTCACGAATGACATCGTCGTTTCACCTGCCACCGGGGCCAGCCGGACGACACCGGACACAGGCCACGAGGAAAACGAATCCGTCACTTGACACTCCACAGCTTCACCGGCGTGCGCGACCGGCATAGGGCTCCCACTGCCTCTACGCCGCCCATTCCATGCCGAGCCCCCGTAGCGCGTCCAGCTGCTCCGGGGTGAGCTTGTCGCGCCTCGCGCGGGTGTTCGATACCCACACGCCTAGCTTGACGACCACCGGCTCCGTCTCGCCGTCAACCGCGATCTCCTCAGCGTGGCTGCGGGGTACCGGCCGGTGGGCACCCTCCCGCTCTACCCACTGGGTGAGGGCTGCCAGTCCACGCTGGAACGCCTGCTGCGCTTTGCCCGGCCCCTTCGCCGCAGGCGTTGCCGCCGGGGCAGGAGACGGGGTCTCAGTGGGCTGCACCCCCAGCGTTGTCAGCCGTTCCTGCTGTTCGGCGGAGAACTGTGTCCAGGTGCTCGCTTCTCTTTGCCGCATGAGCCATCGTCCGATGTCGTCGCCCTCGAAGAGCACGCCGGGTTGGATGTCGGGCAGGTGGCCGTCGGCGTCGGCGAGGTCGGAGAGGACGCGGTAGTGCCGCTGCCAGTCGAGCGGCCAGGGGCAGTTCCAGTCCGGGTCGATCGCCGCCAGCTGCGCGGCACGCACCGCCGCTCGCTCCGGGTCCTTGCCCAGGCCGTTCTTCTGCCCCTTCCGCCGGAGGTTCGCCAGGTGCTGCCCGATGGGCACCATCGCCTCGCCCTCGCCCCAGACGGCGTCCTGCCGGGGTGCGAGGTGTCCGGTGGCTCGCCGGTAGGACCGGAACGCGGCGAGTTTGTTCTCCCACGCTTCGTCGCCGGGTTCCCACACCATCCCGGCGTCGTCGAGGAGCTCCTTGCGGTGGGGGTCGAGTTCGCCTGTGCGCTGGGCGCGGCGTTGCTGGTGCACCCACCGGCCCAGGGGGTAGTCCTTCGTCACGCCGACTGCGGTCTCGGTGTCGTACGGCACGGCGTACAGGCCGGTGATCTCGTTCTCGGTACGCCAGCGGATGAGGGCTTGGTAGCCCTCCAGCCAGACGAGGGATTCGGGCCGGATGACGCGGCAGCGGGTCAGAGCAGCGATGTTGGCGGCGTCCCGGGGAGAAGCAAAGTTGACCACGACCGAGGTGACCCGGTCGACCTCCTGCTGCGCCTCGTCGCTCGCCTCTTGCCCGTCTCCGTTCTGCGCCCCGGTCGCGGGGGTGGGGCGGACGTGGATGCGCCGCCGCTCGGCGCCGCGGGTCAGGGCGTGGGAGGCGAGCTGGTCGACCATGCGTTCCGAGTGCGAGCGCAGGGCTTGGAGGATGTCGACCAGGGGTTGGTAGCTGGCCGAGGCGATCATGTCCTTCGGGTCCTCCTCGGGCTGGAGGAAGACAGGGATGATGATCCGGGCGGTCTTGGTCGTGCCGTCCGGGTTGGGGCGCAGGGCGCGTCCGATGTTCTGAACGACGTCGACCTGGGAGCTGCGCGAGCCGACGATGCACACGGCCTCGACCCCGCGCAGTCCGGTGATATCGACCCCGACCCCGAGCGCCCGTACCGAGGAGAGGAACGCCCGGTGTACGCGTCGGTTCTGGGCGTTGATGCCGTTGGCGAACCGGTGGATCACCGCACGCCGGTGCGCGATGGGATGGTCCCCGCACAGCCAGTCCGCCCATACCCGGTCCGGAGGCACGTGACGGGCCTCCTCCAGCTCGTACAGCTCAGCATCGATCGACGACGCGGGCAGTTCCTCCGCCCCGGCCAGCGCCGCCGCGGAGGCCTCGGCGGTATACAGTTCGGCGGCCGTGCGCGGCATCTGCTCGGCGAACGCGGCCGCCTCCTCCACCCGCTGGTGGAACACCATGGTGGTGTGCAGATTCTGCTGCGCCGCGTGCTCCAGCAGCGCCGCTTGGAGCAGGGCCATGCGCCGGCCACGCAGGGTGTCCCCGGACAGGCCCAGGACCGGGTCCGGGTCGCGGATCTCCAGCACGTCGATCTCGAACCCCGCAAGGATCGAGCGTTCCACTGCCTCCGCCAGACCGAGATCAAAAATCCGGGTGCCGTAGGTGCTGGAGTCATCCTCCATCGACGCGATCACCACCTCCCGGCCGTCCCGCCCGCGCTGCGGCCGGGGCGCGGCGAGGATCCGCGGGGTGGCGGTCAGGTAGAGCCGGAAGTCGACAGGGATCCGACTGTTGTCGTGGATCGCCGCCCACGGCCGCCCCATGTCTCCGGCCGTCATGTGCCCCTCGTCCAGAATGGCCAGGTCAAACGGAGCCATCCGCTGCCCGTACAGCCGCTCCCCGCCGGCCAGAGCCGATTCCAACGGCCCAGGGACAGTCCGGCGACCAGTGACGTCGGCGGGGTCCTCGCGGTCCACGAGGGAGGCGTAGGTGGCGAACACGACCACCGGCCCGGTCCCGGCCCACAGGGCGAGCTGGATCGGGTTGGTGGTGGTGCGCACTCCGAGCTGCTCCAGGACCTCGTCCTTGTCCACCGAGCAGACTGCGACCATCGGCGCCCGGTGCCCGACCCGCCGCCAGGACTGGGCACTCTGCACGATCAGGTCCAGCGTGGGCACCATCACCAGAATCCGCCCGCCCGGGAAGTACTCCAGAGCGCATGCAGCGGTGGTGATCGTCTTGCCGGACCCGGTCGCAGACACCCCCATCGCACGCGCCCCTTCCGGAGGAACAGGCGATCTTGCAGGAAATCCAACCCAGTTACGAAAACTCAACTTCTGGTCGACCTGGTGTTCCTTGAGCGGAACCAAAAGCATTTTCAAGCCCTCCCTAATACTTGTCCCTGATGTCTTTCAGAGGGCCGCGTGCGGAGTGCAGGCCGCGCCCGAGTCATTCCAGATCGACGCATCCGCCTTGTGCCAGCCGCCGGGCTTTCCGTCTTTGAAGGGAGGCTTGTCGTCCGGGTCGTAGTGGCCGGCATTGAGTGTGCAGACGACGTAGTCCCCGTCGCTGTTCACGGTTCGCGCGGTGCACAGAGCGCCGGCCTCGCCCAGCGCCGCCAGCACCCGGCGCCACTGCGTGGTGTTCGGATGCGTGCGCGGCAGCACAGTCCCCCGGACGAACCTCTCCAGCCGAACAAGGTCCGACCGCTCACGCCGCCTCACGCCCGCCAGATGCACGGCCAGCTCAGCGGCCCCGGCCGACCTGCCGGCACGCCGGGACCAGTCACGGTCCGCGATGCCCACCAGGGCCTCGCTCACGGCCGTTACGCCTTCGTCCCAGCCGTTCTCGAAGACCGGGCCCCGGCAGGCCGGCGCCATGCCGTCCAACTCGACCACCTCGCCGGCGGCCCCGGCGACCGCTCCGGCCTCCAGGGAGGCCAGCAGGTCGTCCGCCTCAGCCGCGGGCACGCCCTGCGCCTCCAGGAGCGCGAACAGCTTCAACCGGGCGTTGGTGCCCGCCGTCTGATACTGGCTCACCCTGCGCACAGAATCGCTGCTCAGCGCGGGGCCCGTTCCGATAGATTCGCTGTGACCAGTCATCGACGGGCCGTTCCTCTCGAATATTAAGGGGTCTCTGGGCGACTGTTGGGTGTCCTATATTTTCGCCAACGGTACATGCTGCATCAATTTGATGCAGCGATACACTAGAACCCACACGAACGAGCGACCCCTCCTCCTTGCAGCCAGCCCGGCCCGCGTCAGCGGGCCTTGAGGCCCTGGAGGCGAAGCCGGAGGGGCCGTTGGGCGGGGGAGCGCAGCGGACCCGCTTGGCCAGGTTGGAGCGCAGCGGAAACCTGGCCGCGGGCGCAGCCAAGGAGGCTCGGGAGCGCAGCGGACGGGCCGTCAACCATCCCGCGCAGCGGGATGGTTGCACAGTGGCGCAGCCACTCGTTGGCGCTCACGCGGAGCGTGAGCGCAACACCAGGCGCAGCCCGGGTGTTCGCTTGC